>CANCJD010000057.1 GCA_947378275.1 Comamonadaceae bacterium
CAAGGTGCGCACCTATTTTGAAATGTTTCCGTTCTACCGCAAGGGCATGTTCAAGCGGCAGAAATCCTTCCAAAAATCGGACCGCCTGAAATGACCGCCACCCTTCTATCGGCCAAAAATTTGAGCGTGCGCTTTGGCGGCGTGCTGGCGGTCAACAACGTGTCATTCGACGTCAAACAGGGCGAAGTATTCACCCTGATCGGCCCCAATGGCGCGGGCAAAACCACGGTGTTCAACCTGATCAGCCGCATCTACACGCCCACCACCGGCGAGATTGACTATGCGGGCCCCCAGGGCTTGGTCAAGCTCACCGACCAGGCGCCGCAAGACGTGGCTGCGCTCGGGATTGCGCGCACCTTCCAGAACATTGAGCTGTTTGAACACGCCTCTGTATTGCACAACCTCTTGATTGGCCGCCACACGCACCGCCAGACCGGTTTTTGGCAAGACCTGTTCTTTACGCCCGCCGCGCGCGAGGCCGAGCTGCAGTCGCGCGAAAAAGCCGAAGAGGTGATTGATTTCCTGAACCTGCAGCACTACCGCGACACCTTTGTGGCCGGCTTGCCTTATGGCGTGCGCAAGGTGGTCGAAATGGCGCGCGCCCTGTGCACCGAACCCAAACTGCTGCTGCTGGACGAACCGTCCTCGGGCCTGAACGTGGAAGAAACCGACGACATGGCTTTCTGGATCCAGGACATTCAGCAAGAGCTCGGCATCAGCGTACTGATGGTGGAACATGACATGGGCCTGGTGTCCAAGGTCTCCGACCGGGTGCTGGCCATGAACCAGGGCGAGGTGCTGGCCATGGGCACGCCGCGCGAGGTGCAAAGCGACCCCGGCGTGATCGAGGCCTATTTGGGCTCGGTGGACGATGTGTCCTCCTTGCGCCGCCCCACCAGCGCCAGCCCGCGCGCTACAGCCGGAGGTGCCGTATGAGCAGCCTGCCACCCGCCATCAGCGACCTGCCCGTGCTCAAGCTCCTGAACGTGGAAAGCGCCTATGGCCCGATCAAGGCGATTCGCGGCGTGAGCCTGCAAGTGCGCCGTGGCGAAATCGCCGCCGTGTTGGGCTCCAACGGCGCGGGCAAGACCACGATTTTGAAAACCATCTCTGGCATCATTGATCCGCGCAAAGGCTCGGTCGAATTCAAGGGCCAGGACATCACGGCCAAAGACCCGTCCTTCATCGTGCAGCAGGGCCTGAGCCATGTGCCTGAAGGACGCGAGGTATTTCCGCTGTTGAGCGTGCACGACAACCTGCTGATGGGCGCCTACACCCGCCAGGACCGCGACGGCGTGGCGCGCGACATCGAGACGGTGTTTGGCTACTTTCCCATCCTGCGCGAGCGCAGCGCGCAGGACGCGGGCCTGCTCTCGGGCGGCCAGCAGCAAATGCTGGCGATTTCGCGCGCGCTGATGGCCAACCCCGACCTGATCTTGCTCGACGAGCCCAGCCTGGGCCTGAGCCCCAAGCTGACCAAAGAGATTTTTGAGATCGTGGTGCGCATCAACCGCGAACGCGGCACCACGATTTTGTTGGTGGAACAAAACGCCAACATGGCGCTTAACGCCTCGGACTACGGCTATGTGCTGGAAAACGGCCGCATCGTCATGGAAGACACCTGCGCCCACCTGCGCGAGAAAGACGACATCAAGGAGTTTTACCTCGGGCTCAAGGAAGCCGGCGTGCGCGACGAGCGGCGCTGGAAAAAGAAGAAAACCTGGCGCTAAGCCTGCGCCCCCTTATGCACATGCGCACTCCTTTCACCCCCTCAACCCGCCCCCCGTTACAGGCCGGCGCCACTGCGCGCTGGCAAGGATCCGTATGACGCAACTTTGGGACTTGAGCCACATCCAACCCCAGCACGAAGTCGTGCTGTCCGGGGAAACCATTCCCGCCCTGTTCTGGAACGCGGTCGCCCAGCGCGGTCCCAACGTCTGGATGCGCCAAAAGCACTTGGGCTTGTGGCGAACCTGGACTTGGAACCAGACCGCACAAGCCGTGCAAGAGATTGCCGGAGGCTTGCTGAGCCTGGGCTTTGCCAAAGGCGAATGCGCGTCCATTCTGGCCAACACGGTGGTGGAATGGGTGTGGGCAGACTTGGCGGTGCTGTCGGCCTGCGGCGTGTCCAACGGCATTTACCCCACCGACGCCAGCAGCCAGGTGCAATACCTGTGCGAAGACTCGCGCACCACGGTACTGTTTGTCGAAGACGACGAGCAGCTCGACAAGGCGCTCGAAGTGCGCGCCCAGTTGCCACTCTTGCGAAAGATTGTGGTGTTTGACATGGAAGGCCTGCGCACCCTGGACGACCCGGCCATCATCAGCTTGGACGCCCTGCGCGCCCTGGGCAAAAGCTATCTGGCAGCGCACCCTGATGCTTTGAAAGCGCGGCTGCAGCAATGCCAGCCTGAAGACCTGGCGATTTTGGTTTACACCTCGGGCACTACCGGCAAGCCCAAAGGCGCCATGCATTTGCAGCAGGGCCTGGTTTTCACCGTGCGTGGCTACAACACGCTGGTCTCGCAAGACGAAACCGACGAGCGCATGTGCTTTTTGCCCCTGTGCCACATTGCCGAGCGCATGGGCGGCGAGTACTTCGCGCTGTACACCGGCTCCAAGCTCAACTTCGTCGAAAACCCCGAAACCATTCCTGAGAACGTGCGCGAGATCGCACCCACGGTGTTTACCGCCGTGCCACGGGTGTGGGAAAAGTTTTACTCGGGCGTGATGATTTCGCTCAAAGAGGCTGGCACCTTGCAGCAGGCAGTCTATGCCTGGGGCATTGGCGTAGGCCAGCGCATCGCCGACTTGGTGCTGGCGGGCAAGCCCGTAGGCCAGGTTCTGCGCATGCAGTTTCGCATTGCGCAGTGGCTGGCACTCAACAACGTGCGCAAGCTCATCGGCATCCACCGCGCGCGCTTTTTGGTGACCGGTGCTGCGCCCATTTCGCCCGAGCTGGTGCGCTGGTACCTGGCGCTGGGCGTGCCCATGCTGGAAGTCTGGGGCATGACCGAGACTTGCGGCGCATCCACCGGCGTACCGGCCACCGGCATGCGCCCGGGCTCGATTGGCCCGGCGGCAGGCTTTAACGAAGTGCGCCTGGACCCAGCCACCGGTGAAATTTTGGTGCGTGGCAAAAACGTATTTGCGGGCTACCTGAACCTGCCCGAAAAAACCGCCGAGACCATCGACGCCGACGGCTGGCTGCACACCGGCGACGTCGGCGTGCAAGACCCGGACGGCTATTTCCGCATTACCGACCGGATGAAGGACATCATCATCACGGCCGGTGGCAAGAACATCACGCCCAGCGAGCTGGAAAACGACCTCAAGTTCTCGCCCTACATCACGGATGCGGTGGTTATTGGCGACAAGCGCCCTTACTTAACCGTGATCATCATGATCGACCAAGAGAATGTGGAAAAGTTTGCGCAGGACCAAGACGTGCCCTTTAGCAACTACGCCAGCTTGACGCGCGCGCCAGAAGTGCAAGCGCTAATCCAGGCCGAATTGGAGCGCGTGAACAAGAAGTTTGCGCGGGTTGAGCAGATCAAGAAATTCTTCTTGCTTGACACCCAGCTCAGCGCGGAAGACGAAGAATTGACGCCCACCATGAAGCTCAAGCGCAAGCTGGTAGAAAAGAAGTACACGCCACAAATCGAAGCCATGTACCGCTGACCAAAGCACCGTATTTTTTAACCCTCGCACCCACCTTTTCTTTGAGAGCCTGTATGCAACGCAAATTTTTCAAGCTGTCGTCCCTCACTGCCCTGGCGCTGGGTCTTTTGATCGGCAACGCCCTGCACGCCGCCGAACAACAAGGCGTGAGCAAGACCGAAATCGTGGTCGGAACCATTCAAGACTTGTCCGGTCCGCTGGCGGGCTACGGCAAGCAGGCGCGCAACGGCATGCAACTGCGTATTGAAGAGCTCAACGAACAAGGTGGCGTGAACGGCCGCAAGATGCGGCTGCTGGTCGAAGACTCGGGCTACGACCCCAAGCGCGCGGTGCTCGCGGCACAAAAACTGGTGAACCAAGACAAGATTTTCATCATGGCCGGCCACCTGGGTACGGCCCAGAACAATGCGGCCATGCCCATCCAGTTTGAGAAAAAAGTGGTCAACTTCATGCCACTGACCGCCGCGCGTGAAATGTACGAAGCGCCCAATGAACTCAAATACGCGCTGCTGAGCTCCTACTACGACCAGATGCGCCTGACCCTGCCCCAGATGGTGGCCGACAGGAACGCCAAAAAGGTCTGCATCATTTACCAGGATGACGAATTTGGCTTAGAAGTGCTGCGCGGCAGCGAGGCCGGTCTCAAAACCATCAACATGGAGCTGACCGAGAAGACTTCGTTCAAACGCGGCTCGACCGATTTTTCCAGCCAGGTGGCCAAGATGAAGTCCGCCTCCTGCGAGCTGGTGGTCTTGGGCACCATCATCCGTGAAACGATTGGCACGGTGGCCGAGGCCCGCAAGACCGGCTTCAACCCGGTGTTCTTTGCCTCCGTGGCCGCCTATACCGACCTGATCCACAAACTCGGCGGCAAAGCCATGGACGGCATTTACGCCACCATGGTGGTGCAAAACCCCTACACGGACGAGGCCGCGCAGCCTATTCGCTTTTGGGCCAACAAGTACAAAACCAAGTTCAACGAAGACCCTGCCGTGTTCTCGGCCTATGGCTACATCATGATCGACATCATGATCCAGGCAGCCCAAAAAGCCGGCCCGCAATTGACGACCGAGAGCTTCGTCAAGGCCATGAACAGCCTGACCGTGCCACCCGATATCTTTGGTACGCCCAAGCTGACGTTCACCAACACCAAGCGCCTTGGCAGCGAGTTCTCCCGCCTGTCCCAAATCCAGGACGGCAAATGGAAGCCCGTGCCCAACGGCAAGTAAGTTTTCCCAGTCGCGCACTTGATAATTTTCCCCAAACCTAGGAGAAACCCATGACTTTTAAACCCAAATTTTTAGCAACCGCCCTCACGGCATACGTACTGACCGCGCCCCTCGCCATGGCCCAACAGCAAGGCGTGAGCAAGGACGAAATCACCCTGGGCTCGATACAGGATCTTTCGGGCCCCTTGGCCGGCTTTGGCAAGCAAGCGCGCCTGGGCATGATGCTGGCCGTGGACGAAATCAACGAGCAAGGCGGGCTCAACGGCCGCAAGATCAAGCTGCTGGTCGAAGACGATGGCTATGACCCCAAGAAATCGGTGCTGGCGGCGCAAAAACTGGTGAACCAGGACAAGATTTTCATGATGGTCGGCCACATTGGTACGGCCCAAAACATGGCCGCCATGCCGGTGCAATTTGAGAAGAACGTGATCAACTTCTTCCCGATTACCGCCGCGCGCGAAATGTACGAGCCCTTTCACCGCCTGAAGTACTCGTTTGCCGCCACCTACTTTGACCAGATGCGCATCGCGCTGCCCAGTTTGGTGAAAGAAAAAGGCGTGAAAAAAGTCTGCACGATTTACCAGGACGACGACTTTGGCTTGGAAGTGCTGCGCGGCGCGGAAGCCGGCCTCAAGACGCTGAACATGGAGTTTGCCGAGAAAACCTCTTACAAGCGCGGCGCCACCGACTTCTCGTCGCAAGTGTCCAAGCTGCAATCCAGTGGCTGCGAAATGGTGGTGCTGGGCACCATCATCCGCGAGACCATTGGCACCATCGGTACGGCGCGCAAGCTGGGCTTTAGCCCCATCTTCCTGGGTTCGAGCGCCGCTTACACCGACCTAATTCACAAGATCGGTGGCAAAGCCATGGACGGCCTGTACGCCACCATGACAGTGCAAAACCCCTACCTGGACGAGGCCTCGCAACCCATCCGCTTCTGGGCCAACAAGTACAAGACCAAGTTCAACGAAGACCCCACCGTCTTCTCGGTCTATGGCTACATCATCGTCAACACCTTTGCCAACGCTGCCAATAAGGCCGGCAAAAACCTGACCACCGACAGCTTCATCAAAGTCATGGACACCATGACGATTGAGCCGGACATTTTTGGCGCCGCGAAGTCTACTTTTTCGCCGACCAAGCGACTGGGCAGCGATGCATCGCGTCTGTCACAAATCCAGGACGGCAAATGGGTGCCGGTCTCGGGCTATGTGAGTGCCGGCGCGGTCAAATAAGCAAAGACCAAGTGCGCGCCCATGCGCGCTTGCCAATGAAAGCAGCGTGGATTCGTTCCTGCTGCTTTTTTTGTCACAAATTTAGCCTTCGCAGTGCAGCATGAGGACGGGCACGCTACATTTGACGAATGGGTAAATCGCAAAATTCATTCCCGAAGGCGCCGGAACCGGTCAAAACTGCTTCGTCCGGCTTTAGCGGGCTGGTCGAGAAGCTGGACTACCTGTCAGCCGCCGAGGTGGAGCAGGTGCGCCAGGCTTACCGATTTGCCGACGAGGCGCACTTGGGCCAGTTGCGCAGCAGCGGCGAGCCCTACATTACCCACCCGATTGCAGTCGCCTGTCAATGCGCCGAGTGGAAGCTCGATGCCCAGGCCTTGATGGCGGCCCTGATGCACGACGCCATGGAAGACTGCGGCGTCACCAAGGTCGAACTGATCGAAAAATTTGGCTCCCCCGTGGCCGAGCTGGTGGACGGCCTGACCAAGCTCGACAAGCTGTCCTTCAACACCCGCGAAGAAAACCAGGCCGAGTCCTTTCGCAAGATGCTGCTGGCCATGGCGCGCGATGTGCGGGTGATTTTGATCAAGCTGGCCGACCGTACCCACAATATGCGCACCATGGGCGACATGCCGCGCGCCAAGTGGGGCCGTATCGCCCAAGAGACCTTGGACATCTACAGTCCTATTGCCCACCGCCTGGGTCTGAACCAGACTTACCGCGAGTTACAAGACCTGGCCTTTCGCCACCTGCTGCCCTGGCGTTACGCCGTATTGTCCAAGGCGGTGCACAAAGCGCGCAGCCGTCGGCGCGATCTACTGCAAAAAGTTAAAAAAGAAATGGAAGCCACCTTTGCCGCCCACGGCATGCCGGTGCGCATTGCCGGGCGCGAAAAGTCGCTCTATTCCATTTACCGCAAGATGCACGACAAGCACCTGAGCTTTGCGCAGGTGACTGACGTCTACGGTTTTCGGGTGCTCGTGCCCCAAATCACCGACTGCTACACGGCGCTGGGCCTTTTGCACCAGTTGTACAAGCCGGTGCCGGGCAAGTTCAAGGACCACATTGCGATTGCCAAGGTCAACGGCTACCAGTCGCTGCACACCACGCTGGTGGGGCCAGCCGGCATCAACGTCGAATTCCAGATGCGCACCGAGTCCATGCACTTGGTGGCCGAGTCCGGCGTGGCCGCGCACTGGCTGTACAAGACCAACAACCCGCAGGACAGCGGCAATGAGCGCCTGGGTACGCAGTGGCTGCAGTCGCTGCTCGACATCCAGGACGAGACGCGTGACGCCTCCGAGTTCTGGGAACACGTCAAGGTCGATCTATTCCCTGATGCGGTCTATGTTTTCACCCCGAAGAGCCAGATCATGGCGATGCCGCGCGGCGCCACGGTGGTGGACTTTGCTTATGCGATCCACAGCAATGTGGGAGACCGCACCATGGCCGCCCGCATCAACGGCGAACAAGTGCCTTTGCGCACCGCCCTGAAAAACGGCGACGTGGTGGAAGTGGTTACCGCTCCCGGCGCCACGCCTAACCCGGCCTGGCTGAGTTTCGTGCGTACCGGGCGGGCACGCTCCAAGATCCGCCACCACCTCAAAACCATGGAGCTCACCGAGTCCGAAGAACTCGGCAGCAAACTGCTGGCCCAGGCACTGCGGGCCGAAGGCATCGAGAGCTTTCCCGACCCGCAAACCCACGCACCCGTCTGGGACAAACTGCTGCGCTTTACCGGTAGCAAGACGCGCCAGGAACTGCTCACCGACATTGGCCTGGGCAAACGCATTGCCAACATCGTGGCCAAGCGCTTGGTGATCTTGCTGGGTGACGTCGGCGAGCGCCCGGACGCCGTGCTGCTCACCCGCGAGCGCTTTGGCGCGAGCAACGCCAACGGCATGGGCACGCTCACCCTGGAC
Organism: Comamonadaceae bacterium; assembly: GCA_947378275.1. Classification (GTDB taxonomy): domain Bacteria; phylum Pseudomonadota; class Gammaproteobacteria; order Burkholderiales; family Burkholderiaceae_C; genus Allorhodoferax. Next base: position 8,065 of record CANCJD010000057.1, read on the forward strand.
GGCAGCGAAAACGCCTCGGTCAAGTTTGCGCTGTGCTGCCGCCCTATTCCAGGCGACTCGATTTTGGGCTACCTAGGCCGGGGCGAAGGCCTGGTGGTGCACGCGGCCGATTGCCCGGTGGCCATGCGCCTGCAGCACAAGGACGGCGAACGCTTCATGGGCGTGGAATGGGCCGATGAACTGACGCGCCCGTTTGAGGTCGATTTGGCGGTTACCGTGGCCAACGGCAAGGGCGTCATGGCAAAGGTCGCCTCGGCTTTGTCCACGTCCGAGGCCGACATCGTGCACATTGAGATGGCGCCCGACAGCGCCCAGGACATTAAGGAACTGCATTTCGTGATCGCGGTGCGCGACCGCGCCCATCTCGACACGGTGCTGGCCAAACTGCAGCGCTCGCCGGTGGTCATGCGCGCGCAGCGCAGCAAAAAAGCGGTTTAAAAAACGACTACGGTGCGATGGCCAGTGCCGGAACTTTCGGGTACTCCACCGCCAGCACCTCAATTTCGGCCACCCGCTCGGGCATCACCAGGCGCAGCACATCGCCCACGCGCGCCTTGAGCAAGGTGCGCGCGATAGGTGACACCCAGCTCACCTCGCCCAGCGCGCTATTGGCCTCGTCAATGCCCACGATTTTGACCGTGCGTTCCTGGTCGGCGTCGTCCACATAGGTGACGGTGGCGCCGAAAAAAATCTGGTCGTTTCCGAAGTGCAGGCTGGGTTCGGCGATGACGGCCATCTCCATCCGCTTGGTCAGAAAACGGATGCGCCGGTCGATCTCGCGCAGGCGCTTTTTGCCGTAAATGTAGTCGCCATTTTCCGATCGGTCACCGTTGCTGGCCGCCCAGTGCACGGCGTCCACCACCTTGGGTCGATCTACGTCAATCAGGCCCAGAAGTTCGTTGCGCATCGCGGCATAGCCCGTGGGTGTGATGTAGTTTTTGCCACCGGGCGGCAGTGCGGGCAGCTGCAGTTCGTCGTCGTCCGCGTCGTCGCTTTCCTTGGTAAAGGCCTTGCTCATGCTGCGCGCCTAGTTGCCACCGAGCACCACCGTGGCCATGCTTTGCGGCTGTAAGGTGCGGGCAAAAGCTTGGCGAATATCGCTGGTCGTGACGCGCTGCACCTCTTGCGTCCAGGTGGCCAAATAGTCCAGCGGCAAATCATTCCAGGCGATGTTGGCCACGTTGTCGAGCAGCTTGCGGTTGCTGTCCACGCGCAGCGCAAAGCCACCAATCAGGTTGTCCTTGGCCGCTTGCAGCTCTTGTTCGGTGGGGCCGTCGGCCACAAACCGTTGCAGCTCGGCGCGCAAAATATCCAGGGCCTGCTGCGCCTGGTCGGGCCGGGTTTGCAGGCTGATGGTGAAGGCGCCGGCGTGCAGGGCCGGCGCAAAGCTGCTGTAAATGCCATAGGTCAGGCCGCGCTTTTCGCGCACTTCTTCGGTCAAGCGCGCGGTAAAGCCGCCTCCGCCCAATATATGGTTGCCCACCAGCAGCGCAAAGTAGTCGGGCGACCTGCGCTTAATGCCGGGCTGCCCCACCAGCACATGGGCCTGCGCCGATTCAAAAGCAATGCGCTGCTCGGACGGACCCACCAGCGGCTGCACTTCATCCACCAGCGGTAGTGCCGGGCAGTTGCCTTGGGGCAAGCGCGCCAGCAGCGCGGCCACCAACGCATCGGCCTGCGCTCGGTCCACCGCGCCCACCATGCTGATGCGCGCATAACAAGCGCGCACCGCCTGCGCGTGCAAAGCCTGCATGTCGGCGCTGCTGATGTTGTTGAGGTCCGCCTCGGTCGTCTCACGGCCGTAGGGGTGGCTGCCGTACACCGCTTTGCCAAAGGCGCGCGCGGCCACCGTGGCCGGCCGGGTGTTGGCCTCTTTGATGCTGGCAATCATCTTGGGACGGTCGCGCTGCCAGAGCTTGTCGGGAAACGCCGGTTCGCCCAACTGGCGCGCGGCCAGGGCGCTGGCCTGGGCCAGCACGTCGGGGTAGCTCAGGCTGCGCAGCGCAAAGGTCAGGCGGTCGTTGCCCGCGCTGGCCGAAAAAGAGGCACCCAAATCAGCCCAGGCCTCGCCCAGTGCGTTCTCGTCAAGTGCGATTTGGCCCGCAGCCGCCTTAACGCCATCGCGCGTAGCCGACGCCATCACCCCGGCCAGCCCGGTTTTTCCCACCGGGCTGCGCCGGTCACCCGCATCAAAGTCGAGCTGCACATCGAGCATCGGAATACCCGGGCTTTGCACCAGGTAGACCTGGGCGCCGCTGGCGTGCGTCCAATGTTCTATGGGCAAGGCGGCCCAAGCGGCAGGGCCCAGCAGCAAGGCGAGGGAAAAAATACGAATTTTGAAATGCATGGTGTGTGCGTACCAGTTCAATGCCGTGCGCCGGGCAGTGGCGTGCGCGGTATGCGCTTCACGCCCAGCGGCTGGGGCAGCAAGGTGGCCACGGTGAGTTCGTCGTCGCCAAAGTAGCGCGCCGCCACCGCTTGCACCTGCGCCGGAGTCACGCTGCGCAAGCGCTCCAGCATGTCGGCCTCAAAACCCAGGGGCAGGCCCATGGTCCAGTTGGCGCCCAGCATGCGCGCCTGGTTAAAGACACTGTCTTGCTGGTAAACCTCGCTGGCAGTCCACTGGTTCACCACGCGCTTGAGTTCTGCGGCGCTAATGCCCTCATCGGCCACGCGCCTGAGTTGCGCGCGCAAGGCCGCCTCAAGTGCCGCGCTGCTCTTGCCGCTGGCGGGCACGCCTGACACCATAAAGGTCAACGGCCCGCGCGCAGTCGCGCTGTAATGCGCACCGGCGCTGTCGGCCACATGGTCGTCCGACTGGGTCAGGGCCCGGTCCAGGCGGGCACCCTCGTAGCCGTCGAGTACCGCCGACAAGACGGTCAGCGCCAAGGCGTCCTGCGCCTGGGCATCCCACAAATCAGCGCCGGACGCACCAGGCCGGATGCCGGGCACCTTGAAGGCCAGCGCCACATAGGCCTGTTCGGCTGGCGCCTTGAAATCGAGCCGGCGCAGGCCGCTTTGCGCGGGCTCCAGGCGCGGCTTGCGCTCAGGCAATTGCGCGCTGGCAATGCCACCATAGTATTTTTCGGCCAGCGCAAACACCGCCTGCGGTTCCACGTCACCCGCCACCACGATGGCCGCATTGGCGGGCGTGTACCAACGGCGGTAAAAGGCGCGCGCATCGTCTGGCACCATGGATTCCAAATCACTCATCCAGCCCACTACCGGGCGGCGGTAGGGCGAGGCCTGGTAGGTGGTGGCCGTCATGGCCTCGAACAATCGGGCGTGCGGGTTGTCCTCGGTACGCAGGCGGCGCTCTTCCTTGACCACTTCAAGTTCTTTGCGAAAGTCCTCGTCGCTCCACTGGTTGTGGGCAAAACGGTCCGCCTCCAGTTGCATCACATCGGCCAGGCGCGTGGCCGGAATTTGTTGGTAGAAGCCGGTGTAATCCTTGTTGGTAAAAGCGTTTTCCCGCCCACCCAAGGCCGCTACCCGGCGTGAAAAGTCCCCCGCCTTGACGGTGGGCGTGCCCTTGAACAGCATGTGCTCCAGCACATGGGCCACGCCCGAGGTGCCGTCCACCTCGTCCATCGAGCCCACACGCACCCACAACATGTGCACCGCCGTAGGGGCGCGGTGGTCGGGCTTGACGATCAGCGTCATGCCGTTGCGCAAGGTGAATTGCCGGGTCGGGTCCGGTGCCGCCCAGACCGGGGCACAGAGCAGACTGGTTACCACCAAGGCAGCGCACGCGCGCCCCGCAAACCGCAGGCGCGAGGCGGTAGCAATCAATTCGAATACGACCAGGATCGAGGTGAGGTGTTTCATAGAATGGTGCATTCTAAGAACGCACACCATGTTCAGCTTTTTCAAAAAAAAACCCCCGCTTGAAACGCCTGCCGCGCCTGACCTCAAGGCGGTCGCGCCGGTTGCAGCGGAGCCCGCCAGCAACAGCGTGAACGCGGTGACTCCTGCGCCCGCTGGCCGCCAGAGTTGGCTGACCCGTCTCAAAGCGGGCTTGGGCAAGACCGCAGCGGGCATTTCATCCGTGTTTGGCGGCACGCGCATTGACGAGGCGCTGTTCGAAGACCTAGAAAGCGCGCTGCTCATGGCCGACGCGGGTGTGGCAGCCACCGAAACCCTGATTGCCGACCTGCGCCGCAAGGCCAAGGAAACCAAGGCCGAAACCCCGACGCAGCTCAAAGCGCTGCTGGTCGACGGTCTGACCCAGTTGCTCGCGCCCCTGGAAAAACCGCTCATGCTGGGCCCGCAATGGCCCACGGTCATCATGGTCGCCGGGGTCAACGGCGCGGGCAAGACCACCTCGATTGGCAAGCTCACACACCGCCTGGCCGACGAAGGCGCCACCGTGCTGCTGGCCGCCGCTGACACCTTCCGCGCGGCCGCACGCGAGCAGCTCACCGTGTGGGCCGAGCGCAACACAGTAGAAATCGTCAGCCAAGAAGGCGGCGACCCGGCCGCCGTGAGCTACGACGCCGTCTGCGCCGGCAAGGCGCGCAAAAAAGACGTGGTGCTGATCGACACCGCCGGGCGCTTGCCCACGCAGCTGCACCTGATGGAAGAGCTGAAAAAGATGAAGCGGGTGGTTCAAAAGGCCGGCGAAGCCTCTGGGCTGGACGCTTGCCCGCAAGAGGTGCTACTGGTGATTGACGGCAACACTGGCCAAAACGCCTTGGCCCAGGTGCGCGCCTTTGACGACGCGCTGGGGCTGACGGG
>CANCJD010000058.1 GCA_947378275.1 Comamonadaceae bacterium
ATCATGAGCGACAACAAGCCGCTGCATGCGGTGGCCGATTTCAAGGGCCAAAAAATGCGCATCCAAAGCTCCAAGGTGCTGGACGCCCAAATGCGCGCGCTGGGTGCGATTCCGCAGGTCATGGCGTTTAGCGAGCTGTACCAGGCGCTGCAAAGCGGCGTGGTGGACGGCACCGAAGGCGTGCCATCGAACTTCTACACGCAAAAGATTTTTGAGGTGCAAAAGCACATCACCATTTCCAACCACGGCCACCTGGCCTATGCGGTGATTGTGAACAAGCCCTTCTGGGACGGGCTGCCTGCTGACATCCGCACCACGCTCACCGGCGCTATCAAAGACGCCACCACCTATGCCAACGCGATTGCCGCCACCGAAAACGCGCAAGCCCTGGACAAAATCAAGGCCAGCGGCAAGACCACGATCTACACCCTGACCCCTGCGGAATCCAACGAATGGAAGAAAGCGCTGATGCCCGTCCACAAGGAAATGGAGTCGCGCGTGGGCAAGCCCACGATTGAGGCCGCCTACAAGGCCGCCGGATTTGTGGCGCCCAAGTAAGCACCCGCCCGTAGTAACGACGTAAGGAGACGCAGGTGATCAACCGCTTTTTAAACCACCTTGAGGAGTGGCTGATCGCCTTTCTCATCGGCGCTGCCACATTGGTCATTTTCTTTGCCGTGGTGCACCGCTTTTTGTCGGGTGTGCCGGTGATTCAGGACTACACGGTGCAGCTCAATGTGAGTTGGGCGCAAGAGCTGTGCATCTTTATGTTTGTGTGGATGGCTAAGTTTGGCGCCGCCTATGGCGTGCGCACTGGCATCCACGTGGGCGTGGACGTGATTGTTCGCAAGCTGACCGGCAAGCCCCAGCGCATGCTGATTCTCTTTGGCCTGCTGGCCGGCGCTTTGTTTACGGGCACGGTTGCCGCCCTGGGGGCCAACTTTGTGTGGCACATTGGACACACCGACCAGGTATCCGCGGACCTGGAAGTGCCCATGTGGTGGGTGTATTTGTGCGTACCGCTGGGCTCTTCCTTGATGTGCTACCGCTTCTTGCAAGTAGCCTGGGCCTTTGCCCATGGTGCCGAATTGCCACACCATGACCACGGCCATGTGGACGGCATTGACGACATCGACCCCAAGGAGTTGCTGGCTGCCGCCAAGCCCGCCCAAGGAGCACGCGCATGAACGCCGCCATTATTTTTGTGCTGCTGGTCGTGCTCATGCTTACCGGCATGCCGATCAGTATTTCGCTGGGTCTGACGGTGCTGACCTTTCTGTTCACCATGACCGACGTGCCGGTGCAATCGGTGGCGCTCAAGCTGTTTACCGGCATCGAGAAGTTCGAGATCATGGCGATTCCGTTCTTCATCCTGGCGGGCAACTTCCTGACGCACGGCGGTGTGGCGCGGCGCATGATCCGCTTTGCCACCAGCATGATCGGCCACTGGCATGGGGGCCTGGGCCTGGCCGGTGTGATGGCCTGCGCGCTGTTTGCGGCCGTGTCGGGTTCGTCACCGGCCACCGTGGTGGCAATTGGCTCGGTAATTTTGCCGGCCATGGTCAAGCAAGGTTTTCCCAACAAATTTGGCGCCGGCATTCTGACCACCTCGGGCTCGCTCGGTATCCTGATTCCGCCTTCCATTGCGATGGTGATGTTCTCGGTGTCCACCAACGTTTCGGTGGGCTCCATGTTTATTGCCGGCATCGTGCCGGGTATCGCGCTGGCCATCGCGCTGGGCACGACCACCTGGTACATCGCCCGCAAGAACGACTACCCGCGCATGCCAAAAGCCACCTGGGGCGAGCGATGGGTGGCATTCAAGGACAGCATTTGGGGCCTGATGCTCATTGTGGTGGTGATGGGCGGCATTTACAGCGGCATCTTCACGCCCACCGAGGCGGCTGCCATGGCGGCGGTCTATGCTTTTATCGTGGCAGTGTTTGTCTACAAAGACATGCCGCTGAAAAAAGTGCCCAAGGTGCTGCTCGACTCTGCCAGCATGAGCGCCATGCTGCTCTACATCATCACCAATGCGGTGCTGTTTAGCTTCCTGATGACCAGCGAAAACATCCCCCAGGCCATGGCCGACTGGATGATCAACCAGGGGTTTGGTCCGATCGCTTTCTTGCTGGTGGTCAACCTCTTGCTGCTGCTCGCCGGCAATGTGATGGAGCCCAGCTCCATCATCCTGATCCTGGCTCCCATCCTGTTCCCGGTGGCGGTCAAGCTGGGCATCAACCCGATTCACTTCGGCATCCTGATCGTGGTGAACATGGAAGTCGGTATGTGCCACCCGCCGGTGGGGCTGAACCTGTATGTGGCTTCGGGCATTACCAAAATGGGCATCAGCGAACTCACCATGGCCGTCATGCCCTGGCTGCTGACCATGTTGGCGTTCCTGGGCGTCGTCACCTATGTGCCCGCGCTGACTTTGTGGCTGCCGCGTTTGCTGGGCATGACGGTCTAGCGGGGCCCCGCGCGGTAGGATGGTTGCATGGACAGCATCCGCATCGACAAATGGCTTTGGGCAGCGCGCTTTTTCAAAACCCGGTCACTGGCCACCGAAGAAGTGGGCAAAGGCCGGGTGCAAATCGCCCAGCAAGACGTGAAGCCCTCGCGCGAAGTGCGCGTGGGCGACACCGTGGTGTTGTGGCAGGCCAGCGTCAAGCGCACCGTGGTAGTCAAGGGCATCAGCGGCACGCGCGGCTCCGCCCCGGTGGCCCAGACGCTGTATGAGGAAACCGCCCAAAGCGTGCTCGACCGCGCCCAAGCCGCCGAACAACGCCGCCTGCACGCCGAGCCGGCACTGGCCATTGCCCACGGCCGACCCACCAAACGCGACCGGCGCGACCTGCAAAAAGGCCTGAACGCCCGCTGGAGCGCGTCCATCGACGACTAGGCCGCGCCGCGCCTTAAAGCGGCGATAATCGCCCACCCGCCCTTGCGGCAGAAATTCAACCCCGAATTTCCACCAGAATTTGCGAAAGTTGTTCGATGACCGCCCCTACCCTCCCCCTCCAGCCTGTGGCCATTTCTTCCGTCCAAGACATCGTGGCCGACATGCGTGCCGGAAAAATCGTCATCCTGGTAGACGAAGAAGACCGTGAAAACGAAGGCGACCTGGTGCTGGCCGCCGACCACGTCACGCCTGAGGCCATCAATTTCATGGCCCGCTTTGGCCGTGGCCTGATTTGCCTGACCCTGACCCGCGAACGCTGCGAGCTTCTCAAGCTGCCCCCCATGACGGTGCGCAATGGCGACAAAAAGGGCACCGCGTTTACGGTGTCGATTGAAGCCGCCGAGGGCGTTACCACCGGTATTTCTGCCGCCGACCGCGCACGCACCGTGCAAGCCGCCGTGGCCCCGGGCGCTGTGACTGACGATTTGGTGCAGCCCGGCCACATCTTCCCGCTGCAAGCGGTGGACGGCGGCGTGCTCATGCGCGCAGGCCACACGGAAGCCGGTTGCGACCTGGCCGCCATGGCCGGATGCACGCCCGCGGCCGTGATCTGCGAGATCATGAAAGACGACGGCACCATGGCCCGTCTGCCCGATTTGCAGCTCTTTGCGGCCGAACACGGCATCAAGATTGGCACCATTGCCGACCTGATTGCGCACCGCAGCCAGGTTGATTCGCTGGTCGAGCGCAAGGGCAGCCGCCCCTTCAAAACCGCTGTTGGCGACTTCACCGCCCACATTTTTCAGGACACCACCGGCCACGGCGTGCACCTGGCGCTGGTCAAGGGCGAATGGGCGGCGGGTGAAGTCGTATCTGCCAGGGTGCACGAGCCGCTGTCGGTGCTTGACGCGCTGGAAGTGGGCCGCTCGCTGCATTCCTGGAGCCTGGACGCGGCTTTGGCGCACGTGGCCCACGAGGGGCGTGGCGTGGTGGTGCTGCTCAACTGCGGCGAGAGTGGCGAGCAGCTGCTGGCCCAGTTTGACGGCACGGCCCGTCCGGCGCACGCGCCTGAGCGCGGCCGCATGGACTTGCGCACCTACGGCGTGGGCGCGCAAATATTGCGCCTGTGCGGCGTACACAAAATGCGTTTGATGGGCAGCCCCCGGCGCATGCCCAGCCTGACGGGCTATGGCCTGGAAACCGTGGGCTACCTCAGCCCCAACGCCGCTTGAACCGTCGTCCCGAAACACCACAACACCGAGCTCAAAGGAAAACCCCATGTTTGGCGCAGACAAAGGCAATGTTGCCGATACCGACAGCCGTATGGATGGCAAGCAACTGCGCATTGGCATCGTGCAAGCCCGCTTTAACGCGGGGGTGACCGACGCACTCGCGGCTGCCTGCAAGCAAGAACTGCTGGACCTGGGCGTGGCCGAGCGCGACATCCACCACTTCACCGTGCCTGGCGCACTGGAAGTGGCCACCGCCTTGCAGGCCCTGGCCGAGAAAACCCGCTACGACGCCCTGGTGGCGCTGGGCTGCATCATCCGTGGCGAGACCTACCACTTTGAACTGGTGGCCAACGAATCCGGCGCCGCCGTGACCCGCGTGGGGCTGGACTACCAAATTCCGATCGCCAACGCGATTTTGACGGTTGAGAACATGGCGCAGGCGCAAGCCCGCCAAGTAGACAAAGGGCGCGACGCCGCCCGTGTGGCCGTGGAAATGGCCAATTTTCTGGAAACCATTTAATGACCGACACCCCCGCATCAGCCCAGCGCCCTCCCCGCCAATCCCGCGTGGGGCTGACCGCCACCGGCGCCCGCAAAGCCGGCAGCAAAAACAACCGCAGTCGCGCCCGCGAGTTTGCGCTCCAGGCCCTGTACCAGCACCTGGTCGGCAAAAACTCGGCCGCCGACATTGACACCTTTACCCGCGACCTGGCCGGTTTCAACAAAGCCGACGCCGCGCACTTTGACGCGCTCTTGCACGGCTGCATCGACCACGCGGACGCGCTCGACGCCCTGATCCTCACCCGGCTGGACCGACCTATGACCGAGATCTCGCCGGTAGAACACGCCGTGATGTGGATTGGTGTGTATGAGATGCAGCACTGCCCCGACGTGCCCTGGCGCGTGGTGCTCAACGAATGCATTGAGCTGGCCAAGGAATTTGGCGGCACCGACGGCTTCAAATACGTCAACGCTGTGCTCAACGGCCTGGCGCCCGAGTTGCGCGCGCTGGAAGTGCAGGCCGACCGCGTGCAGCACCCGGCCGCTCAATAGCCACCCACGGCAATGCAGATCTCGCGCCGCGCCGAAAAGATTGAGCCTTTTTATGTAATGGAAGTGGCCAAGGCCGCCTCTGAGCTGGGCCGCAGCGTGGCGCACACCGACGCGCCCATGGTGTTTTTGAACATCGGCGAGCCCGATTTCACTGCAGCGCCACTGGTGCAAGCCGCAGCCCAGCGCGCCATTGCGCAGGGCCACAGCCAATATACCCAGGCCACCGGCCTGCCCGCCCTGCGTGAGCGCATCAGCGACTGGTACGCCAGCCGCTTTGGCGTCAACGTGCCGGCCAGCCGCATTGTGGTGACCGCTGGCGCCTCTGCCGCGCTGCAACTGGCCTGTCTGGCGCTGATTGACGCGGGCGACGAAGTGCTCATGCCCGACCCCAGCTACCCCTGCAACCGGCATTTTGTCAGCGCTGCCGACGGGCGCGCAGTGCTCATTCCCACCACGGCCGCACAGCGCTTTCAGCTCAGCGCCGACCAGGTGCAAGCGGCTTGGGGGCCCAAAACACGCGGCGTGCTGCTGGCTTCTCCCTCCAACCCCACCGGCAGCTCGATTGACCCGGACGAGTTGCGCCGCATCCACGCGGTGGTGCAGGCGCGCGGCGGCGTGACCATGGTGGACGAGATTTACCTGCCCCTGAGCTTTGACGCCCACTACGGCCAAACCGCGCTGGCCCTGGACGACTCGGTCATCAGCATCAACAGCTTTAGCAAATACTTCAATATGACCGGCTGGCGCCTGGGCTGGATGGTGGTGCCCGAGACGCTGGTACCGGTGATCGAGCGCCTGGCGCAAAACCTGTTTATCTGCCCCAGCACCATCGCACAGTACGCAGCGCTGGCCTGTTTTGAGCCCGAAAGCATCGCCTTGTACGAGGCGCGCCGCGCCGAATTCAAAGCCCGGCGCGACTACTTTGTGCCCGCGCTGCAAAGCCTGGGTCTGGACGTGCCCGTGGCGCCCGACGGCGCGTTTTACGCCTGGGCCGATTGCTCGGCGGCGTGCGCGCGGCTGGGCATCAAAGACAGCTGGGACTTTTCCTTTGCCGTGATGCAACAAGCCCATGTGGCCATCACACCAGGGCGCGACTTTGGCACCGACCTGACCGCGCAGTTTGTGCGTTTTTCCACCGCCAGCTCGATGGAGCAATTGCACACTGCAATAGCGCGTCTGCGCAAAATGCTGGCCTGAGCCACATCCCCCTATTTTTTTGAGAACACCCGCTGGGCTTTCACCATGAACCAAGACCTGAACATTCTCCAACTCGTGCTGCACGCCAGCTTTGTGGTGCAAATCGTCATGGCGCTGCTGATGCTGGTGTCACTGGCGAGCTGGTCGGCGATTTTTCGCAAGCTCTTTGCCCTCAAGCGCGTCAAGGCCCACAACGAAACTTTTGAGAAAGAGTTTTGGTCTGGCGCCAGCCTCAATGAGCTGTTCAGTTCAGCCTCGTCCAAGGCGCAAAACTCGGGCCCGATGGAGCGTATTTTTGCCAGCGGCATGCGCGAATTCCAAAAACTGCGCGAGCGCCGCGTGAGCGACGTGGCCACGCTGATGGACGGGGCGCGGCGCGCCATGCGTGCGAGCTACCAGCGTGAGATGGACGAGGTGGAAAGCAATCTGTCTTTCCTGGCCTCGGTCGGTTCGGTCTCGCCCTATGTGGGCTTGTTTGGCACGGTGTGGGGCATCATGCACGCCTTTACCGGCCTGGCTTCTTTGCAGCAAGTGACGCTGGCCACCGTGGCACCCGGCATCGCCGAGGCGCTGGTGGCTACTGCCATTGGCCTGTTTGCGGCCATTCCAGCGGTCATTGCCTACAACCGGTTTGCCCGCGACCTGGACCGCATCGCCATCCAGCATGAAACTTTTATTGAAGAGTTTTCCAACATCTTGCAGCGCAATGTGAGCGCGCAAACCACGCCGGCTGCGCCGCGCTGATCCGTTCACACCCACAGCACTCTAAGGAGACTTCCATGCCTGCAGTGAGTTCCCGTGGCCGGGGTCGGCGCACCATGAGCGAGCCCAATATGGTGCCGTTTATTGACGTGATGCTGGTGCTGCTGATCATCTTTATGGTCACCGCCCCACTGATCACGCCCAGCATGATTGACCTGCCCAGCGTGGGCAAAGCGTCCAAGCAGCCCGACGTGGTGGTGCAAATCGTGGTGGGCAAAGACGACAAGCTCGAACTGCGCGCCCACGAGACCACCGCGCCCGTGACCCTGTCCGCGCTGGCGGTCGCCGTGCGCCGCGCCCAAACCCGGCCCGACGGTGGCCAGGCGGAGCGCGCGGCCGTCATCATCAGCGCGGACAAAGCGGTGCGTTACGAGAGCGTGGTCAAGGTCATGGACACGCTGCAGCGCGCCGGTATTGAGCGCGTAGGCCTGTCGGTGCAACTGGCGGATTGACACGCACCATGGCCCTGGCCCCCGACCGCGAGGCATTCATGCCGCCGCCCACGCCCGGGTTGGGCCGGTCTGTGCTGATGGCGCTGGTAGCGCACGCCGCGCTGGTGCTGGCGCTGTCGTTTGCGGTGCAATGGCGCCAAAGCGCGCCTGAGCCCGTGGCCTTTGCCGCCGAACTCTGGGCCAAAGTACCGACCGAGGCCGCGCCCCCGGCGGCGGAAACCTTGCCCCTGGAGACGGTGATAGACCCCCCGCCCACCCCCGCACCGAAGCCAGAACCCAAACCGGCGCCCAAACCCGCGCTGCCAGCTGCAGCGGCACCCGAGCCGTCCAAGCCCGCCGACATCGCGCTGGAAAAGAAAAAAGCGCTGCAAGAAGCCCAGAAAAAGCAGGATCTCGCCGACGCCAAAGCCCAAGCCGCCCTGCCACTGGAAAAAGACAAGGCCGAGAAGCAGAAAAAACGCAAGACTGAGGCTGAAAAACTGCAAGCCGACAAGGACAAAGCCGCCAAGCTCAAAGAAGACAAAGCCAAAGAAGACAAGCTCAAAACTGAGAAGCGCCTGAAAGAAGAAAAAGCTGCCGAGGCCGCGCGCAAAAAAGAAGCCCAACAGGCCGCCGACGAAGCCGCCCAAAGCGAGCAGCGCCGCAAGGAAGCCAAAGACCGCGCGCTGCGCCTGGCTGGAGCTGCGGTGGGCAATGGCGATGCGGATTCCAAAGGCAGCGCTGCCCAAAGCGCCGGGCCGTCGGCCACCTACGGCGCAAAAGTTGCGGCCGCGATACGCAATAACATCACCCAGCTCAAAGAGATTGCAGGAAACCCGTCCGTGGAATACGACGTCACGACCGACCCAGGCGGCAATGTGCTCAGCGCCAAATTGCGCAAAAAGAGCGGCGACCCGTATTGGGACGAGGCCGCGCTCAACGCCATCCTAAAAACCAGCAAGTTGCCCCGCGACGAAAACGGGCGTGTGCCCTCGCCGATGACGATTGCGCTGGAGCCCAAGCCTAGGTAAACGGGAGGCCGTTCAAGGCTGTAGCTATCACGCCCACGGGCGCGCAGCGCTACTTGCCTTTGCGCGGATGAAACACCAGCGGCTGCGCCTGGGCGCCCAACCTTGGGCTGGCGCCTTTGGCGCTGAGCGCTGGCGATTTGTCGCAGCCCGAACAGCCGCAGCCTGCGCTGGCATTGGCCACGGCCTGCAGGCGCTGGCGCAGGAAACCAGGAACCGGCAAGCCCAACAGCCCCCGCGCCAAAGCCGCACGCAGCGTTTGCGGCATCAGCGTCCAGGTGGCAAAGGCAAAGCTGAGCGCCACCACCACTCCCACGGTCAATGATTGAAAGTTCATCGCGACGGCTACCGCTTCAGGCACTCAGCCACAGCGTCAGGCGGTAAGTAATGAATGACGCAGCGTACGCCAGTCCAAACAAATAGCCTGCCATCAGCAAGGGGTAGCGCCAGGAATTGGTTTCGCGGCGAACCACAGCCAGCGTAGACAAGCATTGGGGCGCGAACACAAACCAGGCCAAGAGCGAATAGGCAGTCGCCAGCGACCAGCCTTGGGCAATGACGGGCGAAAGCGCATCGGCCACGCCGCTGCCAGCGGCTGACAGCGAATACACCGTGCCCAAGGCGCCCACCGCTACCTCGCGCGCGGCCATGCCGGGCACCAGAGCGATCGAGATTTGCCAGTTAAAGCCAATGGGCGCAAACACATATTGCAAAGCGTGGCCCAACATGCCGGCGGCGCTGTATTGGATGGCAGGGCCCTGCGACACATCCCAGCCCACCGGCGGCGACGGGTAGGTGGCCAAAAACCACAGCACCACCATCAACGCAAAAATAATGCCGCCCACCCGGCGCAAAAAGATGCGGGCGCGCTCCCACAGGCCCTGGGCCAGGTTGCGCAGGCTGGGTGCGCGGTAAGGCGGCAGCTCCAGCATCAGCGGCTGATACGCCGACTTCATCCACACCCGCTTGAACAGCCACGCCACCGCCATGGCCGACACCACGCCAGCCACGTACAGGCCAAACAAGGTCAGGCCGCGCAGGCTCATGCCCGCCACATCACGCTCGGGCACAAAGGCGCCAATCAGCAGCGCATACACCGGCAGGCGCGCCGAACAGGTCATGAGCGGCGCGACCATGATGGTGGCCAGCCGGTCGCGCCAATTGGCAATGGTGCGTGTGGCCATGATGCCTGGAATGGCGCAGGCAAAGCTGCTGAGGAGCGGAATGAAAGCCCGACCCGACAAGCCCACTTTGCCCATCAGGTTGTCCAGCAAAAAGGCGGCGCGCGGCAGGTAGCCCGAGTCTTCGAGCAGCAAGATGAAGAAAAACAAAATCAAAATCTGCGGCAAAAACACCAGCACGCCGCCCACGCCCGCAACCACGCCATCCACCAGCAGGCTGCGCAGCGGCCCGTCATCCATGGCGGCGGTAATCCACGCGCCCACGGCGGCCATGGCGTCTTTGATCAGGTCCATGGGCAGCGTGGCCCAGGTAAACACCGCCTGAAAGATCAAAAACAACACGGCTGCGAGCACCAGCAAACCCCACACCGGGTGCATGGCAACCGCATCAATGCGGTGCTGAAAACGCCCCAGGCGCGGCGCCTTGGGCGCCACCAGCGCCAATATGCGGCGCACTTCGCGCTGCAGTTCGGCGGCAGTGCGGTGCGGTATATCGGCCGGCTTTGGCTGATGGGCAGCCAGGGGCGCAGCCAAAAGCGACTGGATTTGCAGCATCAGCGCGGCGTGTCCGTTGTGCTGCACCGCCACGGTTTCCACCACGGGGCAGCCCAGCTCGGTTTGCAGGCGCGCCACGTCAATGTCCAGGCCATGGGCGCGGGCCACATCGGCCATATTGAGCGCCACCACCATGGGTTTGCCCAGGCCTTTGAGCTCGAGCACCAAGCGCAGATTCATGCGCAAATTGGTGGCGTCCACCACGGCCACGATGGCGCCCGGCGCGGCTTCGCCCGCGCGCCGGCCTTGCAGCACGTCGAGCATCACCTGCTCGTCGGGGGTGGCGGGGGTAAGGCTGTAGGAACCGGGCAAATCCACCACCGACAGTTGCTGCCCATTGGGCAAACGCGCCGCACCCACCTTGCGCTCCACCGTCACACCGGCGTAGTTGGCCACCTTTTGGCGGGCGCCGGTCAGCAGGTTAAAGAGCGCGGTTTTGCCACAGTTGGGGTTGCCCACCAGGGCAATGCTTGCAGGGACGGAAGGGTTCACGGCGCTGGGGTTCACAAAACTTCGACTTCAATGCACTGGGCCTCAATCAGGCGCAGCGCAAACTGGGTGTCCCCAATCTGCACCGCCAGCGGCTCGCGTCCGCCCGGCCCCCGGCGCAGCATCTGCACTGGCTCGCCAGCAATAAAGCCCAGTTCGCCTAGGCGCTGCGCGGTGGCGCTTTGCACCGCGTTGGCGCCAGGCAGCAAACGGGCAACGCAGGCGTGCGTGCCGTTGGGCAAGTCAGACAACAACCGCAGGGGGGACATGGACACTCCGATGAAAACGCAAATCTAAATGAGAGTCTATCTCATTTAGATTGCCGGATGCGGCATCACCTCACTCGTAGGCAATCACCGCGCGCCCCGCGTCCGCCTGCGAGCGCCAGCGGGCCAGGGCGGCGTCGCTGGGGTAGAAACGGGCCGCGTCGCCAAGTTGCAGTTCGGCGTAGGCGCCCTCTTCCGCTGGATTGCCTGCGCTGGAATCGCCAGGCAGGCGTTCCAAGGCAAAGCGCACCAAGAGCCCGCGCACGAGTTCGCCTTGGTCGGTCATCTCGCGCTGGGCCGGAAACTCGCGCAGCAGCTTGGCCACGTCGGGGCCGGGGCTGCTGGCGTCGGCTTTGAGCGCCACGCGCAAATAGCGGCCAAAGCGGCAGCGCGCTTGTTCCAGGTCCCAGAGCTGGGTGATGGTGAACTGCATGCCGCCCGAGAAGCGGTCGGGCTGCGCCTTGCCCATGGCGATGATGAGCGCATCGTCTTTGAGCAGGTTTTTGTGTTCGTTGATGAGTTTTTCGTCCGCCCGCGCCTCAATGGTGGCGGACTTGTCGTCGAGCTTGAATAGCGCCAACTTGCCGCGCTGGCCGTTGATGACGCGCAGGTCGGTGATGATGCCCGCCAGCAACTGGGGTTCGCGGGTTTCGAGCAGCTCTTCAATGGGGCGCTTGGCAAAGCGGCGCACTTCAAGCGCCACTTCGTCAAACAGGTGGCCCGAAAGGTAAAAGCCCAGGGCGGTTTTTTCTTGGGTGAGGCGCTCTTTGACGCCCCACGGAATGGTGGCCACCAAATCAGGCTCTTGCGTGCTGGAGCCGTGGTCGTCTTCACCGCCCATGTCAAACAGGCCGGCCTGGTGGACGTTGGCGCTCGCGGCGGCGGCAAAGTCAAAGGCCCGGTCGATGGAGGCCACCATAGCGGCGCGGTTGAGCTCTAACGTGTCAAAGGCGCCGGCTTTGATAAGCGCCTCCAGGCAGCGCTTGTTCATGCGGCTGCGTTCTACCCGGCGGCAGAAGTCAAACAGGCTGGTAAACGGCCCGGCCTCGGCCGTGGGGCCGCGGCCTTCGCGCGCGGCCACGATGGCCTCAATGGCTTGTTGGCCCGTGCCTTTGATGGCGCCCAGGCCGTAGCGAATTTGGCGGTCCGAGATGGGCTCAAAGCGGTGAAAGCCCCGGTTGACGTTGGGCGGCTCAAAGTCGATGTTGAACTTGGCGGCGTCTTCAAACAAGACTTTGAGTTTGTCGGTGTCGTCCATCTCCACGGTCATATTGGCGCAGAAAAACTCGGCCGTGTAATGCACCTTGATCCAGGCCGTGTGATAAGCCAAGAGCGAATACGCAGCGGCGTGCGACTTGTTAAAGCCGTAGCCCGCAAACTTTTCCATCAGGTCAAACACCTCGTCGGCCTTGGCCTCGGTGATGTTGTTTTTGGCGGCACCGGCGCGGAAGATGGCGCGGTGCTCGGCCATTTCTTCGGCCTTCTTTTTGCCCATGGCGCGGCGCAGCATGTCGGCGCCGCCCA
>CANCJD010000059.1 GCA_947378275.1 Comamonadaceae bacterium
TTGTTAAAACGGAGTCACACTGGTCGCGGTGGACTCTTTCAGGAGTAAGTTATGAAATTTGTCGCTTTTGAGCGCGCTGCGCAGGGTACGGGTGCGAGCCGCCGTCTCCGCATCACCGGTCGCACACCTGGCATCGTCTACGGTGGCACTGCCGAGCCTTTGGCCATTGAGCTGGACCACAATGCTTTGTGGCACGCCATCAAGAAAGAAGCTTTCCATGCGTCCATCTTGGACATGGAATTGAATGGCGTGGAAAGCAAAGTCTTGCTGCGCAACGTGCAAATGCACCCCTTCAAGCAATTGATTTTGCATATCGACTTCCAGCGCGTGGACGCCAACACCACGCTGCACATGAAAGTGCCATTGCACTTCAGCGGCGAAGAGAATTCTCCCGCGTTCAAGATTGACGCCTGCCTGATCACCCACGTCGTCACCGACCTGGAAGTGGCTTGCTTGCCCGCCGATCTGCCCGAGTTCATCGCGGTTGACCTGAGCGAACTGAAAAAAGGCACCTCCTTGCACGCCAAGGATCTGTCCCTGCCCAACGGCGTAAAAGCAGTCATCCGTGGCCGCGAAAACCCCGTCATCGTGTCGGTGGTAGCACCGGTGGCCGAAGTGGTCGAGGCCCCTGTTGCCGCGCCCGTCAAAGGCAAAGGCAAAAAGTAAGCCCTGCGCTGCTTGATGCACACGGCCCACTTCGGTGGGCCGTTTTACTTTGGGGCTCGCGCTTTCGGTCTACCATGCGCTTCGTCGGCCTGTATAACTTTTCACCCCATCCTTCCCCAATTTCCGCACGCCATGATCAAGCTCCTCGTTGGCCTGGGCAATCCCGGCCCCGACTATGACGCCACCCGCCACAACGCGGGCTTCTGGTTTGTTGATGGTGCCGCGCGTGCGCTCAAAACCACGCTGCTGATGGACCGCAGCTACCACGGTCTGGTGGCGCGGACCACGTTTGCGGGCCAAACAGTGTGGCTGTTGGAGCCCCAGACGTTTATGAACCTGTCGGGCAAGTCGGTGGCAGCCCTGGCACGCTTTTTCAAGATCAATCCCGATGAGATTTTGGTCATGCATGACGAGATGGACCTGCCCCCGGGCGAGGCCAAGCTCAAATTTGGCGGCAGCCACGCCGGCCACAACGGCTTGCGCGATATCCACGCCCAACTCGGCACCGGCGACTACTGGCGCCTGCGCCTGGGCGTGGGCCACCCGGGCATCAAATCAGAAGTGGTCCATTGGGTGCTCAAGAAGCCGTCACTGGACCACCGCATCGCCATTGACCAATGCATTGACCGGGCGCTGAGCGCCCTGCCCGCTTTACTGGCCGGCGACATGAACAAAGCCATGCTGCTGATCCACACCAGCAAGCCGCCACGGCCTAAACTACCCAAGCCAGAAGCGCTATCGGATCCCGCCAAGGAGCCGACGGCGCCACCCCTGGCACCGTAGATGCGAGCGGCCGCAGAGCCGCAGCATCCGTTTCAATCAGGGAGGAAACCATGAAAGCATTGCATTTCAGGCGGTGGGCCTGCGCCATTTGTGTTGCCAGCGCCTGCACAACCGGCGGCGCGCAGACGCGAACTATTTACCGCTGCGGCACCACTTACAGCGACACGCCGTGCGCCCAAGCGGTCGCGGTGCCCACCGCAGACCCGCGCACCCCGGTGCAAAAAGCACAAACCGACGAAGCCACTACCCGCTCTGCAAACCTGGCCGGGCAACTGGAAAAAGCGCGCCGCGCCGATGAGGCAGCCGAGCAGCAACGCGCGCAAGCGCAAGCATTGGCGGCAGCCCAAGCCGCCAAAGCGGCGCCGAAACCCCAGGCGAACGAACCGCCAGAGAAGGCTAAAAAGGGCGGGAAACACAAGAAAGCGGCTGGGGCGACTGAAGACAAAGTGAACAAGCCCCAACTTACCAAGCCCAAGAAGCCGGACGGCTTTACCGTCAAGGTGCCCGCACCGGCCAAGCCCAAGCCCTGAGCGATGCGGTTTCTGCAATGCGCAGCAAACGCGGCGCTTGGTCGGTTTACGCCGCCGCGGCAGGTGGCAGCGGCGCCGGGTCCGTCACCTTAACAGGCGTTACGGCAGCGCCCGCTTGCAGGCGGCGGTATTTTTGCCACAGGGTTTCGTGGTCTTCAACAAAGGCCGGATTGATGGGAATGCAGGCCACTGGGCAGACTTGCACGCACTGGGGTTCGTCAAAATGGCCTACACACTCGGTGCATTTGTGCGGGTCAATCTCGTAGATTTCCACACCCATGTAAATCGCGTCGTTCGGGCATTCCGGCTCGCAGACGTCGCAGTTGATGCACTCTTCGGTAATCAGCAGCGCCATGGCAAAAACCTCAGACCACTGGCCGCAATTTGGCGTGCAGGCGCGCCAGCACCGAGGGCGGCACAAACTGCGCCACGTCACCTTGCAGGGTGGCAATTTCGCGCACCAAGGTGCTGGAAATGGGGGCGTAACGGGCGTCGGCCGTCAGGAATACCGACTCAATGGCGGGTGCCAGCGCCCGGTTCATGCCGGCGAGTTGGGCTTCAAAATCAAAATCGGTCACCGAGCGCAGACCACGCACCATGGCGCACGCGCCCTGGCTGCGGGCAAATTCGGTGACCAGGCCAGTAAATGGCAGCACTTTGACATGCGCCCAGGGCTGCACCACTTCGCGCACTGTGGCCAAACGCTCTTCGAGGCTGAACATTGTTTTCTTGTGGTGCGCTGCGGCCACCGCCACGATCACCGTGCCAAACAGGCCAGCGGCGCGCTGGATCAAATCAAGGTGACCCAGGGTGATGGGGTCAAACGTGCCGGGGTAGACGGCGATGGTGGACGCGCTGGCGTGGGCCATGTTCAAGCTCCAGGGGAAGTTTCGGTCGAGGTCAGGGTTGTGTTGGCGGCCGTTGCTGCGGCGCTCAGGGCGGCTGCCCGCTCTTCGGTCGTGGCGGCGCGCAGCAAATGCGCGTGCACCGCACCGGCCTTGAGGTGGCGGTGCAACACCAGGCCCAGGGGGGCGAGTTGCGCCGCAGTCCATGCCACGGGTGCCTCTAAGTAAACCCAGCCCTGGGGCGCGATGGCCCGAGCCGCAGCCGCCAAAGCGGGTTCCCACAAAGCCGAGTCAAAGGGTGGGTCGATAAAGACCACGTGCAAGCTGCCCGGCGCGGCTTGGCGCAGGGTGGACACGCCGTCGCCGCGCTGCACCAGCACCTGGTGCGCCGCGAGCTGGATCTGGGTGCGCTTGAGCTGCTCAATCAGGCCGCTGTCTTGTTCGACCAGCACCACGTCTTGCGCGCCGCGTGAGGCGGCCTCAAATCCCAGGGCGCCAGTGCCGGCAAAGACATCGACGCAGCGCATGCCGCGCAAATCCTGGCCCAGCCAGTTGAACAGGGTTTCGCGCACGCGGTCAGGCGTGGGGCGCAGGCCGGGTTTGTCGGAGACTTTGAGTTTGGTGCGCTTCCACAGGCCGCCGATGATGCGGATTTCGTGGCTGCGCTGCACTTGGGGGCCGTGCTTGTGCACGGGAACGCGGGGCTTTTTCGGTTTCATGGGGCCTATTGTCGGGCTTGTCGGGGACCGGCGCAAAAACCAGGGCCTTGGTGGACGCGGCAGGGTATCGGTCCCGGCTTTGAGATCAGCGCAACGCACTGGGCACCGGGCGTAAGCGGTTTGGCGTATGCATGCGCTAAAAGAGCGGGAATAACGGGCTTGCACAGGTATGGTTTGACTTGATTGCAGACGCATTGGCTTGGCACCAGGCCATTGCATAAACACGGAGACCGACCTTGACCACTTCAACCTCCACCCTGATCCGCAACGGCCGCATCATCACCGCCAGCGACGACTATGTGGCCGACGTGCTGCTGCAAGGCGGCATCGTGCACACCATCGGCCGGGCGATTGACGTCGGCCCCGATGTGCGGGTGGTGGACGCTACCGGCTTGTACGTGTTGCCCGGCGGCGTGGACACCCATGTGCACCTGGAAAACGTGATTGGCCCGACCATTACCGCCGACACCTTTGCCAGCGGCACCAAGGCGGCAGCCTTTGGCGGCACCACCACGGTGGTGGACTTTGCGCTGCAAACCGAACTCGACTCGCCGCTGGGCGCGATTGCGCGGGCGCAGCGCAGCGCCGAGTCGCAGGTCAATGTGGACTACAGCCTGCATGTGATCGTCACGCGCGTGGACGACCAGGTCTTGAAGGACGTGCGCTATGCCATGCACCACGAGGGTGTGAGCAGCTTCAAGATGTTCATGGCCTACCCCGGCGTGATGATGGCCGACGACGCCTCCATCTTTCGCATGCTGCGCCAGGTGGGCGCCGACGGCGGCATGGTGGCGCTGCATGCCGAAAACGGCACGGTCATCGACCTGCTGATCAAGGAAGCGCTGGAGGCCGGCCACACCTCGCCGCGCTACCACGCGCTCACCCGGCCCTCGCTGATGGAGGGTGAGGCCACGCACCGCGGCATCCGCTTGGCCGAGCTGGCGAACGCGCCGATTTACTTTGTGCACGTGTCCAGCAACGACGCGCTCAAGCACATCGTGAGCGCGCGCGCCGAAGGCATTCCGGTGTTTGCCGAAACCTGCCCGCATTACCTGCTGTTTGACGACTCGGTCTACGACAACGACGATTTCGAGACCGCCAAATACGTGATGACGCCGCCGCTGCGCAAGCCCGACGACCAGAAGCACCTGTGGCGTGCATTGCGCTACGACGACTTGCAGGTGATCGCCACCGACCACTGCCCGTTTTGCATGAAGGCCGACCACCTGGGCCTGCGCAGCTCCAAGTTGCGCGGCACGAAAAGTTTTGCGGAGATTCCCAACGGTGCGCCGGGTATCGAGACACGGCTGGTCAGCCTGTTTGACATTGGCGTGATGCAGGGCAAGCTCTCGCTCAACCGCTTTGTGGAACTCACCTCCACCACCCCGGCCAAACTGTTTGGCCTGTTCCCCAAAAAGGGCACGATTGCCGTGGGCAGCGACGCCGACGTGGTGCTGTTCAACCCGGCAGTCACGCAGACCATTCACGCCAAACACCTGCACGGCAATTGCGACCACACCCTGCTCGAGGGCCGAAGCCTGCAAGGACGGCTAGAAAAAGTGTTCTTACGCGGGCAGCTGATCGTGGACGGATCCGACTGGCACGGGCGCGAGGGCATGGGGCGCTTTGTGCCGCGCGGCCCGGTGCAGGCGTTTTAAGCCATGGCACCCAAGCGCATCACCCTCCCTATCGAGCCGCTGCACGCCGACACCTTTGGCCCCTTTGGTGATGTGATCGAAGCGGGCGCCGCGGCGCGCCAGTTTGCGATCAACCAGGGCTACGCCATGCGCTTTCACGACCTGGCGCACGTTGACGTAGGCCAAGGCACGGTGCTGCTCAACATCTTTCGGGCACTGCCGCGCAGCTTGCCCATGCAGCTCCAGGTGATGGAGCGCCATCCGCTGGGCAGCCAGGCTTTTGTGGCCATGGCGGAGTTACCGTTTTTGGTGGTGGTGGCGCCGCCCGCGCCCGAGATGGTATTGACGGACATCCGCTGCTTTCGGGCCGAAGCAGGCCAGGGCGTGAACTACGCCAAAGGCGTTTGGCACCACCCGCTCGTTGCCATCGGACGGGGCTGCGACTTTCTTGTCATCGACCGGGGCGGGCCGCCGGGCGAGCGCAACCTCGATGAGGTGGATGTGCTGGCGCACAACATCTGGGTAGAAAGCTAAACCAGACGCGCCGCCAGGCCAAGCTACGCGCTGGCTAAGGCGTCCACTCCGTGCCCAAGACTACCTGCGCGGCTCGGAGTTCTGCGATTTGCGCAGGCGAATAGTTCAGATCTTGCAGTACTTCGTCCGCGCTCGAACCAATACGAACGGCGCCCTGCCGGTCGTGCGCAATCTGCCCGTCAAAGCAAAACCAGGTGGGCACAAAGCATTCGGTTATCCAGCCCGCATCTTCCTTGGCCTGGAATTGAATCGTGCTGCTACTGGGCTTGCGGTGCAGATCGGCCATCTCGCGCACGGTGTTGACCCGGGCGCTTTCAATGCCGCGCAGCGCCAGCCAGGCCAGCGCCTCCTGCACGCTCAAAGTGGACAGTACTTGCGACACATCTTCGCGGGCCAGCGCGTAGACCCAGCCATCGGTGGCCTGGTAGGCACGCTCGGTAGCGGTGCGGCCCAAGGCTTGCGGGCCGCATTGGTGGGCCGGCGGCTCGCCGTGCACAAAGGCGCAACTGACCAGCGACGCCGCAGCCATCAAGGAGCTCTCGGCCCGGTCCCCTTGCTTGGCTGGCAAGGCGTCCGTGCCGCTTCGGACTCTTTGCTTTTGGGAAAACAGGGCGCTGACTGCGGCCCACACCGCCAGGTAGCCGGTGATGTAGTCCACGCAAGAGGCCAGCCCATGGTAGGTGGGGCAGCCTTCGGGGCCAAAGCGTTGCATGATGCCGGTCATCGCCTGGCCTATCGGGTCGTAGCCGGGGTAGTCGTGGCGCGGCCCGTGTTTTTCTCCGTGGTGGGCGGTCAGTTGCACCAGTATGGCTTTGGGGTTGGTTTGGGCCAGCGACTGCAGGTCCACGCCCAGCCGCTCGCACTGGGCGTCGCCCTTGTTGATCACAATGAAATCGGCTTTTTGAATCAGTGCTTGCAGGATTTCTTTGCCCTGCGCGGTGTTGGTATCGAGGATCACACTCTTTTTCCCCGCGCCCGCTTCCGCACCCCAGATCGTCAGGGCCAGCGGCATGTGCGTGGGGTGGGGCTGCTCCACCCGGTAGACCGTGGCGCCGAGTTCGCCCAGCATGCGGGCTGCATTCGGGCCGGCAATGACGTTGCTCAGGTCCAGCACGGTGTGGCCGTCCAAGGGCGACTGCGAAAAAGCCTGGACGGAAAAATCTGAGGGCCGAAAGCGCGATTGCGCTCCTTGGGCGCCTTGCGCCAGCGACAGTGTTTCTGGGGGCTTGAGATCGGGATAGGGTTGTGCGCTTTGCAGCCACGCAGAGCGGCCAGGCTGAGGCGCCGAAGGGCCCGTGTCCGTATGCAGCACGGTGGTCAGCCCCGCCTGGCGGCCCTGCGGATCGTCCAGCCACTGCGCCAGCGTATTGACCACGCACGCGGGTATGCCGATGGCGCACAGCTCCTGTTCCCATGCCTGGGCGGTTTTCTGGAGCAGTGCCTCGCCCAAGAGCTGGGCGATGATTTCACTGTATTTGAAATTCAGGGTCGGGCCATCGGCCAGGTTGCGGCCTCTGGCGTCGATGGCGGCAGGGTCGTAGGGCGAAATATCCGTCAGCCCGTGCGCCAACAAGCGGCCCCAGATACCGAGATGCTCATAGAGTTTGCGGGTAGCACGGCGGTTCACGCCATTGAGCAGCAGCAGGTGCGAGCCGTCCCTGGTCTTTAAGGGCACGCCAAAGGGAATGAGCCTTTGCTCCAGCCAGGACTGCTTTTCGCCGCTCTGGCGCGCCAGGGCCACCATGGCTGCAAATTCCTCTTTGCCCACATCCTGGGGGAGCGCTTGTTTGGGTGCAAGATCGAGGTGCGGCGGCAAGCCTTTTTGCGTCAGGGCCAAGGCGCCCATGGCGGCCAAGCCACCGGCCAGGCGCGAGGCATAAATTTCACAACCCGATCCGCTGCGCAAGCGCTCGGTCAAGGCCGCGCTCACCGACACTGCGGCAATCACGCCCGCATATACCGAACTCAGGGGCAGCGGCGTGTAGATGACGGGGCGCTGCAATACCTTGGCGCTTAGCGCCATGTCAGTGAAGAAGCCCAGCGTGGCGCTCAACAAGTCCTCGCTGCAATCGGCGGGCAAATGGCCATAGGACGCATCACCGGGCAAGGCGGCCAAAACGCGCACCAGGATTTGCCAAGGCTGCACGGTCACCGGTTCAAGGCCTTGGACAATGATGATGTCTGCCGTTGCGGATTCCTGGTCGCCCGAGGTTTGCAACAAGCCCTTGCCGCGGTTGAGGTAAGGGTCGAGGTGC
Organism: Comamonadaceae bacterium; assembly: GCA_947378275.1. Classification (GTDB taxonomy): domain Bacteria; phylum Pseudomonadota; class Gammaproteobacteria; order Burkholderiales; family Burkholderiaceae_C; genus Allorhodoferax. Next base: position 7,970 of record CANCJD010000059.1, read on the forward strand.
TCAAAATGCAAACTCGGATCACGGGGTGCTGCACTGGGATGCGGGGGTGCCTGCGGTGCGGCATCCGACCGGGCCACCAGCACTTGCGCGCCCTGGTCTGCCAGCAAAAGGCCCAGCAAGCGGGCCGAGAGCAGACCCGACCGTTCCACCACAGAAATACCGGTATAGGGCAACTGCGACATGGCGTGCCCCTAGTGGATGGCGGCGTACATGATGCCTTCTTGCGTGGCCTGGTCGGCGGCAAATTCGGTCACCACCTTGCCCTGGCGCGCTACCAAAATGCGGTCCGAGAGCGCCATCACCTCGGGCAGATAAGACGAGATCACCACCACCGCCTTGCCCTCGTCGGCCAGGCGATTGATTTCGGCATGGATTTCGGCAATGGCACCCACGTCCACACCGCGTGTCGGCTCGTCAAAGATGATGACGTCCGGGTTTTGCACCAGCGATTTGGCGATCACCACCTTTTGCTGATTACCGCCCGAGAGCTCGATCACCTTGACGTCGTGGCTGATGGCGCGGACCTTAAGCAGCTTGCTCCAGAAATCACCCACCTCGGTGGCCTTGGTGCTAGACACCATGCCGCGCATGTGCCCGAGCTTGCCCAGCAAACCCATGTAGATGTTTTGGGCAATCGACATGGTCTCAAAAAAGCCCTCGACCTTGCGGTCTTCGGTGATGTAGGCAATGCCGTCTTCCACCGCCTGACGGGCCACCCGGTAGCGGATGGGTTTGCCGCGCAGCAGCACCTCGCCGCCATGAAAGAAGTCGCGCTTGATCAGCCCTGCCACGACCTTGAAGGTCTCGGTGCGGCCCGAGCCCACCAGCCCAAAGACGCCGGTGACCTGGCCGGCAAACACCGACAGGGAGTTGTTTTTCACCATGGACGCCATGCGCAGATTGCGCACCGACAGCACGCATTCGCCTTGCTTGCGCACCACCGTCTTGCTTTGGCCGTAGAGGGTTTGCGACAGGTCGCGCCCGACCATGGCCTGGATGATGCGCGCACGGTCAAAGTTAGCCTTGTCATCGGTCACCACATGCTGGCCGTCGCGCAGCACGGTAATGCGGTCAGCCAGCAGCAGCGCTTCTTCCAGCGCGTGCGAGATAAAGATGACCGAGACGCCGCGCGCCTTGAGGTTGAACACCAGGTCAAAGAAGTACTTCTTTTCTTCGGGCGTCAGGCTGGCGGTGGGCTCATCAAAAATGATGATGCGGGCGTCGTGCAACACAGCACGGGCAATTTCCACCATCTGCTTTTTGGCCGCACCCAAGAGCGCAACGCTGGCGGTCGGGTCCACGTCAAAGTTGAGCGACTGCAAGAACTGCTGCGCCGAGATATAGACGCCGCGCAGGCGGTTGTAAAACTTCTCGCGGCCCAGAAACAGATTTTGCGCCACCGTCATGGTGGGCACCAGGCTGGTTTCCTGGAACACCATGGCAATGCCGTGGCCGCGCGCGTCCAGCGGCGTTTTCATTTCAATGGCTTTGCCTTCCACCAGGATCTGACCCGACGACAGCGGCACCACGCCGGCCATCACTTTGGTCAGCGTCGATTTGCCGGCGCCGTTTTCGCCCAGCAGGGCGTGAATTTCGCCCCGGCGCAGGGTGAAGTTGACGTTTTCGATGGCCGGAACGCCACCGTATTTTTTGGTGGCCTCGCGCAGTTCAAGCACCACGTCGGGCATAGATTGGGGGGCGTTCATGCCACATCTCCTGCGCAATGAAGTTCCACGCGCAAGAGGCGCGCGCTGCCTTTGGAGACCAGGTACAAGGCCCCGGCGTGTTCTGCCACGGCGGTAATGCCATGGTGCTGGCCGTCCACCTGGCTGTGCAGGGACGACAGCACGCGCCCATCATCGGCTACGCGCAAGACCAGGCCATACGAGCGCGGCGGCGCCCAGGGCTTGAGCACGCCCATGGTCTTGACCCCGGCGCCTTGCAGGGGTTCGAGAAAACTCTTGCCCGAAGACAAGGCCGGTGCCACCCACTGACTAGGGTGCACCTCTTGCATCATGCGCCTGCGGTAGGCGTCTTCACGCAGCACAAATTCCACCAACTGGGTGCGGCAGACAAAGCACGTCAGCCAAAACCCGCCGCCCTGGGCCCGCGCCATGCGCGAGGGGTAGCCCGGCAGTTCGGCCACGGTCGCAGGCAGCGCAGCGCCCGTGCCGCGCACCGCGCCCAGCGTGTGTTTCCAGCTCTCGCTCCAGCGCGCCAAGCCGCCGTCGGCCAGCACGCCAAAGGCATAGGCCAAGCCGTGGGCCAGCAGCGTGCTTTTGCCCGACTGCCAGTTCCAGCGCCCGACCTTGCCGGTTTTGCCGTGTTGCATCAGGTCGTGGCACCACTGCTCGGGGCCACATTGCTCGGAGCCGTCGCTTACCAGCAGGCTGTCGGCGCCTTCAAAGGCCAGGGCGTTGGCACTGTGCAAGGCGCGTCCGGCCAGCGCGCGGGTCTGGGCCACGGTGGCGCCTTGGGTGTCGATCAGGCGCAGCTCGCGCCCGCCCAGTGCGATGGCAAGGTGGCCCTTTGCGTCTGCCGCCAAGGCGGTAATGGGCGCGTCAAAGCGGCACACCTCTACGGCCTCTTGGCCGTCCAGGCAGTAGAGCACGGGCCCTGCGCTGATCCACAGTTGCTGGCCGTCGCTGGCAATGTCGTCAATACCGGGCAGGTTCAAGACCACGGCGGCCTCGTCGAGCGCGCGATTGGGTTTGATGGCGCCGTCCATGATGGGTACGGTAATGGCCGCGGTGCCACGCCCGAGCAGGCGGTCGAACCACCGTTGAATAGGGCGTGACATCAGGCAGTCCTCCAGCGCTGTTCATACTGGGAAAACCCAGGGTCTGCACCGGTGAGCTTGTAGCGCCCGATGCGGTTATTGGAAATGCCGCCCAGGTACAAATAGCCTTGGTGTTCACGCATGGAGGTGATCATGGGGTGGTTTTCGCCGCCCAGGTCCCAAAGGGTTTCCAGCACCTCGCCGCGCTCATTGAACTTCAGCACGCAGCCGGTGTTGATGTTGGGAAACAGCCACTCGTCCAGCGCCACGCGCTGCGCCATGCGCTTGCGAAAGCCGGGCATGCGCATGGCCAGGTCGTAGGCCGGGGCGCGCATGCCCACCAGCGCCATCCAGTAGTTGCCGTCGGATGCCAGGTTGATGTTGTCGGGGTAGCCCGGCAGGTTGTCCAGCACCATTTCCACTTGGCCGGCGCGTGGGCCGTCAAACCAGTAGCGCTTGACGCAGCAGCCCCAGGTCTCGGCAAACAAGATGGACTGGCGGTCCGTGCCCACGCAAATGCCGTTGGGAAAACGCAGGCCACGCAGCACGGTGCGCGTGCTTCCGTCGCGCGGGTCGTAACAGACGATGCGGCCGTTGCCACGCGCCTCCAAGCCGTCCACCGGCCACTCGTGCATTTCATAGCGCACCGTGGCTTCGCTAAAGAAGATGCGGCCGTCGTCGGCAATGTCCAGGTCGTCGGCCAGCCGCAGGCGGCTGTCGTCGTTGATGGACGCCCAACTGCGGTTGGTCTCGTCGGTCACGCGCTGCACCTCGCGCTGCGGCGTCACCCGGTACAAGCCCATGCCGCCCACGCAGACGTTGAGGTTGAAGTCGCGGTCAAACGCCATGCCCAGCGGCGTGCCGCCAATGTGGGCAAACACTTCCATCTGCTGGTAGTCCGGCGCCAAAAATCGCATGATGTCGCCATGGCGCGAGCCCGCGTAGAGGTGGTTGTCGCGGTCTAGGATCACGTCCTCGGGGCCTTCAATGCGGCCCAAGCCAATGAGCTCCACATCGCGCAGTTTGTTGTTGACCGCCCAAACGCCGCCCGATTCCGCACTGCAGTCCGGCGCTGCGCCTAAGCGGTGGTAGGTGGGGCTGACATAGACCTTGCTCAAAATCCGGTGGCGGTTTTTGAGCCAGCGCACGTCAATGATGGCCGCTGCAATCAAAATGCCGGCCAGCACCATGCGTGTAATACCGCCGGGCGCCGACAGCGAAGTCAAGCCGTTGATGATCAAGAGCACGATCAGCGTGCCCACCACCGCCTTGGTCACCGAGCCGCGCCCGCCACCCAGGCTGATACCCCCCAACACCGCTGCGGTAAGCACCAGCACTTCCATGCCCACGCCAATATCGGCACCCGCTGTGGCCAGGCGCGAGGCAAAAAAGCAGCCTCCGGCGCCCGTCAACATGCCGCTGGCTACATAACAAAGCGCCACGGTGCGGTTGACTGCAATGCCGCTGTTGTAGGCCGAACGGCGCGAGCCGCCAATGGCCACAATGTGCCAGCCTAGGCGCAAGCGCGTCAGCAGCACATGGCCGCCAATGGCAGCCACCAAAAAAGCCCAGGCCACGGCGGGCAGACCCAGCCAGGTGCCGTTGCCCAAAAAGTCCCACAGCTCGGACTCGGGCACATAGCCGGCAATCTCGGTGGAATAGCGCAGGCTCAAGATCTCATACACCGAGCGAAAAATAATCAGGGTAATGAGCGTGGTCAAAAACGCCCGCAGGCGCAGGTAGCCAATCAAAATGCCGTTGACCGCACCCAGCAGGCCGCCGCATACCAGCGTGCCCAGCACCGCCACGGGCACCGGCCACTTCAGGATGTG
>CANCJD010000060.1 GCA_947378275.1 Comamonadaceae bacterium
TTGATCAGCCCCACGTCGTCCAGCGGCAAGATGTTGGGCCGCATCAGATGAAAGATCAAAAACATCTCAGCCGTCCAGCGACCAATGCCCCGGATGGCGATGAGCTCACCAATGATTTCTTCGTCTGCCAGCCCAGTCCAGGCGTCCACGTGCAGGCGCTGGTCGTCAAAGTGCAGTGCCAGATCGACCAAGTATTCGACCTTGCGCGCGCTCAGACCCGCGCCGCGCATGTCGTCCACTTTGAGACGCAACACGTTGGCCGGCGTCATGGCGGCGGGCAGCAGCGCAAAGCGGTCCCACACGGTTTGCGCCGCCTTGACCGAAATCTGTTGCCCCACGATGCTGCGCGCCAAGGTAACAAAAGGGTCGCCCCGGCTCTCAATCGCGGCGTCCTTGAACTGCGGGATCAGGCGCTTCATCACCCGGTCTTTTTTCATCAGGTGCTTGCAGGCCTCGTCCCAAAAGTCGGGTTTGACCACCACAGATGCCACTGCGGTCATGGCTGCGCCACTTCCCAGCTTGTGCCTTGGGGCGAATCTTTGAGCACTATCCCTAAGGCCTGCAATTCCTTGCGGATGGCGTCGGCCTGCGCAAAGTCGCGGGCGGCTTTGGCGGCGTTGCGCTGGTCAATACGCGCCTGGATGGCCGCCTCGTCCAGCGTGGCACCGGTCTGCAAAAACTGCTGCGGATCGGCCTGCAACAAGCCCAGGGTCCCGCCCAGCGCTTTGAGCAGGCCCGCCAGTTGCACCGAGCGGGTACGGTTCACTTCGCTGGCCAAGTCGAACAACACAGCCACGGCCTCGGGCGTACCAAAGTCTTCGTCCATAGCGGTCTTAAAGCGCGCCGCATAGGGCTCGGCCCAATCGATGGCCACATCTGCCGGAGCAACCAACTGCAGCGCGGTGTACAGGCGTTTGAGGGCGCTGCGGGCGTCGTCCAGATGCGCGTCGCTGTAGTTCAGCGCGCTGCGGTAGTGCGAACGGACGATAAAAAAGCGCGTGGTCTCGGCGTCAAAGCGGGCCAAGATGTCTTCGATAGTGAAAAAATTGCCCAGGCTTTTGGACATTTTTTCGTTGTCGCGCGTGACAAAGCCGTTGTGCATCCAGTAGCGCGCCAGCGGCTTGCCAAACGCGCCTTCGCTTTGCGCAATTTCGTTTTCGTGGTGCGGAAACTGCAGGTCTGCGCCGCCGCCGTGGATATCAAAACTCTCGCCCAACAACTCGCATGCCATGGCCGAGCACTCGATATGCCAGCCTGGGCGGCCAGGCCCGAAGCTGCTCGGCCACTTGGCGTCCTCGGGCTCGCTAGGTTTGGCCGATTTCCACAGCACAAAGTCCAGCGGATCGTGCTTGCCGTCGTCTACCGCCACGCGTTCACCGGCGCGCAAGGCGTCGAGCGACTTGCCCGACAGCTTGCCGTAGCCGTCAAACTTGCGCACCGCAAAATTCACGTCCTGGTTTGACGCGCGGTAGGCCAGACCACGCTGCTCTAGACGCTCAATCAGCGAGAGCATTTGCGGCACATAGCGGGTGGCGCGCGGCTCGTGGTCTGGACGCTGCACGCCCAGGGCGTCGGCATCGCGGTGCAGCAGCGCCACCATGCGGTCGGTCAGCGCGGCAATCGTCTCCTTGTTCTCCAGGGCGCGGCGGATGATTTTGTCGTCAATGTCGGTGACGTTGCGTACATAGGTAACCCGGTAGCCACTCGCCTTGAGCCAGCGCTGCACCACGTCAAACGCCACCATGGAGCGGGCGTGGCCCAGGTGACAAACGTCGTAAACCGTCATGCCGCAGACATACATGCGCACATGACCCGCCTCTAAGGGGGTGAACGTGTCTAACTGGCGGGACAGGGTGTTGTGGATGCGCAAACTCATGAAAATCTCTCAGACCAAACCAAGGCGGACAAGCGGGCCCCGCCAGCGGGTGCGCGATGGCGGCAAAGCATAAAACGGGCCGACAAGCGGCCCACAACGCACCCCTCCGCTACAATGACTCGCAGTATATCGGCGGCCTTTTGTTGCCTTTTGACCGAGAAAAATTTGTCGTATCCCATGAAGCTTTGCCGCCCCCGACTGTCCCTTGCAATGGTGCTGCTTGCCGCCGTGCTTTCAGTGCTTGGCGCTGCCGCACGCGCAGATGAATACAGCGACGTAGCCCAGTTGACGCGCGAAGGCAAGTTCTCTGAAGCGCTGACCCGGGCCGACCGCTTTTTGTCCAACAAACCGCGTGATGCGCAAATGCGATTACTCAAGGGCGTTACCCAGCGCGACGCCGGCAAGACCGCAGATGCGATCAGCACCTTTGTCCGGCTGACTGAAGAATTCCCGGAACTCCCCGAGCCCTACAACAACCTGGGCGTACTCTACGCCGACCAAAACCAACTCGACAAGGCGCGCGCCGCGTTTGAGGCTGCTCTGCGCACCCACCCAAGCTACGCCACGGCCCATGAGAACCTGGGCGATGTGTACGCCAAGTTGTCCAGCACCGCGTACAGCAAGGCCTTGCAGATGGAAGGCGCCAACGCCGCTGTGACGCCCAAGCTCACCTTGTCGCGCCAACTCGCAGGCCCTGGACAGGCAAAGATCGTGACCGCAGCGCCGTCCGTTCCAGCGGCTCCCGTTGCTCCGGCAGCTCCAGTTAATCCGCCACCGCGCGAGGCCGCTGCGCCAGCCAAACAGGCACCGGCAGCAGAACCGGCACCAGCCAAAGCGAGTTCCGACGCCGCAACACGCGAGGCCGAGGCTGCAGTCCAAAACTGGGTTGCCGCTTGGTCCGGCAAAGACCTCAAAGGCTATTTCGGCGCTTACGCCAAAGACTTCAGCCCCGCCGGCGGCGCCAGCCGAAGCGCTTGGGAGACGGAACGACGCTCGCGCATCGAAGGAAAGTCCAAAATCTCGGTGCGCCTCGAAGGACTGCAGGTGGTGGTCAACGGCAACAAGGCTACCGCCAAATTCCGCCAAGACTACCGCGCCAACGGCATTGCCATTTCCAGCCGCAAAACGCTGGACTTGGTGAAGCACGGTGACGGCTGGAAAATCGTGCGAGAGGCCGTGGGTGGGTAAAACCTTGCAGTATGCGCGGCGCTGGAGCGCATTGCTGCTGGCCCTTGCGTGCCTTTACGGCGCACCCGCATGCGCACGCGACAAAACCCAGGCCAGCAAACCCGCGCCCAATACGGCAAAACCTGAAGGACTTTCCTCTGAAGCGCGCTTGCTGGAGGTCTACACCTTCATGGCCCAAGGCGACACCCGCCGGGCGCTGGACTTGGCGGAGAAGCTGGTGCGCGATGTACCCAACTTTCAGCTCGCGCAACTCGTCTACGGCGACTTGCTGGCCGCGCGCACGCGCACCCTCAAAGCCATGGGGGATGTGCCATCGGCATCCGCCAATGCCGGTGCGGTAGCGCTGGCCGAACTCAAGGAAGAATCGCAGCGCAGAGTTTTGGCCGTCAAGGAACGCCCAGCGGAAGGCACCGTTCCGAGCCAATTTCTGAAGCTCTCGCCACAAACCAAAACAGCGATCGCCATTGACGCTGCCAAGTCGCGCCTGTACTTGTTTACCAATACGCCCAATGGCCTGCAATTGACCTCAGACTACTATGTTTCGGTGGGCAAAGCTGGCACGATCAAAAGCCAGGAGGGCGACCAGCGCACGCCCTTAGGCGTGTACTACATCACCAGCAATCTCGACACCAAGGTGCTCAATGATTTTTATGGCGCTGGAGCAATGCCGCTGAATTATCCCAACATTCTGGACATCAAACGTGGTAAATCCGGCAGCGGAATTTGGCTCCACGGCACGCCGCCCCAGCAGTTCTCGCGCCCGCCCCGCTCCACCGATGGCTGCCTGGTGCTGTCCAACCCGGACATACTGGCGCTGATCCGCCGGGTGTCGATCGGTGCGACGCCGGTGGTGGTGTCTTCGCAACTGGTCTGGAAGCCCGTCAACCAGCTACAGGCGCAGGCACGCCCCTTTGAATCCGCGCTCAACGCCTGGCGCGAGGCCAAAGAAGCCGGTGACCTGAACAAGGTGCTGGCCTACTACACGCCCGACTTTGCAAGCTACGGCAAAAACCTGGAGCAATACACGCCCCAAATTCGCGCCGAACTCAAAGCGACCAAGGGACACACGATCGAACTCAAAGACTTGAGCTTTTTGCAATGGAGCGATTCGGCCGAAACCATGGTCACCACCTTTGGTGAAGTGGTGCAAGGGCGGCGCACCGGAATCCACAAGCGCCAGTACTGGGTGCGCTCGGCCAATGATTGGCAGATATTTTTTGAAGGAGTGATTTGATGTCTATTGCATCCCAGGCGTTTACCCGCCGCGCTGCCGCTGTGCTGGCCTTGGCCGCCTGCATGGTGTTGCCCGCGCAGGCACAGTCCACCAGCCGGGTCAGGTTCCAGACCAGCCAAGGTGACTTTGTCGTGGAATTGCAGGCCGACAAAGCACCCAAGACGGTAGAAAACTTCCTGCGCTACGTGGCCGACAAACACTATGACGGCACCATCTTTCACCGCGTGATTGATGGCTTTATGGTCCAGGGCGGCGGCTTTACGCCTGCCATGGTGCAAAAGCCCACCCGCGCGCCGATTCCGCTCGAAGCCAACAATGGTCTGAAAAACGACGTAGGCACCATCGCCATGGCGCGCACGGGCAACCCCAATTCGGCCACCTCTCAGTTTTTCATCAACGTAGCCAACAACGCCAGCCTCAACGCTCCCCAACCCGATGGCTTTGGCTATGCCGTATTTGGCAAGGTGGTCAGCGGCATGGACGTGATCGATAAGATTCGCCAAACCCCGACGGGCAACCAAAACGGCTTTCAAAACGTACCCACCACCCCTGTTTCCATTCAATCTGTCAACCTGGTTAAATAATATGACTCAACCCAAAGTAGAACTCCACATCGCCAACTTCGGCGTCGTCACCATTGAGCTCGACGCAGAAAAAGCGCCCAAGTCGGTCGAAAACTTCCTGGGCTACGTGGCCAGCGGCCACTACGACAACACGATCTTCCACCGCATCATCCCCGGCTTTATGGTCCAGGGCGGCGGCATGGAGCCTGGCATGGGCCAGAAAAAGACGGCTAAGCCCATTGAAAACGAGGCCACCAACGGCCTGAAAAACACCAAGTACACCCTGGCTATGGCGCGCACCAGCGACCCGCATTCAGCCACGTCGCAGTTCTTCATCAACATTGCGGACAACGACTTCCTGAACCACACGGCGCAGTCTTCGCAAGGCTGGGGCTACGCGGTGTTTGGCAAAGTGGTGGACGGCACCGACGTGGTCGACAAGATCAAGGCCGTGGCCACCGGACGCAAAGGCTTTCATGACGACGTGCCCAAAGAAGACGTGGTCCTGACCAAGGCCGTTGCCCTCTAAGTCGCGGGTTCGCAGAACATGGAGATCGCCGCCGCGCCGCATTGGCAGACGGTGGATTTCATTTCTGACCTGCATTTGCAAGCCAGCGAGCCGCGGACGCTGGCTGCCTTGGCGCATTACCTAGCGCACACGCCAGCCCAGGCGCTGTTTATCTTGGGCGACCTGTTTGAAGTCTGGGTGGGCGACGACGCACTAGAGGCCACGGACGGTATAGAGCGCGCGGTCGCCGACCTGCTGCAACGAGCCAGCGCCCGCCTGGATGTGTTCATCATGTGTGGCAACCGCGACTTCCTGATGGGCAAGCACTTGCTAGACGCCTGTGGCGCGCGCGCGCTGCCAGACCCAAGCGTGCTGCAGTTGGGAGCCACGCGCTGGCTGCTGGCCCATGGCGACGCACAGTGCCTGGCGGACGTGCCCTACCAGGCCTTTCGGGCCCAGGTGCGCAGCGCGGCCTGGCAGCAGAGTTTTTTGAGCCAGCCGCTAGACCAGCGCCTGGCGCTGGCACGCCAGATGCGCGCCCAAAGCGAGGCGCAAAAAATGCAGCTCGTGCAAGCCCAAGCTCCGTGGATTGACCTCGACCTTGACGCCTGCCTGGCGCTGCTGGCCACGCAGGGCGCCGACCACATGATCCACGGCCACACCCACCAGCCGGCAGAACATGACCTGGGCCACGGCCATGCGCGCTGGGTGCTGAGTGATTGGGACTTGCACGCCACGCCAGCGCGCGCCGAGGTGCTGCGCCTGCACGCCGCAGGTGGCGCGCCGCAGCGCCTCACGCTTGCGGCGGCGCAGGCCACGCCTTAAAGGCCCGGGCCCGACGCGCAAGGCGCCAGCAAAGCGGGCCAGCGGCGCACCAACCAGGGGTGCGACGCCGCCCGCCCTGCCCTCTTTAGCGCTTGAGCAAGGCCTTCAAGCTGCCTTGTAGGCGCCGCGCATCTTCTGCCGCAAAGGGCGCAGACAACACGATCGCCACGTCATGACCCCAGGTCTGGGCAGGTGCCGGGTCATTGCGGCGGGTCAGCAACTGCAATTGCAGCGCGCGGCGCTCACCCAGGTGGTCGGCCGGCGTGGGAATCTCGGCGGCCATCTCCAAACGCAACAAGGCCTCGGGTGGCGAGGTGCGGTGTGCAGGCAAACTGCCGCCCAAGGCACTGGTCCAGACGCTGCGGGTGGCGGCGTTGACCTGGTTGCCGAGCTCTTGCACACTGGGCAGCTTGGTGGTGTCGCGGCTTTCCCAAGCACTCAAGAGCTGAGTCAGCGCCTCGCCATGGGCTTGGGCTGCGAGCTTGCGCAGCGCCATTTGCGCACTTTCCAGGGCCTCGCGCTGGGCGCGAAAAGCGGCGTCGCCCAGGCGGGGCGGCGCGTTGCGTGGATCAAAGCGTTCGCCACGGGCGTCACCGCCAAAGCCGCGGCCTTCGCCGCGATCACCACGGGCGTCTGGGCGGGCACGGCCGTCCATGCCGGGGCGGGCGTCGCGCCCACCGCGTCCGGCGTCTTTGCGGTCGCCAAATTTTCCAGGACGACCGGCGTCGGCGCCGGGGGTTTCGCGTTTCATGCCAGGGCGGTCATCACCGCGCATAGCCACCACGCGCTTGGGCACCGGTTTGGGCGCAACCACCTCGGCTGCGGGAGCGGCAGGGACGCTTTCTGCGGTTTCGCTAGACGCTTGCGCCGACGAAGCCGCTTCGGCCTCGCCGCCCGGCTCCGGGCTGGCGGTTTCAGGAGAACCTCCTTCGACAGCGGCAGTTTCAGCCACCGCGGCGTCTACCGAAGCTGCACCGGCTTGGGCCACCGAATCAGCCACTGCTTGCACCTGCGCCTCTTGCACGCCGGCTGCGGTAACTTGGGCTTGCGCCTGGGCTTGGCCTTGCAAAGCGGCTTCCAAAGCGGCAATCGCGCTGCGAATCAACTGCGCGTCGCCACCCGCATTGGCAGCTTGCAGCGCCTTGGCGGCATCGATGACCACGCGGTCACGCTGGCCCAAAGAGGCTTCGGCCTTCTCGCGCTCTTGCGTTTTGCGGTTAAAGGCTTCGTCGATGGGCTTGCGAAAGGCATCCCACAGTTTTTGTTCCTGGCGCCGGTCAATCGGCACTTGGTGGGCCTGCGCTTGCCAGCGCTGCTGCAGCGCGCGCACGGCGTCAATGCGCAGCAGGGGCGCATCGCCCAGCACCTTGGCTTCTTCAATCATGGCGCGACGCAGTTCCAGACTTTGGGCCTGCAGTGCTTCCAGCGGCGCGGCAGCAGCCGAAATAGCGGTTTTCCACAGCGGCTGCAGTTCGGCAAACGCTTTTTCGCCCAAATGGCCCGCGTCGCGCCAGCGGTCGCCAAACTGGTGCAGCAGGCGGCTAAAGCCTTTCCAGTCACCGTCACGCGCGGTGCGGTTTTCTTCGGCCCAGGCGTTGAGTTCGGCAATCAGGGCCAGGCGCTGGTTGCGGTGTTCCACGGCGTCGGCTTTGAGCTTTTCCAACCAGACCTCGACCACTTTGTGGGCCTCGTTGCAGGCCTCGTCAAAGCGCTTCCACATGGCGTGGTTCGGTACGCCGCCCTGGTCGGTCTGCTTCCACTGCTCGCGCATGGTGCGCAGGGTTTCCTGCATCTTGCGCCCACCGATGGCCTGGCCCTCGGGACGCTTGAGCAGGCCTTCGGCCTTGATGAGTAGCTCTTCGCGCAACTGGTCGGCGCGCCAGCGTTGCCAGCCTTCGAGTTCACCCGCCGCAGCCAAAGCCGCCTGCGCCTGATTTTCGAGTTTGTGGTCAATCACCTTGCCAAATTCTTTGAGCGCTTGGCGCAAGGCACTGGCCGCGCCGGCACTGGCTTTGCCCTGGCCTTCGCTGGTTTGCACTTCAAGCTGCGCTAGCACTTCACGCACTTTGGCGTTGGCCGCCTCGCGCACTTGCGGGTCTACCGGCGCTTTGGCGGGCTTGACGCTCGGCAGCGCCGCCATACGCTCGGCGCGCAGTTCGTCGGCCCACACGCTCACGCCGGGCAAGGCCGCGTTAGCGTCTTGCGACGCGGCCAGCGTCTGCTGCAGAGCAAGCTGAAACGCCTCCCACACCACCAGCAGTTGCGCGCGGGAAGCCTCCAGCATGGGGGTAAATTTCAGTTCGGTACTGGGCCAACTGGCGTGCGCCACGAGTTGGGCGGCCTGCGCCTGCCACTGCGCCACGTCCACGCCCAAGGCCTCAGACACGGCTTGCGCCTCGCGCCAGGGCTTGGTGGACATCACCTCAATGCGCTGGGCCAGCAGCACGGCGGCTTCGCGCTGTACTTGGGCTTGGTGCTGCAGGTCTTCAATCAGGCGCACGCGCTCGGCGATTTGCACTTTCAGACTCGCCAACGGCTCTTTGCTCAGGGGCGCGCCCGCCTTGGCGGCGTCACGCTGCCAAGCCATGGCGTCGGCGATATTGAGTTTGGTCAGGTCCAACAGACTTTGCGCCTTGGCGGCCCATTCGGCGGCCAGCCCCTCTTGCATCTTGACGCGTTTGGCATCATCCAGCCGTTCACGCAAAAGCTTTGCCGCACCCTTGTCGCGGCTGCTCAGCTCCCGAAACACCTCGGCCAGAACATCGTTGCCAGGATTGGTGAGCAGCCACTCCCGAACGCGGCTGGCACGTTCGCCAGCAGTGGGGGCACTAAATGCGCCAGCGGTGATTTTGTCCAGCTGCGCCAGATCGGAAGTTTTGTTTGCGGGAGTCGACGGCACGTGGAGCCTTTTGTAGAGGGGAAGCAAAAATGACAGGGGCGTATTTTCGCCGCGAATTGAAGAGAAAACCGAATTTTCTACCCCTAGCGTGCTGCGAAGCCACACGGATACTGCATATTTCCTCGATTCGAAACCTGCAATTTCAAAAAATTGTGGAATAAGAAAATTGTTTTATATAATTGACTGGGAATATGAGCCGATTCTAAAATCCGCGCAACATCATTTTCAAGACGAAAGTGGCAGCGATAAGCGCCCTTTCTCCCGCTTCCCGGGGTTCGACAAGCCACCGTATTTGCGCACCCTGAAGCAAAACCAGCGCGGCACTCCGCCCGTTTGGTATCCCAAGGTGGGAACGGCATCGCCAGCTTGCTTGGCTTTTGCATTGGCACCCACCGTTCAAGGACACACATGAATACTGGCAAACGAATCCAAGCCTCTCTGGCCACAATGGCCCGCGACATTGCAGACGGCCTCTTCCAAATTACCCACAACGGTTTTGCTCTGTTGGGCTTGGCCGTGATGTTCGGCGGCATCATGCTCACGGCGCAGCCCGACATGCGCCAGGCAGGCGAGCTACAACTCATGGGCTGGCTGCAAGAGCGGCAGGAGTCACTCTCCGGCCTGGTATCGGGCAAAGCCACGGACCGCGTGACCGCGGTGAACCCCAAGGACTTGCCCAAAGCGCAGGCGGCGCTGGCCTTTTGGTTGGCTAAAAAATACAACATCGCGCCTGAACCGCTGAGCGCGCTGGTGGCAGAAGCCTTTGAAACCGGAACCCGCAACAAACTTGATCCGGCTTTGATCTTGGCCGTGGTGGCGGTGGAGTCTGGTTTTAACCCCTTTGCCCAAAGCCCCGTTGGCGCCCAAGGCCTGATGCAAGTGATGACACAGGTGCACGGCGACAAATATGAGCGCTTTGGCGGCAAATTGGCCGCCTTTGACCCGGTGGCCAATATGCGGGTGGGCGTCAAAGTCTTGCAGGAATGCATCACCCGCGCCGGTTCGCTGGAGTTGGGCCTCAAGTTGTATGTGGGCGCGGCCAATATGGAAGACGACGGCGGTTACGCTGCCAAAGTGCTGGCCGAACAGGTCCGCCTGCAGGCCGTGCTGGCCGGTCGCCCTGTGCCGACGAGCACCACCGCCGCAGTGCGTACGCCACCCTCTGATAAGGCGTAATTCGACCGTTTAGAGGCGCATTTCGGATACCGCTTAGCAGCGTACCCTGCACTAGAATTAAAGGCGATGCGGCGGCTTACCCAAGCGACGCGCCCGCCGCGCCAAGGCTGCACCTGTGGCCTCTTACCGATCACCAACTTTTCAGGACTCCACCATGTACGACCGCAGCATTCTTGTTGAGCAGACCGACCCCGAATTGTGGGCAGCCATCGTGGCCGAAAACGCGCGCCAGGAACACCACATTGAGCTGATCGCCAGCGAAAACTACGCCTCGCCCGCCGTCATGGCCGCCCAAGGCAGCCAGCTGACCAACAAATACGCCGAAGGCTACCCCGGCAAGCGCTACTACGGCGGTTGCGAAAACGTGGACGTGGCCGAGCAACTCGCCATTGACCGCGTCAAGAAAATTTTTGGTGCCGACGCCGCCAACGTACAGCCCCATTGCGGCGCGTCTGCCAACGAAGCCGTTTTCCTGGCCTTCTTGAAGCCTGGCGACACCATCATGGGCATGAGCCTGGCTGAAGGCGGCCACTTGACGCACGGCATGCCGCTCAACATCAGCGGCAAATGGTTCAACGTAGTGTCATACGGCCTGAACGCCCAGGAAGCCATTGACTACGACGCCATGGAGCGCAAAGCCCATGAAACCAAACCCAAGCTGATCATCGCCGGCGCCAGCGCGTATTCGCTGCGCATTGACTTCGAGCGCTTTGCCAAAGTGGCCAAAGACGTGGGCGCCATCTTCATGGTGGACATGGCGCATTACGCCGGCCTGATTGCTGCGGGCCTCTACCCCAACCCGGTGCCCTTCGCCGACGTGGTCACGTCTACCACCCACAAGAGCTTGCGCGGCCCGCGCGGTGGCATCATCTTGATGAAGGCCGAACACGAAAAAGCCATCAACAGCGCCATCTTCCCCGGCCTGCAAGGCGGCCCCTTGATGCACGTGATTGCAGCCAAGGCCGTGGCCTTCAAAGAAGCTTTGGGCGGCGACTTCAAGGCCTACCAGCAACAAGTGCTGACCAACGCCGACATCATCGCTAAGACCCTGACCGAGCGCGGCCTGCGCATTGTCAGCGGCGGCACCGAAAGCCATGTAATGCTGGTCGACCTGCGCTCCAAAAAAATCACCGGCAAGGACGCCGAACGCGTGCTCGGCGAAGCCCACATGACGATCAACAAGAACGCCATCCCCAACGACCCGGAAAAGCCCATGGTCACCAGCGGCGTGCGCATCGGCACCCCGGCCATGACCACGCGTGGCTTCAAGGACGAAGAGGCCCGCGCCACGGCACACCTGATCGCCGACGTGCTGGACAACCCGCACGACGAAGCCAATATCGCCGCTGTGCGCGCCAAGGTGCATGCGCTGACCTCGCGTTTCCCGGTCTACCGCTAAAAGCGCCGCCTGCGATGAAGTGCCCGTTTTGCGGCCATACGGAAACGCCGGTTTCCGAAACCCGCGTGTCTGAAGACGGTGACTTCATCCGCCGCAGGCGCCAGTGCGGCGGCTGCGAAAAACGCTTTACCACTTACGAGCGGCCCGATGTCACATTGCCTGCGGTCGTCAAAAAAGACGGTCGGCGCATCGACTACGAGCGCGCCAAGGTGGCAGGCTCCATGAAACTATCGCTGCGCAAGCGCCCGGTGAGCACCGAGCAAATTGACAGCGCCATAGAACGCATTGAAGAAAAACTGTTGTCGCTGGGCCTGCGCGAGGTGTCGTCCACCCGCATTGGCGAGCTGGTGATGCGCGAACTTAAAAAGCTCGACAAAGTGGCCTATGTGCGCTTTGCCAGCGTCTACCGCAGTTTTGAAGACATCGACGAGTTCAAAACCCTGGTCAATGAGGTGAACAATTGACTCCCCGTGACCTACACCGCTAGCGCCCTGCAACTGGCCGAGTCGGCGCTGTGGCGCACCTCGCCCAATCCGCGCGTGGGCTGCGTGCTGGTGAACGCCCAAGGCCAGGTCATCGGCCAAGGCAGCACCCAGCAAGCCGGTGGCCCGCACGCCGAAGTCATGGCCCTGCGCGACGCCCAGGCCCATGGCCAAGCCACAGCGGGCGCTACCGCCTACGTCACGCTAGAGCCCTGCGCGCACCAGGGCCGCACCGGGCCGTGTTGTCTGGCGCTCAGCGCCGCGGGCATCCGCCACGTGGTCGCCGCCCTGCCAGACCCCAACCCGCTGGTGGCCGGCCAAGG
>CANCJD010000061.1 GCA_947378275.1 Comamonadaceae bacterium
GCCCGCAAGATCGAGGACGCCGTGGCCAGCCTGGCCGGGGTTAAAAACATTTACACCAAGGTATTGGATGGCAGCGCCACGGTGACGGTGGAATTTGTGCTGGAAAAGCCCATCAACGAAGCCGTTAACGATGTGCGCGACGCCGTGGCCAGCGTGCGCGCGGATTTGCCCGGCGAAATGCGCGACCCGTCCGTGACCAAGGCGTCCACCGCCGGGCGCGTGGTGTTGGCCTTTACCGCCCAGGCAGCGATGGAGCCGGGCAAAGTGCCGCTGGACGACGAGGCGGTGAGCTGGTTTGTGGACAACACGGTGGCCAAGCGCCTGCGCGCGGTGCCCGGCGTGGGCGCGGTCAAACGCCTGGGCGGCGTGAGCCGCGAAGTGCGCGTTGAACTCAATACAGCGCGCATGGCTGCCCTGCAGGTGACGGCGGTTGATGTGTCGCGCCGCCTGCGCCTGGTACAACAAGAGTCGCCCGGTGGCCGGGGCGACGTGAGCGGCGCCGAGCAGGCGGTGCGCACCATTGCCACCGTGCAATCGGCCGCCGAACTCGCAGCTCTGGACGTGCCACTGGCCGATGGCCGCCATATTCGCCTGGGCGATGTGGCGCGCGTAACAGACACGGTCAGCGAGCCGCGCGCGCTGGCCACCATGAACGGGCAGCCGGTGGTGGGTTTCGAGGTGTTTCGCACCAAGGGCGCCAGCGAAGTGGAGGTGGCGCGCGGCGCCCGCGCAGCAGTGACCGCCCTGCAGGCCGAACACCCCAACATCGTGCTGGAGGCGGTGATTGACAACGCCCGCCCGGTACAAGAGAACTTTGCGGGCTCCATGGAACTGCTCTACGAAGGCGCTTTGCTGGCGGTGCTGGTGGTGTGGTGGTTTTTGCGCGACTGGCGCGCCACCCTGGTGGCGGCGGCTGCCTTGCCGCTGTCGGTGATTCCCACCTTTTTGGGCCTGAAGTACTTTGGCTACACGCTCAACACGGTAACGCTGCTGTCGCTGGCGCTGGTGGTGGGCGTGCTGGTGGACGACGCGATTGTGGAGATCGAGAACATTGCGCGCCACCTGCGCATGGGCAAGACGCCTTACCAGGCGGCCATGGAAGCTGCCGACGAGATTGGCATGGCAGTGATTGCCACTACCTTTGCGCTGGTGGCGGTGTTTTTGCCAACGGCCTTTATGGGCGGCGTGCCGGGCCTGTTTTTCAAGCAGTTTGGCTGGACGGCGGTGCTGGCGATTGTGGCCTCGCTGATGGTGGCGCGGCTGCTCACACCCATGATGGCGGCGTACATCTTGCGCTCGCCGCTGGACGCGAACGGCGAATTGCAAAGCACCGAGCCACCCGACGGCAGGGTCATGGCCGCCTATATGCGCGCCATGCGCTGGTGCCTGCGCTACCGCTGGTGGACCGCCTTGGGCGCGGCGCTGTTTTTTGTGGGCTCCATCGCCCTGGTGCCGCTGCTGCCCACCGGCTTTGTGCCCGCCGCTGACCGCGACCAAACCCAGGTCACACTGGAGCTGCCCCCCGGCAGCACGCTGGCCGAGACGGCCGACGTGGCCGAGCGGGTGCGCCAGTCCGTCAAAGAGCTGCCCCAAGTGGTGGGCGTGTTCAGCTCGATTGGCGGAGGGTCGAGTGGCGACGCCTTTGCCCCGGGCGCTGCGGCCGAAGCCCGGCGCGCGGTGCTGACGATTACCACCGTGCACCGCACTGAGCGCGCCGAGTCCATGGCGGACGTGGACGCGCTGATTCGCACCCGCTTGGCAGAAATTGCCGGGGCGCGCTTTAACGTCGGCCCGCCCGACACGGGTACCAAAATGCAGATGGTGCTCAAAAGCGAAGACCCGCTGGTGCTGCTGCAAACGGCGCAGATGGTGGAACGCGAGCTGCGCACGCTGCAAGGCATTGGCAATGTGAGCTCCAGCGCCTCGCTGGTGCGCCCTGAAATCATTGTGCGCCCCGACTTTGCGCGGGCGGCGGACGCCGGTGTCACGGCGGCCAGCATCGGCGAGACGGTGCGCGTGGCCACGGCGGGCGACTACGACACGGCGCTGTCCAAGCTCAATCTGTCGCAGCGCCAGGTACCTATTCGGGTGAAGTTGCCCGACGCCACGCGCGCCGACCTGGCCGCGCTGGAGCGCCTGACCGTGCCCGGCAAAAACGGGCCGGTGCTGCTGGGCAGCGTGGCCACGCTCAGCATGGAAAGCGGTCCGGCGCAGATTGACCGCCTCAACCGCAACCGCAACGTTACCTTTGACGTGGAACTCGGCAGCCGCACCCTGGGCGAGGTCAACACCGAGGCGCGCGCCTTGCCCAGCCTGCAAAACCTGCCGCCTGCGGTGTCGATTGCCGAACTGGGCGACGCGCAGGAAATGCAGGCCTTGTTTGCCAGCTTTGGCATTGCCATGGGCATTGGCGTGCTGTGCATTTATGGCGTGCTGGTGCTTTTGTTCAAGGACTTTTTGCAGCCAGTCACGATTTTGGCGGCGCTGCCGCTGAGCATTGGCGGCGCGTTTGTGCTCTTGCTGCTCACGGGTCGGGCGTTGTCCATGCCCACCATGATTGGCCTGATCATGCTCATGGGCATCGTCACCAAAAACTCGATTTTGCTGGTGGACTACGCCATTTTGGCGCGCCAGGCGGGCATGGAGCGTTTTGAGGCGCTGGTGGACGCGTGCCACAAACGCAGCCGCCCGATTGTGATGACCACCATCGCCATGGGCGCGGGCATGATGCCGCTGGCTCTGGGCTGGGGCGCGGACCCGAGCTTTCGCTCACCCATGGCGATTGCCGTGATTGGCGGGCTGATCACGTCCACGCTGCTGAGCCTGCTGGTCGTGCCTGCGGTGTTCACCTTTGTGGACGATCTGGCGCGCCTGCTCGGGCGCCTGGTGCGCCGCCAGCCCAAGGCTTACGGGCGGCAGGGATAAGACGCGAAGGCCAAGGCGGGCAGGGCGGCTGCGCCGTGTGCCGCGCAGCTTTTAGCCTTGGGCCACCGGGCGGGCCGGGTCGCTGCACCACTCGCTCCAGCTCCCGGCAAAGAGCGCGCTGCCGCTCAATCCCGCAATTTCCATGGCCAGCACATTGGGAATGGCGCTTACGCCACTGCCGCAGTGATGCACCACGCTAGACGCCGGGCGTGCGCCCAAGAGCGCATCTAGCTCTGCGCGCAACACGGCTTCGGGTTTGAACAAGCCCTCGGGCGTCAGGTTTTGGCCAAAAGGGCGGTTCAGCGCGCCGGGAATGTGGCCAGCCACCGGGTCCAGCGGCTCCACTTCGCCCTTGAAGCGGGGCGCGGCGCGGGCGTCCACAATGGTTTGCGTGGGGCGGCCCAACTGGCGCAGCACAGTGGTGGCGTCCACCAAAGCCACTTTGGAAGCAGAAACGGCAAAGGCGCCGGTTGCGCTTGGGGCAGCCTGGTCGCCAGACGCCAGCGCACCACCTTGTGCCGACCATGCCTGCAAGCCGCCGTCGAGCACCGCCACCGCGTCATGGCCCAGCCATTTCAGCATCCACCACAGGCGCCCGCAGTAGTTGGCGCCCTGGCGGTCATAGACCACGGCTTGTTTGGTGTTGTCGAACCCCATGCTCGTCAGCCACTGTGCAAACACCTCGCGCGCGGGCAGCGGGTGGCGCCCGCCGCTCAGGGCGCCCGTCAGGGCGGGGTCGCCCTTGGCGCTCAGGTCGTTGTTCAGGTCGGCGTAAACGGCGCCCGCGATATGGCTTTGGGCGAACATGGCCCGTCCGGCCTGCGGCTGGGCCAGGTCAAAGCTGCAGTCAAACACCTGCAGTGGCGCGCCACTGGATTGCAGGGCCTGGAGTTGGGCAACAGAAATCAGCGTCGTGTACATGGCAGGTGCTCCTGGGTGCTTGGGGTGTAGGGCAAGGCTGGGGGCGTAAAAATCAGGCAGCAGGCAATAGGCGTCTTACATTGAACAGGCCACGCTCAATGTTCTTCAGCCGGGGTGTTGGGAATAGCACGCGAACGCAGCACGGTGGCCAAAAGGCCACTCACCACAATCACCGCGATTCCCGCCCAGCCCATGGGCGCAATGTGGTCGCCAAACAAAAGCAGGCTGTAGCCGCTGGCAAACACAATGCCCGAATATTGCATGCTGGCCACCACCAGCGTGGCGCCCTTGCGGTAGGCGCGCGTCATGCACCACTGGCCCAGCGAGGCCAGCACGCCAATGGGTACGACCCAGGCGGCGTCTTGCCAGCGCACCTGGTCCCAAGGCGTGACGGGGGAAAACACCAGGCCTGCGCCGCCCAGAACCATGGTGCCCACGGCAAAGTAAAACACGGTGCGCTCTTCGGGCTCGCCCACCTTGCCCAGCGCGGTGACTTGCATATAGGCCAGCGCCGCACCTATGCCTGAGAGCAAGCCGACCACCCCGGCAAAAAGCTGGTCGTGGTCGATGGTGGGGCGCAAAGTCATCACCACACCGGCAAATCCCAGCAGCACGGTGCCCATGAGCGGGCCCTGACCTTGCCCCTGGCCGTAGAGCAGGGCGCCACCCAAAATAAAGGCCGCCACCCAGACGCCACTCATGTAGTTCAGCGTCATGGCAGTTGCCAGCGGCAAATGCGCAATGGCGTAAAACCACGAGCCCAGCGACACCACGCCAATCACACTGCGCGTGAGGTGCATCATGGGTACCGGCGTGCGCAGGCTCGCGCCCCGGGCGCGCACCATCATGGCCATAAACACCACGCCAACCACGCCCCGGTAAAAAATGAGTTCAAAGGTGCCAAAGCTGGTGGATGCGGTTTTGATGCCCACGGCCATGGTGGCAAACAAAAACGCACCCAGCACCATCCACAGGGCGGGCGCGCTGCTGCCTGCGCCCATGCGCTCGCTCATGCCGATTCCAAAGCGGCGTCAGACATGCGGGTGCGGTACCACTCATGGAAATGCTGCATTCCGTCTTCCATCGGGCTTTGGTAGGGGCCCACTTCGTTGTCGCCGCGCTGCAGCAGGGCCTTGCGACCGGCGTCCATGCGCTCGGCGATTTCATCGTCTTCGACGCAGGTTTCCATGTAGGCGGCTTGTTGCGCCTCGATAAATTCGCGCTCAAAGGCGGCTATTTCTTCGGGGTAATAAAACTCCACCATGTTCATGGTCTTGTCCACGCCCATGGGGTGCAGGGTGGACACGGTCAGCACGTGCGGATACCACTCCACCATGGTGTGCGGGTAATAGGTGAGCCAGATGGCGCCAAACTTGGGTGGCACGCCACCGCGGTAGTTCAGCAAGGCGCTTTGCCAGCGCTCGTAGGCGGGTGAGCCGCCGCGCGCGTCGGCCTTGCCCAGGCGGTTGGCCGTGCCCACGGTTTGCACCGAATAGTGTTCCTTGAATTCCCAGCGCAGGTCGTCACAGGTCACAAAGTTGCCCAGGCCGGGATGGAAAGGGCCAACGTGGTAGTCCTCCAGATACACCTCGATAAAGGTTTTCCAGTTGTAGTTGCACTCGTGCATTTCCACCCGGTCCAGCACATAGCCCTCAAAGTCCAGGTCCGCGCGCGGGCCCAAGCCCGCCATGTGGGCAGCCACATTCACCGCGCCGCCTTCAAACAGCAGGCCGTTCCACTCTTGCAGGGGGTAATTGTTCAGGTTCAGACACGGGTCCACCGCAAAGTGCGGTGCGCCTATGAGCTTGCCCACGGGCGCAGACTGGGCGCCACTTTGCGGGCCCTGGTAGGTCCAGCGGTGCAGGGGGCAAACGATGTTGCCGCTGGCATTGCCCGCCGCGTTGCCGGGGCCGCCCTGGGGGTCGAGCAGCGAGCCACGTCCCTGCAGAATAAGTGCCTGGCGGTGGCGGCAGACGTTGGACACCAGCTCGATGCCACTGCCGTTGTGCACCAGCACACGGCCGCCTTGTTCTTGGGGCAGGGCGTAAAAGTCGCCCAGCTTGGGCACGCTCAAGGAATGGCCCACATAACGCGGCCCGGTTTTGAAGATGCTTTGCATCTCTTGCGCATAAAGCGCCGGGTCAAAATAGCTCGAAACTGGTAGTTGGCTTAAAGCCTGCTGCAGTTGAAGACTTAAATCAGACATAGGAACCTGACCTAAAGACTCCCCACAGGGAGAATGCGCCCAAGGCGCCGGGAAAAGAAAGCCCGGCCAATTCCGAGGGAAAGCCGGTAGCGAAGGAGGGCGATTGTAGCCCCGCCCCCGTCAGGGTTCATGCCAGTGGGCTGGCATAAAATCGCGCCAATCCGACCATCAGCTTCTTCTCGCCAAGCAGCGTTCCCCATGCCCAAGGCCAATTCCCCGTCCCCCACCCCCGAGACAGCACCATTGCCGGCCCATTACGAGGCCGCCATGCAAGAGCTGGAATCTTTGGTGGCGCGCATGGAATCGGGCGATTTGCCGCTTGACCAACTCTTGGCGAGCTATGAGCGCGGCGCGGCCTTGTTGCACATCTGCCGCGACAAGCTTGAGGCGGTGGAAGACCAGATCAAGGTGCTGGACAAGGGCGTGCTCAAACCCTGGAAAAGCGCGTGAATCTCGCAACCCCTTTTTCGCTGGACGCCTGGAGCCGCAAACAGCTCGCGGCAGTGGAAACGGCTTTATCTGCCTGGGTTACGGCAGACCCCGTGCCCGCGTTGGGCTGGGGCGCGCCCCAGGGATTGGTGCAGGCCATGCGCTACGCGGTGCTTGACGGCGGCAAGCGCTTGCGCCCGCTGCTCGCACTCGCCGCTTTTGAGGCAGTTGCGACGCCCGACACCCCAAACCACCCGAGTGCCGCCCTGCGCGCCGCCGGCGCGGTGGAGCTGATTCACGCCTATTCTTTGGTGCACGACGACATGCCCTGCATGGACAACGACGTGCTGCGCCGGGGCAAACCCACGGTGCACGTGCAGTTTGGCGAGGCTGGCGCTTTGCTGGCCGGTGATGCGCTCCAGGCTTTAGCCTTTGAGCTGCTCACCCCGGACGACGGCAGCGTGCCGCTAGCGGTGCAAGGGCGCTTGTGCGCTTTGCTGGCGCGCGCGGCCGGCAGCACCGGCATGGCCGGGGGCCAGGCGATTGACCTGGACAGCGTGGGCGTGGCACTCGATGCGCAGGCCTTGCGCCATATGCACCAGCTCAAAACGGGCGCCCTTTTGCAAGCCAGCGTGATGCTGGGCGCGGCCTGCGGTCAGGCCAGCGACCAGGCGCAGGGCGCGCTCGCTGCCTACGGGCGGGCGCTGGGCCTGGCTTTTCAGGTGGTGGATGATGTGCTTGACGTAACCGCCGACTCCGCCACCCTGGGCAAAACCGCCGGCAAAGACGCCGACAACGCCAAGCCCACTTACGTTTCGTTGATGGGGCTGGAGCGCAGCCAGCGCTATGCCCAAGACCTGTTAACGCAAGCCCATGCGGCCCTGGACGCCAGTGGGCTGACAAACACGCAGGCCCTGACCGGCCTGGCCGACATGGTGGTGCGGCGCAGTTACTGAGCGCAGCCCCCTGGACCATTGATGACCGTGACACTGTGGCGTTTACATTGACACCCCTCCGTTGAGATCGAATTTCCCATGCCCCATTCTTCCCACTCTCGTGCGCCCTTGCTGCCCGACATCCACAGTCCGCAGGACCTGCGACGTCTGCCGCGCACCGACCTGCGCGCTGTTGCCGACGAGGTACGTGCCTATGTGCTGGAGAGCGTGTCGAAGACCGGGGGACACCTCAGCTCTAACTTGGGTACGGTAGAACTCACCGTTGCTTTGCACTATGTTTTCAACACGCCCACAGACCGTCTGGTGTGGGACGTCGGCCACCAGACCTACCCCCACAAAATCTTGACCGGGCGGCGCGAACGCATGTCCACCCTGCGCCAACTTGGGGGCCTGAGCGGTTTTCCGCAACGCACCGAGAGCGAGTTCGACACCTTTGGTACGGCGCATTCCAGTACCTCTATTTCTGCCGCATTGGGCATGGCCATGGCGGCCAAAATCAAGGGCGACGACCGATATTCCGTGGCCATCATCGGGGACGGCGCGCTCACCGCCGGCATGGCGTTTGAGGCGCTCAACAACGCCGGGGTAGAAGACTGCCGTCTGCTGGTCATCCTGAACGACAACGAAATGAGCATCAGCCCGCCCGTGGGCGCGCTCAACCGCTACCTGGCCCAGCTCATGAGCGGGCAGTTTTACGCCAAGGCCAAAAGCATGGGCAAAAGCGTGCTCAAGGGCGCGCCCACTTTGTTTGAGCTGGCCAAGCGCATTGAAGAGCATGCCAAGGGCATGGTGGTGCCAGCCACTTTGTTTGAGCAGTTTGGTTTTAACTACATCGGCCCCATCGACGGCCATGACCTCGATTCGCTGATCCCGACCCTGGAGAACATCCGCAACCTGCGTGGTCCGCAGTTTTTGCACGTCGTGACCAAAAAAGGCCAGGGTTATGAACACGCCGAAGCCGACCCAGTGGCCTACCACGGTCCGGGTAAGTTTGATCCAGCGGTGGGCCTGCAAAAACCTGCGGTCGCGCCCAAAACCACCTTTACCCAGGTGTTTGGCCAATGGTTGTGCGACATGGCGGCCCATGATGAGCGTTTGGTCGGCATTACCCCGGCCATGCGCGAAGGCTCTGGGCTGGTGGAATTTGAGTCCCGTTTTCCTAAGCGCTACTTTGATGTGGGCATTGCCGAGCAGCACGCGGTGACCTTTGCCGCCGGACTGGCTACCGAGGGCCTCAAGCCCGTGGTGGCGATTTACTCTACCTTTTTGCAGCGCGCCTACGACCAACTGATCCACGACGTGGCCATCCAGAATCTGCCGGTGGTTTTTGCGCTGGACCGTGCGGGCTTGGTGGGCGCCGATGGCGCCACCCACGCCGGGGCCTATGACATTGCGTTTTTGCGCTGCATTCCCAACATGGCCATTGCCTGCCCGGCAGACGAAAACGAGTGCCGCCAGCTGCTAAGCACGGCCTATGCTCAAAACCAGCCGGTGGCCGTGCGCTACCCGCGTGGCAGTGGTGTGGGCGTGGCCACCAGCGCCAGCTTAGACGGCTTGCCCTTTGGCAAGGGCGAGATTCGCCGCCAGGGCACGGGCGTTGCCATTTTGGCCTTTGGCACCTTGCTCCAACCTGCGCTGGCGGTCGCCCAGGCGCTCAATGCGACGGTGGTCAATATGCGCTGGGCCAAGCCCTTGGACACCGAACTGCTGCTGCAGGTGGCAACAACCCACGCAGCGCTGGTGACCGTGGAAGATGGCGCGCTCATGGGCGGCGCAGGCAGTGCAGTGCTCGAAGCCCTGCAGGCTGCGCAGAAAACAGTGCCGGTCTTGCAACTTGGTTTGCCTGACGTGTTTATCGAACACGGCGACCCGGTCAAGCTGATGGCCATGCAAGGGCTGGACGCGGCGGGCATAGAGGCGTCAATTCGCGCCCGCTTCCTACCCTGATACCGGGCGAAGTCCGAGGGAAAACCCCCGCGCGGGTGGGCGTTGGGGGTTTCTACAATCAAGCTTGCTAGCAAGCCACGGCGCAGCGCCCAAACGCTGTACTTTGGCGAATCGTCTTACCTTTACCGGAGTATTCCTATGGATCGTCGTTCAATCATCAAAAAAGCGGGACTCGCAGGCGTTTTGGCCGCAGGCATGGCGCCCGCAGTTCACGCCCAATCGACTTTGCGGTGGCGCGTGGCGTCGAGCTTTCCCAAATCGCTCGACACACTGTTTGGAACCTGCGAAGTTTTCGCCAAAAAAGTGGGAGAAATGAGCGGTGGCAAGTTCGTTATCAGCACCCACGCCGCAGGCGAATTGATGCCCGCGTTTGGCGTGTTGGACGGCGTGTCCAACGGCACGGTAGAAATGGCGCACACCGCCCCGTATTACTTTTTCGGGAAAGACCCGACCTACGCGCTGGACTGCGCCGTGCCCTTTGGACTCAACAGCCGCCAAATGACGGCCTGGATGTACGAGGGCAATGGCCTGAAGCTCACACGTGAGTTTTACGCCAAGGTCGGCATCGTCAACTTTCCCATGGGAAACACCGGTGTGCAAATGGGCGGCTGGTTCCGCAAGGAAATCCACTCGGTGGCCGATCTCAAGGGTTTGAAGTTCCGTTGCGGCGGCTTTGCCGGGCGCATGCTGGAACGCCTGGGCGTGGTTCCGTCCAACATTCCTGGTGGCGAGATTTACCAGGCGCTGGAAAAAGGCACGATCGATGCTGCCGAATGGGTGGGTCCTTATGACGACCTGAAGCTGGGCTTCAGCAAGGTCGCCCCGCATTACTACTATCCCGGATTTTGGGAAGCCGGCCCCCAGTTGTCTCTGTATGTCAACCAAAAAGCCTATGACAGCTTGCCCAGCGAATACAAAGCCATCGTGGAAGCGGCCTCTGCCTATGCGCACATTGACATGCAGGCCAAGTACGACGCGCGCAATATGCCGGCGCTTAAAACGCTGATCGGCCAGGGCGTGAAATTGCATGCCTTCCCCAAAGAAATCCTGACAGCGTCCTTCAAGGCGGCGATGGACGTTTATGCCGAGTTGAACGACACCAACCCCGCATGGAAAAAAATCTACACCGACTACGCAGCATTCCGCAAGGAGAGCAACCTGTGGTTCGGTCTGGCAGAAGCGTCCATGGACGACTTCATGCAGGCGCAGAAGTTCTAAGCCCCTTCTTTGAATGTAAAAAAACCCCGCCATGGCGGGGTTTTTTTACGGGCTCCTTTGGCGCTGCAAAGCACCAAAGGGCAGGGCGCTCAGGGCTTTTTGGCTTGGTCGTCCTTCATGGATTCCATCAGGCGCTTCATCGGATCTTCCTTTTCGTCCGCGCTCTCGGGCTTGGCTGCGTCGGCTGCGGCTTTGTCGTCTGACTTTTGCTGCGAGTCGGTTTGCATTTGCTGGAACACTTGCTCGGCGTCCACTGTGGGCTCTTTGCCCAAGCCGCTAGACACCAGTGACGGGAAGGCGATGATCAATCCCACCATCAGCACCTGAATCACCACAAAGGGCACAGCGCCCCAGTAAATCTGCTCGATCGTGATTTTCTTGATTGGCTTTTTCGTGACCTTGTCGATGTAATCCTCGTGCGGCGCCACGCTGCGCAGGTAGAACAAGGCAAATCCAAATGGCGGGTGCATGAAGGAGGTTTGCATATTGACGGCCAGTAGCACGCCAAACCAGACCAAATCAATGCCCAGCTTTTCCGCCACCGGCCCGATGAGCGGGATGATGATGAAGGCCAGTTCAAAGAAGTCCAGGAAAAAGGCCAGCACAAACACCAAAATGTTCACGACGATCAAAAATCCCAGTTGGCCGCCGGGCAGACCGGTCAGCAGGTGCTCCACCCATTTAGGGCCGTCCACGCCCTGAAACGCCAGGCTGAAAACGGTGGCGCCCAGCAGAATAAAAATCACAAAACACGAAAGCTTCATGGTCGAGTCCATGGCTTGGCGGATCAGTTTGAGCTCAATGCGTCCACGCACCAGCGCCATGGCCAAGGCGCCCACTGCACCCATGGCACCTCCCTCCGTGGGCGTTGCTATGCCCAAAAAGATGGTACCCAGCACCAAGAAAATCAGGGCCAGGGGCGGAATCATCACAAACGTCACCCGCTCGGCCATGTTGGACAGCAGCCCCAGCCCGGTGAGGCGGTTGATGACCGCCAGCACAAAAGCCATGCCCACACCCACACACAGCGAGGTGACGATCAGTTCATCCAGCGGCGTAGCGTCAGGGCGCCATTTTGCAAAGGCGATGGCGCACAGGGTGGCTCCCACGACCACCAGTCCCAAGGAACGCAGGCCGGAGCTGCCATCCGCTTCGCGGATCGTGCGCGCCTCGGGCGGCAGGGCGGGCACCCAGTGCGGCCGCACGAAGCTCAGCACCAGGATGTAGCCTACGTACAAGGCGGTTAGCACAAAGCCGGGGATAAATGCGCCTTTGTACAAGTCGCCCACGCTTTTGCCCAATTGGTCGGCCAGCACGATCAGCACCAGCGAGGGCGGAATGATCTGGGCCAAGGTGCCCGATGCCGCAATCACGCCGCCCGCCACACGCCGGTCGTAGCCGTAACGCAGCATGATGGGCAGCGAAATCAGCCCCATGGAGATGACGGACGCAGCCACCACGCCGGTGGTCGCCGCCAACATGGCGCCCACAAAAATCACCGCATAGGCCAGACCACCACGAATCGGACCAAACAATTGCCCAATGGTGTCGAGCAGGTCTTCGGCCATGCCGGAGCGCTCCAGAATCAGCCCCATGAAAGTGAAAAACGGAATGGCCAGCAGCGTGTCGTTTTGCATGATGCCGAACATGCGCAGCGGCAAGCTCTGCAAAAAGGCCGGCTGAATCATGCCCAGTTCAATGGCCACCACGCCAAAAAACAAACCGCATGCCGCCAGCGAAAACGCCACGGCGTAGCCAAACAACAAAAACAGGATGAGCGCCGCAAACATGATAGGCGCCATATTGGCGGTCAGGAACTCGGTCATTTCTGTGCTCCGATGTGGGCGGCTTCA
>CANCJD010000062.1 GCA_947378275.1 Comamonadaceae bacterium
GCAATAGTGGCGAGTTCAGCCATGGCGTCCTCTTACAGCTCGGTCTTCAGGCGACCCAACAGATCCGCATGGACGCCAGCATTGACTTCCTTGCGGAGAATCTGCTCGGCACCCTTGACGGCCAGTGCAGCAACTTGCTCACGCAGTGCTTCACGGGCTTTGACGGTTTGCTGTTCGGCTTCAACCTTGGCGGCAGCAATAATTTTGTTGCCCTCTTCGGTTGCCTTGGTTTTTGCTTCTTCCACGATGGACTGGGCACGGCGCTCGGCATCCGCCAAACGCGATGCGGTCTCGTTGCGCGACTTGGCGAGCTCGTCTTCCACACGCTTATTGGCGTTGGTCAACTCTGCTTTTGCCTTGTCAGCCGCAGCAAGTCCATCGGCGATTTTCT
Organism: Comamonadaceae bacterium; assembly: GCA_947378275.1. Taxonomy (GTDB): domain Bacteria; phylum Pseudomonadota; class Gammaproteobacteria; order Burkholderiales; family Burkholderiaceae_C; genus Allorhodoferax. The sequence goes on from CANCJD010000062.1 coordinate 392, forward strand.
GGGCGCGTTCGTCCAGTGCACCTGCGATCGGGGGCCACACGAGTTTCATCGTGAAGACCACCAACAGGAAGAACACTGCCAGTTGCGCGAAGAATGTTGCGTTAATACTCACAACAACACCTCTTTCAGTTAGATGAGGCGGAAGGGCTTACTTCAACACGAATGGGTTGGCGAACGCAAACATCATGGCGATACCCACGCCAATCAGGAAAGCGGCGTCAATCAGACCGGCGAGCAAGAACATCTTGGTTTGCAGTTCGTTCATCAGCTCAGGCTGGCGGGCTGCAGATTCCAAATATTTGCTGCCCATGATGCCGATACCGATACAAGCGCCAACGGCACCCAAACCAATGATCAGGCCTGCGGCCAAAGCGACGAAACCTAGAACGTGTTCCATGAAGAGCTCCTGTGGATTGAAATAAAAAAGAGAAAAGGGAAATCAGTGGTGGTCATGGGCTTGGCCCACGTACACCAGCGTCAACATCATGAAAATGAAGGCCTGCAACGCAACAATCAAAATATGAAATATTGCCCAACCGGTACCCGCAATTACATGACCAAACCACAATGCAATGCCCGTGGCCGAACCAAAACCGACCGCACCCATGAGCGCGATCAACATGAACACCAGCTCACCGGCGTACATATTTCCGAACAACCGCATGCCGTGTGACACAGTCTTGGCGGTAAATTCAATCAGTTGCATTCCCAGATTCAAGACGCCGAGAATCAGGGCAAAAATGGGGTTCTTGCTGGTGCCAAATGGCGCGGTGACCAACTCATGCGCCCAGCCCACAGCTCCCTTGATCTTGATGTTGTAGTACAAGCAAACCAACAACACCGCACACGACATACCCAAGGTCATCGACAAGTCAGCCGTAGGAACCACGCGCATGTAAGCATGGTGGGCATCGCCACCGGCCGCACCATAAATAGACTCCCAAATCATTGGAATCAAATCGACAGGCAAAAAGTCCATGGAGTTCATCAGGAACACCCAGACAAACACCGTCAACGCCAAGGGACCCACGAATTTGCGCGACTGCGCGTTGTGAATGATGCCTTTGGCTTGCGTGTCTACCATTTCAAGCAGAATTTCAACTGCCGCCTGCATGCGTCCAGGCACACCGGCAGTCACCGTGCGGGCTACACGCCACATCACGAACATACCAATCACGCCAAGCAGCACAGACCAGAAAATCGAGTCAAGGTTAAAAACCGAAAAGTCGATCACTCCCGCTTGCTTATGCGTCTGCAAATGCGTCAGGTGGTGACCAATGTACTCACCAGCGGTGGGTCCTTGCGCAGCGTGTTCTTCAGCAGCCATCAGTTACTCTTGTCAGTTACTTTTGCCGTTAAGCGTTTGTTAATCTTCAACCGACTGTCGCTTGCCTTTAAACAGCAGCGCCAGCCAATAGACCTTCATCGTGACCACCAAACCCACCAACATGGCAGGCCAGCTCAGGCCAACTACCCAACGGTGCGCCGCCAACAGGACAGTCACCGTTACCAAAATCTTCACCAGCTCCCAGACAAAAAAGCTGGCCACCGCGTTTGCAGGATTCAGGGCAGCAAACTGCCCCGTCAAACCTCGTGCAAACAAAGCCCCCGGAAGGATCACCGCCAGCGCCCCACAGGCTGCTGAAACGGCGATGTCCGCGCTTTGCGTCACTACCCAAGCCAACGCAGCCACCAACAAACCCATGGCAAGCTGACCGACTACCACCCACCAGGGCGACAAGGAAGGATGCTCTTTCCTGAACTTGGACGCTTGTTCGGCGCTGAGGGGAACGAACCCGTCATCTTCTGATTGCTCAGTGTCCAGCAGAGGCTGCATTGTCCTTACCCAAAATTACACGCGCTTTACAAACAAGTTCAGCGCAGCCTTCGATTATACGCAGGAAGTTGGGGCAAACCGCCACCGCACGCGCTGTACGTCCTACCGTTAGACTGCACTTTTGTTCAATGAATGCATTTCCCACTATGGCACTGCCGCCCTTTTCTCCGGCCAAGGACGCCGCCGACGCGATAACGCCATCGCTGATCGTCTACCCCTCGCAGTTTCCCATCAAAGTCATGGGGCACAAGGTGGACGGTCTGGTGCACGCGATCAGCACCATTGCACACGCCTTTGACCCGGCGTTTGACGCCTCCACCATCGAGCTGCGCGAAAGCAAAGGCGGCAACTATTTGGGCGTGACCATCACCATCATGGCGACCAGCCGCGAGCAGCTCGACGAGTTGTACCGCACGCTGAGCACGCACCCCATGGTCAAAGTGGTGCTCTGAGAAGCGCACGTTGATGGAACTGGTGCATTTGGGACGGGTGGACTACGCCACCACCTTGGCTGCGATGCAGGAGTTCACCCGCCAGCGCAGCGCGCCGGGTGCCGATGCTTTGCCAGACCGATTGTGGATGTGCGAGCACGCCCCCGTTTTCACCCAGGGTGTGGCGGGCAAGGCCGAGCATCTGCTCAACGTGAACAGCATTCCGGTGGTACAAACTGACCGGGGCGGCCAAGTCACTTACCATGGCCCAGGCCAGGTGGTGGCATACCCTCTGCTGAACCTCAAGCGCGCAGGCTACTTCGTCAAGGAGTATGTCTACCGCCTCGAAGAAGCGCTGATCCGCACCTTGCTGCACTTTGGCGTTACCGGCCACCGCGTGGACGGCGCACCCGGCATTTACATTGACCTGGCCGACCCGTTTGGCCACAGCCGCCTGGCGCAGCACCCTAAAAAAGCAAGCGTTGGCAAAGCTGCTCCCGATTTCACGGGCCTGGGCAAGATCGCCGCACTGGGTATCAAGGTCAGCCGCAACTGCACTTACCACGGCGCAGCGCTCAATGTGAACATGGACCTCGCGCCGTTTAACTGCATCAACCCCTGTGGTTATGCCGCCCTGCAAACGGTAGACCTTTCTACAATCGGCGTCTCGGTCGACTTGGCAGATGTGTCCAACGTGCTGGCCCGCAAGCTGACCACCCACTTAACTCCCTGAGCCCGGCCGCACTTGCTGCCGCTGTAACAAGGCCACCGCAGCAACGCCATGACTTCAGAATCTACCGCCCCCGCCAGCAACCCCACCGTACGCGAAGCGCAGTCGCAACAAGACTACAACGCATCGGCCAAACAAAAGGCGGGCGCCAAACTTTCGCGCATTCCTATCAAAGTGCAAGCCGGTGAGGTGCTGAAAAAACCCGACTGGATCCGCGTCAAGGCGGCATCACCGAGCAGCCGCTTTTATGAAATCAAGGACGTGCTGCGCGCCAACAAGCTCGTCACCGTCTGCGAAGAAGCCAGCTGCCCCAACATTGGCGAATGCTTTGGCAAGGGCACGGCCACCTTCATGATCATGGGCGACAAGTGCACCCGGCGCTGCCCGTTTTGCGACGTGGGCCACGGCCGGCCCGACCCGCTGGACGCCAACGAGCCTGACAACCTGGCCAAGACGATTGCCCAACTCCAGCTCAAATACGTGGTGATCACCAGCGTGGACCGCGACGACTTGCGCGATGGTGGTGCGGGCCACTTTGTGGACTGCATTCGCAAGACCCGGGCGCTTTCACCGCACACCCAAATTGAGGTGTTGGTGCCCGACTTTCGCGGGCGCGACGACCGCGCTTTAGAGATTTTGAAAGCTGCGCCGCCCGACGTGATGAACCACAACCTAGAGACGATTCCCCGCCTCTACAAAGAGGCCCGCCCCGGGTCGGACTACCAGTTCAGTCTGAACCTGCTGAAAAAATTCAAGGCGCTGTTTCCTGATGTGCCAACCAAAAGCGGCCTGATGGTGGGATTGGGCGAAACCGACGAAGAAATTTTGGAAGTGATGCGCGACATGCGCGCGCACGACATTGAAATGCTGACCATCGGCCAGTACTTGGCGCCCACCACCAGCCATCTGCCAGTGCGCCGCTACGTACACCCGGACACCTTCAAGATGTTCGAGGCCAAGGCTTATGAGATGGGCTTCAAGCACGCCGCCGTGGGCGCCATGGTGCGCTCCAGCTACCACGCCGATGTGCAGGCAGGTCACGCCTTGGGCGCGGCAGCGGGTAGCACTCCGCTGCTTTAACAGTCCATCGAAGCCGCTATTGCGGCCCCATGCAATCGGCCTAGCGGCTGGCCGGCTTGGCGAATCCGGCTTCGGCCCAGGCCACAGCGCTGGCACGGTTGAGTTTGAAAGAAGGCGACACCCGCACGCTGGCGAGCAGCTCGCCAACCTCATCATGGGCGCTCAGGCTGGCGGTGGGGTTTTCGTCGTCGGGCACGATGTCCAGCGTCACCGTCAGGCGCTGGGTGCCCACGCTGACGGCGATACTTTGGTGCAGCGCGGCATGCAACTGCTGCTCGCTGCGGCGCACAAACTCATGCGCTGTTTTCACCAGGGTGCTAAAGGCGTTACCGTCGAGCGGCTTGGGGTTCTTTTTGTCGCGGCCCATGGTCCAGGGCCCGACCAGTGCGGGCTCGGACGCGCCGTCTTTGGTCATGGCCACCGCCCAGCCGTCGTCGTCCTCGTTTTTGACCACGCGAGCGGTCCAGCCGTCGGCGCTCCAAAGACGGGGTTCTTGGATTTTTTGAAGTTCTTCGGTCACAGCGAGCCTTGGGCTTGGAATAGGAGATGGCGGGCGGCAAAGGCAGGCGCAAAGCGCCGCTGCCGGTGGTGGTGCGCCCATGCTAACGCAGCAGCGCGGGTCCTTGCGTACACTCGGGCGCGACTTGCTCCGCGCCTGTCGCGCCCCCGGTGCGGTGGCGCCGAGTTGCACCCCTTTTCTCATCATCTTTTTTTGTTATTGCCTGCCCATGAGCTACCACGCCCACCCCGACCGCTACCAAGGCCGCATGCCCTACCGCCGCTGCGGCCACAGCGGCCTGCAACTGCCTGCTTTGTCCTTGGGCCTGTGGCACAACTTTGGCGACGCCACGCCGCTGCAAACCCAGCGCGACATGCTGCGCACCGCGTTTGATCTGGGCATCACCCACTTTGACCTGGCCAACAACTACGGCCCGCCCTATGGCAGCGCAGAAAGCAATTTTGGCGAACACCTCAAGCGCGACTTTCGACCCTACCGGGACGAACTGATCCTCTCCAGCAAAGCCGGCTGGGACATGTGGCCTGGCCCCTACGGCCAAGGCGGCGGCTCACGCAAATACGTGCTCGCCAGCCTGGACCAAAGCTTGCAGCGCATGGGCCTGGACTACGTCGATATTTTTTACAGCCACCGCTTTGACCCCGACACGCCGCTGGAAGAAACCATGGGCGCACTGGCCAGCGCAGTGCAGCAAGGAAAAGCCCTCTACGTGGGCGTGAGCAGCTATTCGGCCGGCAAAACGCGCGAGGCCCACGCCATCCTCAAAAGCATGGGCGTGCAGGCGCTGATCCACCAGCCGTCTTACAGCCTGATGAACCGCTGGATTGAAGAAGACTTGCTCGATGCTTTGACCGACACAGGCATGGGCTGCATTGCCTTTAGCGCGCTGGCGCAAGGGCTGCTCACGGACAAATACCTCAACGGCGTGCCTGCGGATGCGCGCGTCAACCGGCCTGGTGGCGGCTCGTTCACGCCCGAGCATTTGAGCGCACAAAACCTGCGCCACGTGCGCGCACTCAACGACATTGCTCAGGCGCGCGGTCAGACGCTGGCGCAAATGGCGGTGGCCTGGGTGCTGCGCGACGCGCGCGTTACGTCCGCGCTGATCGGCGCCAGCAATCCGGCGCAGATTGTGGATCTGGCCGGGGCGATGCAAAACCTGCAGTTTTCCAACGCAGAGCTGGCCGCAATTGACCAGCACGCCGTCGATGGCGGCATCAACCTGTGGCAGCGGCCCAGCACCGACCAGCGCCCGGCATGAGCCAAGACGTCCAAGCGCTTGGCGCCCCAGCAAGCCCGACCCGCAGCGCCGCCCTGCTGGCGCTGGGCGCCATTGCCCTGTGGGGCACGCTGGCGCCGCTGGGAGTGGCGCTGCGCGAGGTGCCACCTTTCCTGCTGACCGGCTTGGGGCTGCTGGCGGGCAGCGCGCTGGGCCTGGCACTGACCGGCTGGCAGCTGATGCGCAGCGCCCCGGCCAGTGCCGCGCGCCAGCAGGCGATGCACAGCCTGCGCTTGCCCGCACGCACGCTGGCGCTGGGGGTTTACGGCTTGTTTGGCTTTCACTTTCTACTGTTCATCGCGCTGCGCCACGCACCGCCCGTGCAGGCCAATCTGGTGAACTACCTCTGGCCGCTGGGCATGGTTTTGCTCGCCCCCGTGTTTTTGCCGCACACGCGCCTGGGCGCCATTCACGTGGTGGCAGCGTTGGTGGGCTTTGCCGGGGCGGCGCTGGCGATTCTGGGGGCCGCAGGCGGCCCCAGTACTGACACGGGCACCACCGGCTTTGCCTGGGGCTATGTGCCGGCAGCCACCTCGGCCTTTGTCTGGGCGAGTTATTCGCTGCTCACGCAGCGGGTGGCACCGTTTCCAACCGCTTCGATCGGGGTGTTTGGTCTGGTGTCGGGCCTGTTATCGCTGCTGTGCCACCTGGTGCTGGAGCCCGCCGTAGCGCTCCGTTCCGGCGACTTGCTGCTCATCGCCTTGCTGGGTCTGGGACCGTTGGGCGGCGCGTTTTATCTGTGGGACGCGGCGCTCAAGCGCGGCGATGCACGCCAGATCGGGCTGCTGTCCTTCTCGACGCCATTGCTGTCAACGCTGGGTTTGCTGTGGCTGCGCTCAGAGTGGCCGAGTGCGTCGATTGTGCTGGCTGCCGCCTTGATTGTGGCCGCCGCCTGGCTGGGCTCGCGCGCGGCGCCCTGACAGGCGTCAGGCGCTGGTGGCCATCTCCAACGCCGGGTTTTCCGCCTGCAACACCCGCTGCGCCCAAGGCGCCAAGCGCGTGGTGTCGGAACGCAAGATTTCTTGCTTGACCGCCAAAATCTGCGCTGGGTGCATAGAAAAACTGCGCAAGCCCATGCCCAATAGCAGCCGGGTCAGGCCCACGTCACCGGCCATTTCGCCGCACACGCTCACGCCCTTGCCCTGCAGGCGACATTCGGCAATGGTGGCGGCCACCAGTTGCAGCACGGCCGGGTGCAGCGGATCGTACAAATGCGCTACCGACTCGTCCGCCCGGTCAATGGCCAGCGTGTACTGGATCAGGTCATTGGTGCCAATCGACAGAAAATCGAAATGCTTCAAAAACAGTTTGAGCGTCAGCGCGGCTGCGGGAATTTCAATCATCGCCCCGAGCTTCACCGGGCCATAAGCCTGACCGCGCTTGTCCAACATGCTGCGTGCGTACGCAATATGCGCCAGCGTCTGGTGGATTTCACTGGCGTGGGCCAGCATGGGTACCAGCAAATGCACCTGACCGAAGGCTGCGGCGCGCAATATGGCGCGCAACTGCGTGAGAAACATCTCGGGGTCGGCCAGGCTCCAGCGGATGGCGCGCAAGCCCAAAGCAGGGTTGAGGTGGGCGGCGTCGTGCACGCTGCTGTCAAGCGGCTTGTCCGCGCCCACATCCACCGTGCGAATGGTGACCGGCAGCCCCTGCATGCCTTCCACAGCGCGTTTGTAGGCCTGGAACTGCTCTTCTTCGTCAGGCAAATGGCCACGCCGTCCCATGAATAAAAATTCACTGCGAAACAAGCCCACACCCAGAGCGCCGGCCTGCAGGGCCGCTTGCGCATCATCGGGCATCTCGATATTGGCCAGCAGCTGCACTTTTTCACCGTCCATGGTGACGGCCGGCGTGTTGAGCAGACGCGACAGGCGGCCACGTTCGAGCTCCACCTGGCGTTTTTTAAATCCGTATTCAGCCAGGATGATGGGCGAAGGGTCCACGATGACCACGCCAGCATCCCCATCAATGATGATCCAGTCGTCCTGCCGCACCAACTGGCTGCAGGTGCGCGCTCCCACCACCGCAGGAATGTCCATGCTGCGCGCCACGATGGCGGTGTGCGAGGTTTTACCGCCCACGTCAGTAATAAAGCCGGCAAATACACTTTGCTTGAACTGCAGCATATCGGCGGGCGACAGGTCATGCGCCACCAGCACCAGTGGCACGTCCACCGTGTCCCCCAGCAGCAGGTCTTGCTGCAATTGCCGACGCGCGCTGCGCGCGGGCGGTGTCAGGATAGGAGACGCCACGCCACGCATGGCACGCAGAACGCGCTCAACGATCTGCTCCAAATCCGCCTTGCGTTCACGCAGGTAGGCGTCTTCCATTTCGTCGAACTGGCGGGAAATCACCTCTAGCTGGGTGGTCAACGCCCACTCGGCGTTGTACAGGCGATCGTTGATCCAGCCCTTGACGCCGCCAACCAACTCTTCGTCTTGCAGCAGCATCAAATGCACATCGAGCAAGGCGTTGAGTTCATGGGGCGCCTCTTTCGGACCCATGTGGGAAATACTTTCTTGCAAGCGGTAGAGTTCCTCAACCACCGCATCGCGACCAGCGCGCGCGCGCTCAATCTCAGCGCCCACCTCATGCGCTTGGATAAAGTAATGCGCCACATCCATCCGGCTCGACGCCACTATCACCGCGCGGCCAATGGCCACGCCGCGTGAAACGGCTAATCCGTGGATGGAAAAAGTCATGGCTGGGCGGCGCCTGGGGCCTATTCGCCTTCGCCGAAACGGTCGGCGATCAGGGCCAGCATGGCGTCCATCGCCTCTTGGGCGCGCTCGCCTTGCGTCTCCAGCGTGATCTCTGAGCCAAGGCCCGCGGCGAGCATCATCACGCCCATGATGCTTTTTGCGTTCACCCGACGCTCGCCCCGGCTGACCCAGATGTCGCACGGAAAACTACCTGCTAGCTTGGTCAGCTTGGCAGAAGCCCGTGCGTGCAGCCCCAGCCTATTGATGATGGTCGTGGTGGTTTGGATCATGGGGTTTCTTGGTTTGGTTCAATGGCGCAGTTACTGCGACCTGCATGATGCACTGTGAGCCGCCGGCCAGCGCGCGCGCCACCAACAAATCCAGCGATTCGTGGCGGTAATTCACGGTACGCAACAACATGGGCAGGTTGACGCCTGCCACCAACTTGGAATGCACACCATCAACCAGCTTTTGCGCCACGTTACAGGGCGTGGCGCCGAACACATCGGTGAGCACCAGCACGCCCGGCGCGTCCAATTGCTCGACCATGATGCGCGCGGTGGCCAGCGTGTCTTGCGGCGGCTCATGGGACGTGACGTCCAAGGCATACAGCTTTTGCTCGACTTCTGGAAACACGTGCAGCACGCAGGCCCGCAAGGCGCTGGCCAGCGGTGCATGGGCGATGATCAGAATACCGATGGTCATGGGCTAGAGGCTGTGGCGCGGAGAAAGGCCCGATTATCGTTTCTTTGCCCGCAGCAAATGCACATAGGTCCAAAGCAGGCAGACGGCGAACACCCCCATCGCGCCTTGGTAGGCGGCCGGCGCTGTCCAGCCCAGCTTGCGCAAAGCATCAATGAGCAGACCCAGGCCCCATTGCACGGCAAAGACGCCACTGAAAATCAGTAAATTGAATGCCGACAAAGCCCGCCCAGCCAACGCCGGAGGAAAAGCCATGCCAATCGCCGGTTGGGCCAGTGTGCCGACGGTGCCGCTCACGCAATACAGCGTCCAAACCAGGCCCGAAAATTCGCCCACGTCGCCCCCTGCAAAGGCCATGAGCAGCAACAGCGCCATGTGCACGGGCAGTCCCCGGGCCATCAGCTGCTCGGCACGCAAACCCTTGCGCGCCAGCCAAGGATTGACCCAGCCCCACAGCAAGAACGCCAGCATCATCGACACATTGAGCCAGAACATGGCTGTCGACGCCGCCACGGGCGTAAAGCCGGCCACATTGACCAACCAAGGCGCGGCCCACAGCGTTTGAATCGCGACCATGCCGCCATAGCCCACAAAGCCAAAGGGCGCGAGGCTGCGGAAATAAGGGTCGCGCCAGACGGCGCCATAACCCGCTGCCGCCGAGGTTGACACTGCGGGCAAATCGGCTTGCACAGGCTCGCCGGGCACTTGCCAGGCAATCAAGGCCATGGACAAAGCCAGCAGCACGCCCAACATCAGAAACAGGCCGCGCCATCCAATGACTGGCAACAACCACTGCACCGGCAAGGTGGATGCCACCATGCCCAGCGCGCCCGTCATCAGCATCCATGAGCTCGCGCGCATCTGTGCTCCGGGCGCATACCAACGACGGTAGCTGGTCAAAGGCGCCATCAGACACGCGCTCACGCCCACGCCGCACAACACGCGGGCCGCAAACAACTCCACAAAACCCGATGCCCGTGCAAAAGCCACGCATGCCAGTACCGCCACCGACAAAAAGGCCAGCACCACGCGTTTTGGCCCCAAGCGGTCCAGCCAGGCGCCCAAAGGCAGCTGCGTCAGCGCAAAACCAAAAAAGTACCCACCGGCAAGCAAGCCCAAGTCACCCGCACTCAGACCGAACTCCTGAACCAGCGTCGGCGCCAAAGTGGCAGTCACTGCACGAATCAGGGTGGACAAAAAATAGGCAAAGGCAAAGGCCAAAAACAGCGCTACTGCGCGGCGCGGGCTCAGTGAAACAAAGGGAGCTGCGGTCATCGTGCCTTGACTCCATCAAAAAAGGGCTCGGCCATCTCTGGCGTAATGCGCGCAGCGTAAACCGCGAAGTGGTACACAGCGGCCCCTGCCGCAACCCAGGCCAGGCGCGCCTGCACCGCCTGGCCGTCAGCAACCTGACCCGAAGCCACCAGCCCGCGCAAGGGCAGCGCTTGGGCACTTGTGCTCAGTGGCGCCACAACCGGGCTGCCTTGCGCCTTCATTTGCAACAGGCTTGCGGCCTGCCACTGCGCCTGAAGTCGGTCAGCATCACCGCCCGGCGGCACGGCCACCCGGCTGACGGCAAACAAGGCGCCATCGGCCTCGCAGCCCACCATTTCCATCTCCAGCTTCTGGCCACCAAACAGCACCGTGCGCTGCGCGTGATCGGGCTTGCAGGGTAACGTCAGCGCCAGATCACCCAGCGCCACGCGGCGCCAGTTAAGCGCCGGGCTGCACGCGCCCAAACCGAGCAACACCAACATGCACACGGCCAAGGCCAGCCCGCGTCGGCGCGAATACCAAGGACGCGCCCGCAGCACCGGTTGAGTCACGTACAGCCTGGCGCGCTTGCCGCTTAGGCCTTGGCTTGCGCCAACAAGGTGTCAGCGTCGCTCACCTCGAACTTGCCGGGGCCTTCGACGTTGAGGCTTGTCACCTTGCCGTCTTTTACCAACATGGAATAGCGGTTGCTGCGCAAACCCATGCCGCGGCTGGTCAGGTCCAAGGTCAGGCCGGTGGCTTTAGTGAAGTCTGCGCTGCCGTCAGCCAACATGCGAACCTTGGCACCGGTCTTCTGGTCACGCGCCCATGCGCCCATCACGAAAGCGTCGTTCACGCTCACGCACCAGATCTCGTCCACGCCGGCGGCCTTAAAGTCATCAAAGTGCTGAACATAACCGGGCACATGCTTGGCAGAACAGGTGGGGGTGTAAGCGCCGGGCAGCGCAAACAGCGCAATGGTTTTGCCGGCAGTGGCCTTGGCCACGTCTACGGCGTTGGGGCCGATGCTGCAGCCTTCGCCCTCGACTTCGGAATATTCCATCAAGGTGCTTGGGGGAAGGGTGTCGCCTACTTGGATCATGTTGTCTCCTGTGGATAGTTTGGATTGTAAAAATGAAAAACGGCCCATCATTGTGGGCCGTTTTTGCTAGCTGAGCAGCGCGAGCGCTGCATGGGCTTATACCGCTGCTGCCTTTTCCACCAAGCGGGTCGCAACCCAGTTCTTGGTTTTGGAAATAGGACGGCTCTCGGTAATTTCGATCACGTCACCCATTTTGTAGGCTCCGTTTTCGTCATGGGCGTGGTACTTGCTGGATTTACCAACAATCTTGCCATAGAGCTCGTGCTTGACGCGGCGTTCGATCAAAACTGTTACGGTCTTGGAACGCTTATCGCTGACCACCTTGCCAATCAAGGTGCGCTTGAGGGATTTTTTAGCTTCCGTCATTTATCGCTCCTTATTTGGCGGATGTTTCAGCGCTTTGCTTCTCGACAAGAAT
>CANCJD010000063.1 GCA_947378275.1 Comamonadaceae bacterium
CTAGTAAATGTCCCGCGCGCGTCTCTTGGGTGTGGTTGAGGCCGCGCCGGTAAAATCGCCCTCCTCCCCCTGAATTGAGTGCCCGCCATGCTTTATCCCCAACAGTTTGACGTCATCGTCGTCGGCGGCGGCCACGCCGGGTGCGAGGCCGCCTTGGCTGCGGCGCGCATGGGTTGCAAGACGCTACTGCTAACGCACAACATTGAAACCTTGGGGCAAATGAGCTGCAACCCGTCGATCGGCGGCATCGGCAAAGGCCATCTGGTCAAAGAGGTGGACGCCCTGGGCGGCGCCATGGCCCTGGCCACGGACGAGGCGGGCATCCAGTTTCGCATCCTCAATTCCAGCAAGGGCCCAGCGGTGCGCGCCACCCGCGCCCAGGCGGACCGGGTTTTGTACAAGGCGGCGATTCGCCGCATGCTGGAAAACCAGCCTAACTTGTCGCTTTTTCAGCAGGCCGTGGACGACCTGCTGGTCGAGGGCGACCGGGTGGTGGGCGCGGTCACGCAGATTGGCATCAGCTTTCGCGCCAAGACCGTGGTGCTGACCGCCGGTACCTTTTTGGACGGCAAGATCCATGTGGGCATGAACCACTACGCCGCCGGGCGCGCGGGCGACCCCCCGGCGATTCGCCTGAGCGCGCGCCTCAAAGAGTTGAAGCTGGCGCAAGGGCGGCTCAAAACCGGCACGCCACCGCGCATTGACGGGCGCAGCATTGATTTCAGCAAATGCCAAGGACAACCCGGCGATGGCATGCCCGGCGGCATGGGCGCGGCCATGCCAGTGTTCAGCTTTATGGGCCGGGTGGAGCAGCATCCGCAGCAAATGCCCTGCTGGATCACGCACACCAACGCGCGCACCCACGAGATCATTCGCAGCGGCTTTGACCGCAGCCCCATGTTCACCGGCAATATCGAGGGCGTGGGCCCGCGCTACTGCCCCAGCGTGGAAGACAAGGTCAACCGCTTTGCCGACAAGGAAAGTCACCAGATTTTTCTGGAGCCTGAGGGTCTGACGACCCACGAGTACTACCCCAACGGCATTTCCACCAGCCTGCCCTTTGACATCCAGTACGCGCTGGTGCGCAGCATGGTCGGCTTGGAAAACGCCCACATCCTGCGCCCGGGTTACGCCATTGAATACGATTATTTTGACCCGCGCGCGCTCAAAAGCAGTTTTGAGACGCGGCAAATTGGCGGGCTATTTTTTGCCGGTCAGATCAACGGCACCACTGGCTACGAAGAAGCCGCCGCCCAAGGCCTGTTTGCCGGGGTAAACGCCGCGCTGCAAGCCGGGGCGCAAACTGCCTGGAGCGGTGACACCTGGCTGCCCGGGCGTGACGAAGCCTACCTAGGCGTGCTGGTGGACGACCTGATTACCAAGGGCGTGACCGAGCCCTACCGCATGTTTACCAGCCGCGCCGAGTTCCGCCTGCAACTGCGCGAAGACAACGCCGATGTGCGCCTGACCGAAACCGGTCGCGCCCTGGGGCTGGTGGACGACGCACGTTGGGCGGCGTTTTGCCGCAAGCGCGAGGCGGTTTCACGTGAAACCGAACGCCTGCGCTCCATCTGGGTCAACCCCAACAACCTGCCCGCAAGCGAATCAGAGCGCGTGCTGGGCAAGGCGATTGAACACGAATACAACCTGGCCGAACTGCTGCGCCGCCCTGATGTGCGCTACGCTGACTTGATGGGCTTGGACGCCGGACGCTATGCCAGCGCCGCGCTCGCGCCCGCAACCGGCGACAGCACCGCCCAGGACGTGTTTGTCGCCAGCGTGATTGAGCAGGTGGAAATTGCCGCCAAATACTCGGGCTACATCACGCGCCAGCAAGAAGAAGTGGGCCGCGCCGCGCATTATGAAAATCTGCGTCTGCCCGCCGAGCTGGACTATATGCAGGTGTCTGCCCTTAGCATCGAGGCGCGCCAGCGCCTGAACCAGTTGCGCCCGGAAACCCTGGGCCAGGCTTCGCGCCTGTCGGGCATCACCCCGGCCACGATTTCGCTCTTGCTGATCCACCTGAAAAAAGGCAACTTTCGCGACTTCGCCGCCAAGGCGTCCTTGGCCACGGCATCTGAGGCGCAGGCGTGAGTCGCGCGCTGGAGCCGCAACTGCGCGCCGGGCTGCAGGCCTTGGACTTGGCGCTGGACGAGGGGCAAATTACCGCCCTGCTCGACTATGTGGACCTGATCCAGAAATGGACCCGCGTCTACAACCTGACCGCGGTGCGTGACCCGCAAGACATGCTCACCCACCATCTGCTCGACAGCCTGGCGGTGGTGCGTCCCTTGCGCCAACAGCTCGCAGCGCTGGGGTGCGACGAGTCGGTGCGCGTGCTTGATGTGGGCTCTGGCGCCGGTCTGCCTGGTGTGGTGCTGGCGATTTGCTGCCCCACCATGGCGGTGCACTGCGTGGACACCGTGGCCAAGAAAGCCGCCTTCGTTCAGCAAGCCGCGGTTAGCCTGAAGCTGCCGCGTTTGCGCGGCATTCACGCCCGCGTGGAAAGCCTGACTGATCCCTACGATGTGGTGTGTTCGCGCGCCTTTGCCTCGTTGGCCGACTTTACCCAGTGGTCGGCGGGCGCCTTGGCGCCGCAGGGCGTGTGGATGGCCATGAAGGGCAAACACCCGGCGGCGGAACTGCTGGCGCTGGACCCTTTTGTGCAGGTGTTTCACGTGGAACCGCTGCAGGTGCCGGGCTTGGACGCCGAGCGCTGCCTGGTCTGGATGCGCCGCGCCTGAGGCTTTTGGCCTGCAAAAGTAGGCGCATCGGCCTGTTGCCAGTCTTAATGCACGGGCTAACGTAAACTTGGCCCCCCACATCCTAGGATTTTCATGCTCGGCGTCAGCGATTACGGTACTTTTGTTCTCACCATTCTGGTGTTCTTGCTGATTCCTGGTCCCGGTAATCTGGCGCTGGTGTTGTCCACCAGCAAAGGCGGCGTGCGCGGTGGCTTGGCCGCCACGCTGGGTGTCATTTTGGGTGACCAGGTGCTGATGTGGCTGGCGGTGGCGGGTGTGGCGGCGCTGCTCGCTGCGTATCCGGCGGCGTTTCAGTTGGTGCAATGGGTGGGTGCCGGTTACCTGGCTTGGTTGGGTGGCGCCATGCTCATGTCCAAACCCGGTGCGCCTTTGCCCATCAATATCCGCCCGCGTCAGTATTTGCGCCAGGCCATGTTGATTACCCTGCTCAACCCCAAGGCGATTTTGTTTTACATGGCGTTTTTCCCGCTGTTTGTCGATCCGGTACGCCAGCAGGGCCTGGTGACCTATGGCTTTATGGCGGCCACCATCGCCACCCTGACTTTTGCCTACGGCCTGGGCGCCACGCTGCTGACCCACTTTTTCGCCGAGCGCGTGCGCGCCAATCCGGCAATAGGCCGGGTGCTGGAAAAGGTGGCCGGTGTGTTTTTGATTGGCTTTGGCCTCAAGCTGGTGGCGGCGCAATGATGCGCAAGCCCATCGTTCCACGTGAAACCGCAGCGCTTGCGGCCCTTTTTCTTTTTCTGCGTCCCTGACCCATGGCCAAAATATTCTGCATTGCCAACCAAAAAGGTGGCGTTGGCAAAACCACCACCACCGTCAACCTGGCGGCCGGTCTGGCGCAGTTGGGCCAGCGCGTGCTGATGATTGACCTGGACCCCCAGGGTAACGCCACCATGGGTTCGGGCGTGGACAAGCGCAGCCTGGCGCTCAGTGTTTATGACGTCTTGTTGGAGTCGGCCAGCATCGCCGAGGCGCGCACCCGCAGCGGCAAGCTGGTAGCAGCCGGTTGCAGCTACGACATTCTGGGCGCCAACCGCGAACTCGCCGGGGCCGAGGTGGAAATGGTGGAGCTTGAGCGCCGCGAACGCCGCCTCAAAACCGCCCTGGCCGAGGTGGACCAGGACTACGACTTTGTGCTGATCGACTGCCCGCCATCGCTTTCTATGCTGACGCTCAACGGCCTGTGCTGCGCCGACGGCGTGGTCGTGCCCATGCAGTGCGAATACTTTGCCCTAGAAGGCCTGACCGACCTGGTCAACACCATCAAGCAAGTCAAGGCCAACCTGAATGACGACTTGCGCATCATTGGCCTCTTGCGGGTGATGTTTGACCCACGCATCACCTTGCAGCAACAGGTCAGCGAACAGCTCACCTCCCACTTTGGCGACAAGGTGTTTGACACCGTCATTCCGCGCAATGTGCGCCTGGCCGAAGCACCGAGCTACGGCCTGCCCGGTGTGGCGTTTGACCCCGCTTCCAAGGGCGCGCAGGCCTTTGTCGCCTTTGCCCGGGAAATGCTGCGCCGCCTGCCCAAGATGGGCTAAGCGCCATGGCCGCAAACCCTAAAGTGCTGCTTTTGCCCGGTTGGCAAAACTCGGGCCCCATGCATTGGCAAAGCCGCTGGGAAGCCACGCAGGGCTACCTGCGCGTGGAGCAGCACGACTGGATGCAGCCCCTGCGCGGCGACTGGATTACCCGGCTCGAAGAAGTGGTGCTGGCCCAAGACGCGCCCTGCGTGCTGGTGGCCCACAGCCTGGGTTGCCTGCTGGTCGCGGCTTGGGCGGCCTGCTCGCGCAACACGCACCTCGTCCACGGCGCATTGCTGGTTGCTCCCGGCGACGCCGAGCGCGAAGAGCTGCGCCCGGTGTTGCACAGTTGGTCGCCGGTGGTGATGCGGCGCCTGCCCTTTGCCAGCGTGCTGGCGGGCAGCCACAACGATCCCTACTGCAGCCTGGAGCGCGCGCAAGCCTTTGCCCGTGCCTGGGGCGCGCAGTGGCATGACTGTGGCCACGCCGGCCACATCAACGCCGATTCCCAGCTTGGCGACTGGCCCGCAGGCCAGGCCTTGCTTCACACACTTCTCACCCACAAGGAGGCTCAAGATGGCCAGTAAAAAACCCAAAGGACTCGGCATGGGCCTGGAAGCCCTGCTCGGGCCCAAGGTGCAAGACGCCGCGCCTGACACGCCCATCGACGCCAGCCTGCCCACCACCCTGCTGCTGACCGACCTGGTGGCCGGCATCTACCAGCCGCGCACCCACATGGACGAAGGCGCGCTGTACGAGCTGGCCGAGAGCATCAAGACCCAGGGCATCATGCAGCCGATTTTGGTGCGCCAGTTGGACGCCGAGCGCGCCAAAGCGCACCGCCCCGAGGGCTCAAGCCGCCCGGTGTACGAAATCATTGCGGGCGAGCGGCGCTTTCGTGCGGCCAAGCTCGCCGGGCTGGACCGGGTGCCGGTGCTGGTGCGCAACGTGGCCGACGAGGCTGCCGCCGCCATGGCCCTGATCGAGAACATGCAGCGCGAAGACCTCAATCCGCTGGAAGAAGCCCAGGGCCTGCAGCGCCTGATCAAGGAATTTGGCCTGACGCATGAGCTTGCCGCCCAGGCCGTGGGCCGATCGCGCAGCGCCGCCAGCAACCTGATGCGCCTGCTCAATCTGGCCGATCCGGTGCAATCCATGCTGATGGCCGGTGACATCGACATGGGCCACGCCCGCGCCCTGCTGTCGCTGGACCGGGCCACGCAAATCACGGCAGCCAACCAAATTGCCAACAAAAAACTGTCGGTGCGCGAGTCCGAGAGCCTGGTCAAAAAGCTCAGCGCTGAGTTTTCGCTGGTGGCCTCCAAGCCCAAAAAAGAAAAGTCGCGCGACCTCAAACGCGTGGAAGAAGAGCTCTCCGACCTGCTGCAGGCGCAGGTCGAAGTGCTTATTAAAAAGCGCGTCAAACGCGCTGGTCGCATCGAAGAAATGGGCGAAGTTGTGATTCAGTTTGGCTCGCTCGATGCCCTCAACGGCCTGATCGAGCGGCTAGCGCCCAACGGCAACCGCTAGTCCGCATGGCCGACCCTGCCACCGACCCAAAGCCCGCCCCGCGAAGTCGTTGGCGCGCTGCCCCACCCTGGCCGCTGCCTGCGCTCTTGAGCTGGGGCGTGAGCTGGGCCGCGTTTCGGCTCATGCTGCTGCGCGATTGGCCTATGGGCGCGGCCCTGGTGATAGCGGCGCTCTTGGGCGTGGGCTTGAGCCTGTGGGGCGACTCCTGGTGGCGCAAGGCGGTGGTGGCGGCGGGTTTCCCGGTGTCTTTTGCCCTGAGCCTGCCCATGCTGGGCCTGGGCGACATGCCGGCCTGGGTCTGGCTGCTGCCGCTGGTGGTGATGCTGCTGGTCTACCCGGTCAACACCTGGGCCGACGCGCCCCTGTTTCCCACCCCGGCGAAGGCCTTGCACGCGCTGCCCGGCTTTGCGCCCTTGCCCGCAGGTGCCCGCGTGCTCGACGCCGGTTGCGGCCTGGGTCACGGTTTGCAGGCATTGCGCCACGCCTACCCCAAGGCGCAGTTTTATGGCATCGAATGGAGCGCCACGCTGCGCTGGCTGTGCGCGCTGCGCCTGCCCTGGGCGCGCATCAGCCGGGGCGACATCTGGCTGGCCGACTGGTCGGGCTACCAGATGGTGTATTTGTTCCAGCGCCCCGAGAGCATGCCCAAGGCCGTTGCCAAGGCGGCGCAAGAGTTGCGTCCCGGTGCCTGGATGGTGAGCCTGGACTTTGAAGCCACTCAACTGGTGCCAAAAGATAGCTATAAGGCAAGCGATGGCAAAATGGTATGGATTTACAAAATGCCATTTGTCTATGCAAGGCCCTAGCATGTCCCTTACCCCTCCAATGTCTTCGGCAAATTCCGCCTTGGATGCGCCCAGCGCGTCGGCCCAAGCTGTGGTGCTGTTTGCCATGGCCACGCTTGCTGAGCGGCGCGACGCCGACACCGAAGGCCATTTGCTGCGCATGCAGGGCTATATCCGCGTGCTAACACTGGAGCTGCAGCGCCAGCCCGCGCTGGCACCCCTTCTCACGCCCGATTACCTCGCACACCTATTGCAGGGCGTGCTGTTCTACGACATCGGCACGATGGCGATTCCGGAGCGCATCTTGCTCAAACCAGGCCGCTTTAACACCGAAGAACGCCTCGTGATGCAAAGCCACACCGTGCGCGGCTACAAGGCCCTGGCCCAGGCTGAAAAAACCTGCGGCGCGGTCGACGCTTGGCTGGAAATGGCCAAAGACCTCGCCCTGTCGCACCACGAACACTGGGACGGTCAAGGTTATCCGCAGCAACTCTGCGCAGAGGCCATTCCCTTGTGCGCGCGGATTATGGCGGTGGCTGATGCGTACGACGCCATGGTCACTAGCAAGGTCTACAAACCGGGCATGTCGCATGCACAGGCCGTAGAAAAGATCGCCGCCGAGCGCGGCGCCCAGTTTGACCCGCAAGTGGTGGACGCGTTTGTGGCCTGCGCCGCCGAGATCGAGCAGGTAGCGCGCCGCCATGCCGATACCGAAGACGACCTACAGCGCAAAATGGAAACCTTGGCCGAGGCCATAGCCGAACATTCGGTGATGTAAAGCCTCCTGCCCTGGTTGCGCAGGGGTTCTTGCGCCAAAGCGCAGAGGGCAGCCGCAAAGCGGGAATAATCCCAGCTTTCAACCAGAGAAAAAAACCATGGCAAACCGCCTTACCCAAATCGCCACCCGCACCGGGGACGGCGGCACCACCGGCCTGGGCGACAACAGCCGCGTCTCCAAAAACAGCC
Source organism: Comamonadaceae bacterium (assembly GCA_947378275.1). Taxonomy (GTDB): domain Bacteria; phylum Pseudomonadota; class Gammaproteobacteria; order Burkholderiales; family Burkholderiaceae_C; genus Allorhodoferax. Next base: position 7,576 of record CANCJD010000063.1, read on the forward strand.
TGCGCGTGCATGCCATGGGCGACGTGGACGAGCTCAACTGCCACATTGGCGTGCTTTTGTGCGAAGCCATGCCCGAGGGCGTTCGAACTGTGCTGGTGGAAATCCAGCACCAGTTGTTTAACCTCGGTGGCGAGTTGTCCATTCCTGGTTTTGAGCTGCTCAAGACAGAGGCCGTGCTCACGCTCGACGAGGCCTTAGAGGCCTACAACGCCGACCTGCCCCGCCTCCAAGAGTTCATCTTGCCGGCCGGCACCCGCGCCGCCGCGTTGGCCCATGTGTGCCGCACCGTGGCGCGCCGCGCCGAGCGCGCCGTGGTGGCGCTGGGCAACGAAGAGGCGCTCAAAGAAACACCGCGCCAGTACCTCAACCGCCTCTCCGACCTGATGTTTGTGCTGGCCCGCGTCTTGAACCGCTACCGCACCGACGGCACGGTGGGCGACGACGTCTACTGGAAAAGCGAGCGCATGGCGCGCGCGGGCTAAGGCCTGGCGCCTTGGTCCGGACCCCAGACCTCCAGATGATTTTGGCGCAGCACGCGCCGACGGCAACGCAGGGCCAAGACGGTATCCAAGCCGCTGGGCTGCAGTAGCGCGTGCAGCTTGGCGGTCTGCGACGCAGTCAGCGCGTCCGCGGCGTCTTGCACGCGTTGCAATAGGTAGAGCCGGTAAGGCATGACCATCATGTCCACTGCGTGGTCACGCCACTGCATGCGCGCCATTCCGATGTGGCGGTCGCCGGGCTTGGGCATGCCGTTGCTCCCTGCGGGCAGCTCGGGACGCTGGGCCAGCCAGTCGTTGGCAAACTGCACGTGGGCAGTGATCTCGGGCAGGTAATCGTCCGCAATGAACTGCAGCAGCGCCATCAAGGTGGCGCTCGGAGCGGCGGCGTTCAGCCAAGGCACGCTGGCGCCCAGGTATTCCCCGGCGTCCAGGTCAGGCGCGTTCATGCGCTCGGCCCAGCGCCAGACGCGCGTGCTGCGCTGCTTCATGCGCAGTGCCGGATGCGGGTCGCGCGCCAAGTGGCCGCACAAGGGGCCGGCCAGGCCGTAGTCGGCCACCGTGGGCGTGCTGCCCAGCAGGTAGGGCGTGTGCGCCAAGTGGGCGTTAAGCAGGTCCATCAAGGCGTCGTTGCTGGCTTCAACGGCTGGCGCGGTGGCCGGCGTCACGCCAAAGGCCAGGCAGGCCCCGCGCATGCGTTTGCTGGCAAACAAAAAGCGTTCGTGCGCGGCCTCTGGCCCCAGCGTGGGTGCCAGCGCGCTGATGAAGTCGGCCTCTAAAAAGGCCAGGTTGTCAGTGTCAAAGTTCCAGCGGTAGTGCATGGCCGCACGCAGCAGCCCTTCGCCGCCAAACAGCTCCAGCAGGCGCGCCAGTACCGCCAGCACCGGGTCGGGCGGCAGGGCGGCGGGCCCAAGCCCCAGGCCATTCGCTTCGAAATGGTCAATGATGTCCGCGCCGTCTTGCAGCCACTGGCCTTGCGGCGTTTGCACCACCGGAATGATCCAGCGCCCCACCGCAGGAATCGCCTCGGCTTCAAAACGCGGGTCGCCGGCCACGCGCTCTTCAAAGGCGATGCGCTGTTTGCGCAAATAGCTGCGCACCTTGGCGGTGTAGAGCGAACCGGCCATGCCGTAGAGAACGTAGGGAGCGGTCATAAGGCGGCGGTCTTGGTGGCTTAGTTGGCGTAATAGATGTAGGCGTCGCCCGGGCTGGCCGGCTCTTTGAGCGTCTTGTCCAAGCGGATGGGCCCCTCGGCCAGCGAGGGCCACAAGGGCTTGGCTTGGGCGGCGTCAAAGGCCAGCAGGTCTGCTTTCATGGCTGCCAGGCGCGCCGGTTGTTGGGCTGCTAGATCCGTTTTTTCACCCGGATCGCTGACCAGGTTGTACAGCACATCCTTTTTGGGCCGCTGCATCACCTGCAGTTTCCAGTCGCCCTCGCGCATGGCCAGGTAGGTGTCGGTGCGCCAGAAGATCTGGCGGTGTGGCGCATCCTTGCGCTGGCCTTGCAGGTAGGGCAGCAGGTTGACGCCGTCAAGCACCTTGCCCTCGGGCGGTTTGGCCCGCGCGGCAGCCAGTGCGGTGCTGAAAATATCCAGGTGGCTGATCGGCAGGTCGTAGTGCGCGCCCTGGGGCAGCGCCTTGGGCCAGCGCATGAAAAACGGCACATGGATGCCGCCGTCGTAAAAACTGGCCTTCCAGCCGCGGTAAGGCTTGTTCAGGTCGGGCACGCCGATATAGCCCGCGCCGCCGTTGTCGCTGGTGAAGATGACCAGCGTGTTGTCGTCCAGGCCCTGGTCTTTGAGGTGTTGCAGCACGCGCCCGATGTTACGGTCCAGGGAGCGGATCATGGCGGCGTAGACGCGCGTGGTGTGGTCCGGAATATGGGCCAGTGCGTCGTAGTCTTCCTTGGTCGCTTGCAGCGGCGTGTGCGGCGCGTTGTAGGCCAGGTACATAAAGAAGGGCTGCTGCCGGTTGGCGTCCATGGCCTTGAGGGCTTCGTCGGTCAGGTAGTCCGTCAGGTAGCGCGCGGGCTGAAAGGGCTGGCCGGCGTTAAAGCGAATGCCCCAGGGGTGGGAGGCCCACAAGAACTTGTCAATCGGATCGAACGCCTGCTTGGAATTGACGACGTTGGGCGCGTTTTCTGGCAAGAACATGGACGCGCCATGCATCAGCGAAAGCGACTCGTCGAAACCATGCGCATAGGGCCGAAACTGCGGGCTGTCGCCCAAATGCCATTTGCCCACATGCAGGGTGCGGTAGCCCACGCCTTTGAGCGCGCGCGCCAGCGTCACCTCGGTCGTGGGCAGGCCCATGTCTTCGTAGGGAATCAGATCGGCCTCACGCTCGGCGTGGTAGATCATGGGCCGCGCGTCGCCCCCTTGGTTGGTGGCTGCGAGCACCTGCATGAACTGCTTGGGCGTGGGCGTGAACTCAAAGCCAAAGCGCGTCGGGTAGCGCCCGGTCATCATGGCCGCGCGCGAAGGCGCGCAGGTCGCGTTGCCCGAATAGCCAGCCACAAAATCCACGCCGCCTTGGGCAATGGAGTCAATGTTGGGCGTGTGCACGCTGCCTCCGGCCACACCGCCGCCGTGCAAGGTGATGTCGTTAAAACCCAGGTCGTCGGCCACGATCAGCAGCACATTGGGCGGTCGCGCCCCCGTCCCAGCACCGGCCGGGGCCGCGCCGGGTATTTGCCACACCACCTCTTGCGTCGGCCCATAGTCTTTGCGCAAGACGGTCTTGACAAACAAGAGCAGCGCACCAGAGCGCCCGCCCACGGCCCAAAAGCCCAGGCCCAGCAGCACGAGCAAGACGATCAGGGTTTTGGCGGCTAGCCAGATTCGGGGTGTACGCATGTACGGGTCTCCAAGCGATATTGAAAAATGGCCGCGGGGTTGCCCGCGAATGTTCAAAAGTCTTCCTTCTGGCCGCGGACAGACGCCGTAGACGTGCTTAGCGCGGTGCCAAGATCGCCATGGTGATGCGCGAGATGCAGGTCAGGTCGCCGGCCTCGTCGCGCAGCTCAATGCCCCAGACCTGCGTGGTGCGGCCCCGGTGGATAGGGCGCGCGGTGCCGGTGACCCAGCCGCTGGTCGCGCCTTTAAGATGGTTGGCGTTGATGTCCAGCCCTACGGCACGGTAGTCGGGCGGGCACGAATAAGCGGCGCCGCAGGAGCCCAGTGTCTCGGCCAGTACCACCGAAATGCCGCCGTGCAGCAGGCCATAGGGCTGGCGGGTGCGCACGTCCACCGGCACGCGGCCCACGATGTAGTCGTCGCCCACTTCCACAAATTCAATGCCCAGATGGGTGTCGGCCGTGTTGGCCGTGCCTTGGGTCAGGAGTTCAACCGAGATCGGTTTTTGCCAAATGCGCACAGGGTCTCCTTGGTGTCAAAACCGCCACTGTAGCCGCCCTTGGGGCCCCGGCGGCGCCTGCGCAGTCACTCAGGCGAAGCGGCGCGCGAGTTCGGCGATGTGTTGGGGCGAAATACCGCAGCAGCCGCCCACCAGCGTGGCGCCCTGGTCCACCCAGCGCTGCGCCCAAGCCACATAGGACAGCGGGTCCAGGTCGTCGCGGATATCCAGAATCACCGCATTGGCTGTGGCATTTTTGGACTGCGCCGGAAACGCGTTGGCGTAGACACCAATATCCACTGCCGCGCCCGCCTTGGCAATAGCTTTTTGGGCTGCGATAACCGCCGCTTCCATCACCTTGGGCTGGCTGCAGTTGAACAAAATCGCTTTGGCACCCAACGCCAGGGCCGCCGCCACGCCCAAGCCCACGGACTCGCCCGAGCGCAGCACCGGCGTGTCGCCCTCGGGTTCGTCGTCCAAGGTGAACGAGATCCACAGCGGCTTCGGGTTGCCGTTCAGGGCGGCGTGCACCGCTTGGATTTCGGCAATTGAGCTTTGGGTTTCGGCCAGCCATACGTCCACCGACGCGTCCAGCCCGGCAATCAGCGCCTGGTGGATGCGCACCGAGGCCTCGCGCTCAAACAAATCGGGCCGGTACGAGCCCAGCGCCGGGGGCAGCGAGCCCGCCACGGTGACGGGGTGGGGGGCAGCGTCCGCACTGGCGCGTGCCAGCTCGCCCGCCAGCCGGGCCAGGGCCACGCCTTGGGCGTCAAAGCGCTCTTGGCCAATATGAAAAGGCACGACCGCGTAGCTGTTGGTGGTGATGATTTGCGCGCCACCCTGCACAAAAGCGTCATGCGCCTGGCGCACAAACTGCGGCCCCTGCATCAGCGCCAAAGCCGACCA
>CANCJD010000064.1 GCA_947378275.1 Comamonadaceae bacterium
ACAAGCCCACCGCCGACAACGACAGTTGTCGGCTCCCGCATTTTGTGCGGCAGATGACATAAAAAGGAAGTTCAAGTGGCACGCTATCTAGGCCCCAAGGCCAAACTCTCACGCCGTGAAGGCACGGACCTGTTTCTCAAGAGCGCTCGCCGCGCCATTGGAGACAAGGCCAAATTTGATTCCAAGCCCGGCCAACACGGTCGTACTTCGGGCGCACGCACCTCCGACTACGGATTGCAGTTGCGCGAAAAGCAAAAAGTCAAGCGCATGTACGGTGTGCTCGAGCGCCAGTTCCGCCGTTACTTCGAGGAAGCTGACCGCCGCAAAGGCAACACTGGTGCAAACCTGTTGTTCTTGCTCGAGTCGCGCTTGGACAACGTCGTTTATCGCATGGGCTTTGGCTCCACACGTGCTGAAGCGCGCCAGTTGGTGTCACACAAGGCGATTACCGTGAACGGTCAGTCGGTGAATATCCCTTCGTACATGGTCAAGGCCGGCGACATGCTCGCTATCCGTGACAAGTCGAAGAAGCAAAACCGCATCGCTGAAGCGTTGCAGTTGGCGCAGCAAGTTGGCATGCCATCCTGGGTGGATGTAAATGCTGACAAGGCAGAGGGCACCTTCAAGGCCGTTCCCGATCGCGACATGTTTGGTGCTGATATCAACGAATCGCTGATCGTTGAGTTGTACTCACGCTAATTGCGTCTGGGTCGTTTTTATTGTCCCTATTACGCAGCTTGCTGCGTTTTAGGCGCTTCACCAGCCTTACCGACGTAACGAGTCGGGGGTATTGAGAGGAAGTTTGAATGCAAAATAATTTGTTGAAGCCGAAGTCGATCAGTGTCGAACAAGTCGGTCTGAACCGTGCCAAAGTGGCTTTGGAGCCCTTTGAACGTGGTTATGGCCACACGCTCGGAAACGCACTGCGCCGTGTATTGCTGTCGTCGATGCCTGGCTACGCCGCTACCGAAGTCACGATTGCAGGCGTTTTGCACGAGTATTCGTCGATCGACGGTATTCAGGAAGATGTTGTCAACATCTTGCTGAACCTTAAGGGCGTGGTTTTCAAGTTGCACAACCGCGACGAAGTCACTTTGAGCCTTCGTAAGGACACCGAAGGCGTGGTTACCGCCGCCGACATCCAGACGCCGCACGACGTTGAGATCATCAACCCTTCGCACGTCATTGCGCACCTGTCTTCGGGCGGCAAGCTCGATATGCAGATCAAGGTCGAAAAAGGCCGTGGTTATGTGCCCGGTTCCATGCGCCGCCATGCGGACGAGCCTACCAAGTCCATCGGCCGTATGGTTCTCGATGCGTCGTTCTCGCCTGTCAAGCGTGTGAGTTACGTGGTGGAGAGCGCCCGCGTTGAGCAGCGTACCGATCTGGACAAGCTGGTCGTGGATATTGAAACCAACGGTGCTGTCAGCGCCGAAGACGCGGTTCGCTCGTCGGCACGCATCTTGGTGGAGCAGCTCGCTGTGTTTGCGCAGTTGGAAGGCAATGAATTGCCCGGCTTTGGTCCCGCAGCTTCCAGCCGCGAAGCCAAGTTTGACCCGATTCTGCTGCGCCCGGTCGATGAGCTCGAACTCACGGTTCGTTCTGCCAACTGCCTGAAAGCCGAGAACATCTATTACATCGGTGACCTGATCCAGCGCACCGAGAACGAGTTGCTCAAGACGCCTAATTTGGGTCGCAAGTCGCTCAATGAGATCAAGGAAGTTTTGGCTTCCCGCGGTCTGACGCTTGGCATGAAGCTGGAAAGCTGGCCGCCTGCGGCGCTTGAAAAGCGTTAAATAATTTTGGGTCCTTGTGGCCCAGCGCCCAGAGCAGTACCTGGTACGGCTGCTCGTAAATAGTAGATTGAAGGAAATTAAAAATGCGCCACGGACACGGATTACGCAAACTGAACCGCACAAGCTCACACCGCTTGGCGATGCTTCGCAACATGATGAACTCCTTGATTGCCCACGAAGCGATCAAGACTACCGTCCCCAAGGCCAAGGAATTGCGCCGTGTGGTCGAGCCCATGATTACTTTGGCCAAAGAAGCCACCTTGGCCAACCGCCGCTTGGCGTTTGACCGTCTGCGTGACCGCGACAGCGTCACCAAATTGTTTGATGTTTTGGGACCCCGTTTCAAAGCCCGTCCAGGCGGTTACACACGCATCCTGAAAATGGGTTTCCGCGTGGGTGACAACGCGCCCATGGCTTTGGTCGAATTGGTCGAACGCAGCGAAATAGTTGAAGATGACGCCACGAAGGCTGCCGTTTAAGGTAGAATATCAACATACCGCGCGATGGAGCAGCCTGGTAGCTCGTTGGGCTCATAACCCAAAGGTCGTAGGTTCAAATCCTACTCGCGCAACCAATAAAACAGCGTTCGCGTTGTTTTCAAAACGCCAACTTTTCAGTTGGCGTTTTTTTTTGAAGGAAATTTGCTATGTTCTTGCCTTTGGATCCAGACACCGTTTCCCACGGCATTCAACTTTCAGTGGCGCCTGTGTTCCTTTTGACCGCCGTATCAGGAATGATTGGCGCGGTGGCAAACCGCTTGGCCCGCATCATTGACCGGGCCCGCTTGTTGGAAAGAAGCATCCAAACCCATACGGATGCGCACGAACACGACAAAATTTTCAAGGAATTGGCCGAGTTGCGTCGCCGGGGCCTGCTGGCTAACTGCAGTATTGCGCTGCTCACGCTGTGCGCGGTGTGCATCGGTTTAACCATCATCGTGCTGTTTTTGGGCGAAACAGTGAACTTTCAGGGTTTGCGCATCTCGATCGTTAGTTTTCTCGCTGGCGTAGTGTGCTTTTTGCTGGCTTTGGTGTGTTTTCTGGTGGAAACCTGGATTGCGACCCGCGTGTTGAACTTCGCGCAGCGCAAGCCTTAACGCAAGGCGGGAAGGGCTTCGCCCTTCGCTGCGCCCCGGTCAGGCGCTTGCTTACTGCGGGCACAACTCCACTTCAACCGCGCAATCGTAAAACGTGGGCGCGCGGCCCATATCGGTCAGTCGCTGGCCCGTTACTTCGTTCACATTGGTGCCTTGGGGCCCAAGCTTGCGCCACCAAACGCCCAATCCATTAACCACGCCAGGCCGCGCTCGCGGGCTCACATTGGCCTTGCAGTGGTATTGGCCCCTGGCATTGAAGACGCGCACCATGTCGCCGCTGCAAATCGTGCGGATTGCAGCATCTTCGGCGCTGATCTCCAGCAGGGGCTCGCCCTCAATGGCGCGCAGGCTTTTGACATTGGCGAAGGTCGAGTTCATGAAATTGCGCGCTGGGGGCGAAATCATGGCCAACGGGTAGCTTCCGTGGGTGTCGGCTGGTTCGTAATTGGGCAGGTAGTCGGGCAGTCCGTCGCCGTTGGATGCGGCCAGGCGGGCGCTGTAAAACTCGCACTTGCCCGAGGGCGTGGCAAAGCCGCCCTCAGCAAACGGGGCCTCGGATACGCTCAAGCTGACAAAGCCTTTGTCGAGCAGCTGCGCAAAGTCCACCCGTGCGTCAAACGCCATGCGGCACAGGGCCAGATCGTCGTCGGCAAAGCAGGGTTCTGCGTACCCCATGGCCTGCGCCAAAGCCCGGAAGATGTCGGTGTTGGTGCGGGCTTGGCCCACGGGCGCGATGGCCGGGCGGTTGAGCAAGAGGTCGGTGTGGCCGTAGGTGGTGTGCACGTCCCAGTGTTCTAGCTGCGTGGTGGCCGGCAGGATGTAGTCGGCGTAATCGGCAGTGTCGGTCTGGAAATGTTCGAGTACCACAGTAAACAGGTCTTCGCGGCCAAAGCCTTGCACTACCTTGCCCGAGTCCGGTGCCACGGCCACCGGGTTGCTGTTGTAAACGATGAGGGCGTCAATCTGGGGGCCAAAACTGGCGCAGGCCGGGCGCAGCAGTTCGTCGCCAACGGTGCTCATGTTCACGCTGCGGCTGGGGCCGCTCTTGCGCAAGTCGGGGCGGCTGAGCTTTGATTTGTCAAATCCATGCGTGCCGGACGCTGAGAGCAACATGCCCCCCGCACGGTGGCGCCATGCGCCAGTGAGGGCGGGCAGGCAAGCCACCGCGCGCACCGCATTGCCGCCGCCACGCGCACGTTGCATGCCGTAGTTCAGGCGAATGGCTGCGGGCGCGCCGCTGGCCACGCTGGCGCCATAGTCGCGGGCCAGTGACTCAATCTGCGCCACCGGGATACCGCAAATTTCTGCCGCGCGTTCGGGCGGCCACTGCAGCGCGCGTTCGCGCAGAGCCTCCCAGCCCAGGGTGTGGCGCGTAATGTAGTCGTGGTCCAGCCAGTCGTGCACGATGAGCTGCTGCATAAGCGCCAGTGCCAGCGCGGTGTCGGTGCCAGGGCGCAGGGCGATGTGTTCGTGGCATTTTTCTGCGGTTTCGGTCTTGCGTGGGTCAATGCAAATCAGCTTGGCGCCCTTGCGCTTGGCAGCTTGCGCATAGCGCCAGAAGTGCAAATTGCTGCCAATGGGGTTGCTGCCCCAGATAAGGATGAGCTTGGACTCGGCAAAAAACTCCACCCGCATGCCCACTTTGCCACCCAGCGTGGCGTCCAGGGCCGCGCCCCCGGCAGACGCGCAAATGGTGCGCTCCAGCAGCGAGGCGCCCATGCGGTTGAAGAAGCGGTCTGCCATGGCCTCGCCTTGCACCCAGCCCATGGTGCCGGCGTAGCTGTAGGGCAACACGGCTTGCGGGCCGCGTGCGGGGTCTGCCACGATGGATTGGAGGCGCTGCGCGATGTCGCTCAAAGCCTCGTCCCAGGACACGGGCGTGAACTGGCCGGAGCCCTTGGGGCCGCTGCGGCGCAGGGGCTGCAAGAGGCGCTCGGGGTGGTAGGTGCGTTCGGTGTAGCGCGCCACTTTGGTGCACAAGACACCGTCCGTTTGCGGATGGTTCGGATTGCCCTGAACCTTGACCGCCACGCCGTCCTGCACCGTGGTGACCAGCGAGCAAGTGTCCGGGCAATCGTGCGGGCAGGCGCCTATGACATTGCGGGTGCCGGGCGAGGTGTCGGCGTGGATGCGAATGGTCTCTGGCATGGTGACTTAGGCGCGCAGCGCAATGGGTAGAAAATAGCGTCCATAGTAGCAAGCCCGTGCCAGCCGCACTTGTTTTTTTGCGGAATTTTCCAAGGTCTATTTATGCATTTGATCGAATCCATCGTCCACCACGCGCCGGCCATTGCTGCCATACGGCGTGACCTGCACGCCCACCCCGAGCTGTGCTTTAAGGAAGTGCGCACCGCCGAAGTGGTGGCGGCCAAGCTGACCGAATGGGGCATTCCCATTCACCGGGGCTTGGGCACCACGGGCGTAGTCGGCATCGTCAAGGCGGGCACGTCCACGCGCGCCATTGGCCTGCGCGCCGACATGGACGCCTTGCCCATGCAAGAGGCCAACACCTTTGCCCATTCCAGCGTGCACCCGGGAAAGATGCATTCCTGCGGCCATGACGGCCACACCGCCATGCTGCTGGCCGCGGCCCACTACCTGAGCACGCACCGCGAATTTGACGGCACCGTGTATTTGATTTTTCAGCCGGCCGAGGAGGGCGGTGGCGGTGCGCGCGAGATGATCAAGGAGGGTTTATTCGAGCAGTTCCCGATGGACGCCGTGTTTGGCATGCACAACTGGCCGGGGATTGCGCAAGGCAATTTTGCGGTCAGCGCCGGTCCGGTGATGGCGTCGAGCAATGAATTCAAAATCACCATCCGGGGCAAGGGCGCGCACGGCGCCATGCCGCACCTGGGGCTCGATCCGGTGCCCGTGGCCTGCCAGATGGTGCAAGCTTTTCAGACGATTGTGAGCCGCAACCTCAAACCCATTGACGCCGGGGTGATCTCGGTGACCATGATCCACGCGGGTGAAGCCACCAACGTGATTCCCAATTCGTGCGAGCTGCAGGGCACGGTGCGCTCTTTCACCTTTGAGGTGCTGGACCTGCTGGAGCAGCGCATGCGCGAGGTGGCGCAGCACACGGCCGCAGCTTTTGGCGTGGAATGCGAGTTTGAGTTCCGCCGCAACTACCCGCCCACCATCAACAGCGCGCCCGAGGCCGACTTTGCCCGCAACGTGATGACCGCGCTGGTGGGGCCAGACCACATCCAGGCGCAGGAGCCCACCATGGGCGCCGAAGACTTTGCCTATATGTTGATGGCCAAACCGGGCTGCTACGTGTTTTTGGGCAATGGCGACGGGGACCACCGCAGCCTGGGTCACGGCGGCGGCCCGTGCATGCTGCACAACCCGAGCTACGACTTCAATGACCGGCTGATTCCGCTGGGCGCGAGCTATTGGGTGCGCTTGGCCGAGGCCTGGTTGGCAAAGGCCGCCTGACCCAGCGCGCCGCGCATTGTTTTAGCGCGGACCAAAACGCCGCTGGGCGATCACCAGCAGGCCGTCAAAGATCAGGTTGTCCACCAGCTCAAAAGGGCGCGTCATGCTGGGCGCCATTTTCCAGCCCGCGCCGCCGGTCATGGTGCACAGCGGCTCTTCGCCGCAGCGCTGGCGCACGTGCTGCACCATGCATTCCACCGCTCCGGCAATGGCGTAGGTGCCGCCGCTGGTGAGCGCGTCGCTGGTGTTGGTGGGAAAAGGGCACACCTCGCCCGTGGGCACGTGCAGCCCGGCGGTACCCGACTCCAGCGCACGCAGCATGATGCCGTGGCCGGGCAGGATAAAGCCTCCCAAAAAGCGGCCGTCGGGCGAAATCGCCTCCACCGTCACCGCCGTGCCGACCATTACCACCACCATGGGCCGGGGCGCGCCCTGGGCCAGCATGCGGTGGTAGGCGCCAATCATCGCCACCCAGCGGTCGGCACCCAAGCGGCTGGGGTGGTCGTAGCCATTGCTCAGGCCCGCTTCTGCGTCGCTGGCTACCACCCATTGCGGCGTCACGTCCCAGAGTTCGAGTTGCTCTTCCACCCGGCGTTTGATGGCGTCGCCCGCCACCACGCAGCCCAGAATGTGCTGGGGCTGCGCCAGCGTGGCCCAGACACCGTCGGCCAGTTTGTCGATGTTTTCCAAAAACTCGGCGCCATGGGCCAACAGTTCTGCCCCGGGAAGGGTTGATGCGTACAGCGCCCACTTGAGGCGGGTGTTGCCAATGTCCAGTGCGAGGAAGGTCATAGGGGCAGATAAGTTTGGCCGCATTATCGCCAACCCGGCGCGATGGTTTACAGTCGGGGGCTCTGGATTGACGTTAACGTAAACGTCAACTCAGCGCAAGAACAATGGCAACCCCACCGAGACCGCCCACCATGACCGATCTTTCCGCTGAATACCAAGCCCTGGCCAACTACCGTCCCAGCCAAAAGGTGCGCTTTGTCACCGCTGCGAGCCTGTTTGACGGCCACGACGCGGCCATCAACATCATGCGTCGCATTCTGCAAGGCATGGGCGCCGAGGTGATTCACTTGGGCCACAACCGCAGCGTGGAAGAGGTGGTGACAGCGGCCTTGCAGGAAGACGTGCAGGGCATTGCGATCAGCTCGTACCAGGGCGGCCATGTGGAGTATTTCAAGTACATGGTTGATCTGCTCAAAGCCCGTGGCGGCGCGCATATCAAGGTGTTTGGCGGCGGCGGTGGTGTGATCGTGCCGTCTGAGATTGCGGAGCTGCAAGCCTATGGCGTCACCCGCATTTACAGCCCTGAAGACGGTCAAAAAATGGGCCTGGCCGGCATGATTGGCGAAATGGTGATGCGCTGCGACCACGACCTGGCGCCCTATGCGCCCAAGGATCTGGCTGCCTTCCAAGGCCACAGCGACGCCCATTGGCGCGCACTGGCGCAGTTTTTAACGGTGGTCGAGGCAGGCAAAGTGCCAGACGCCACGCTGCAAGCCCTGCGCACGCAGGCTGCCGCCACCCATATTCCAAGCATCGGCATTACCGGCACCGGCGGCGCGGGCAAGTCGTCGCTGACCGACGAGCTGATCCGCCGCCTGCGCCTGGACTGCGGCGACACGCTGCGCATTGCGGTCATCTCGATTGACCCGTCAAGGCGCAAAAGTGGTGGCGCCTTGTTGGGCGACCGCATTCGCATGAACGCGATTTCGCCGTGGGCGACCACCACCAAAGACCCGGGTGCCCGCGTCTTTATGCGCAGTCTGGCCACGCGTGACTTTGGCTCCGAGATCAGTCAGGCGTTACCCGACGTGATTGCCGCCTGCAAAGTGGCCGGTTTTGATTTGATCGTGGTCGAGACCTCTGGCATCGGCCAGGGCGACGCGGCCATCGTGCCGCTGGTGGACGTGCCGCTGTATGTGATGACGCCCGAGTTTGGCGCAGCCAGCCAGTTGGAAAAAATTGACATGCTCGACTTTGCCGAGTTTGTGGCTATCAACAAGTTTGACCGCAAAGGCGCAAGCGACGCGCTGCGCGACGTGGCCAAGCAAGTGCAGCGCAACCGCGAGGCCTGGACCACGCCCATGGAAAGCATGCCCGTGTTTGGCACCATGGCCGCGCGCTTTAACGACGACGGCGTGACCGCCCTCTACCAGGCCATGCTGCCGCGCCTGCAGGCCTTGGGCCTGGCCGTGCCAGCACAGCGCCTGCTGCCCTTGGCTGGTGTGCGCCATAGCAGTAACCAAACCCCGGTGGTGCCCGCCGCGCGCACCCGCTATTTGGCCGAGATCAGCGACACGGTGCGCGGTTATAAAAAGCGCGCCCGCGCCCAGGCGCAGCTCGCCCGCGAGATTCAGCAGCTGCAAGCTGCCGCCGCCATGCTGCAAGTGGGCCGCCCTGTTAAAGCCCGCGCCGCCGAGGCCGCCTTGGGCTTGGCGCAAGAGCGTGAACAAACGCAAGACGCCGCCGCCAAAAAGCTGCTCACCCAGTGGCCCGAAATGCAAAAGGCCTACGCGGGTGACGAGTACATCGTCAAAATCCGCGACAAGGAAATCCGCACCGCACTGACCACCAAGTCGCTCAGCGGAACCACCATCCGCAAGGTGGCGCTGCCCACCTATGAAGACCACGGCGAGATCTTGAAGTGGCTGATGTTGGACAACGTGCCCGGCAGCTACCCCTACACCGCCGGCACTTTTGCCTTCAAGCGCGAGGGCGAAGACCCGACCCGCATGTTTGCCGGCGAGGGCGACGCCTTTCGCACCAACACGCGCTTCAAGCTGCTGAGCTCGGGCATGGCCGCCAAGCGCTTGTCCACCGCCTTTGACTCGGTCACGCTCTACGGCAACGACCCGGACCCGCGCCCGGACATCTACGGCAAAGTGGGTAACAGCGGCGTGAGCATCGCCACCATCGACGACATGAAGGTGCTGTACGGCGGCTTTGATCTGTGCAACCCGAGCACCTCGGTGAGCATGACCATCAACGGCCCTGCGCCCAGCATTCTGGCGATGTTCATGAACACCGCCATCGACCAGAACATCGAAAAATTCAAGACGGACAACAGCCGCGAACCGACCGAGACCGAGACCGCCAAGATCAAGGAATGGGTGTTGGCCAATGTGCGCGGCACGGTGCAGGCCGACATTCTGAAAGAAGACCAAGGCCAGAACACCTGCATCTTCTCGACCGAGTTTTCATTGAAGGTGATGGGCGATATTGCGCAGTATTTTGTGCACCATGATGTGCGCAACTTCTACAGCGTGTCCATCAGCGGTTACCACATTGCCGAAGCAGGCGCCAACCCGATCAGCCAGCTGGCGTTCACGCTCTCCAACGGCTTCACCTTTGTCGAAGCGTATCTGGCGCGCGGCATGCACATTGATGACTTTGCGCCCAACCTGAGCTTCTTCTTTTCCAACGGCATGGACCCCGAATACACCGTGATGGGCCGCGTGGCGCGCCGCATCTGGGCGGTGGCCATGAAAGAAAAATACGGCGCCAACGAGCGCAGCCAAAAGCTCAAGTACCACATCCAGACCAGTGGCCGCAGTCTGCACGCGCAAGAGATCCAGTTCAACGACATCCGCACCACGCTGCAAGCGCTGATTGCGATTTACGACAACTGCAACAGCCTGCACACCAACGCGTTTGACGAAGCTATCACCACGCCCACCGAAGAGTCGGTGCGCCGCGCCATGGCCATCCAGCTCATCATCAACCGCGAATGGGGCCTGGCCAAAAACGAGAACCCCGGCCAGGGCGCTTTCATCATCGAAGAGCTCACCGAACTGCTCGAAGAAGCGGTGCTGGCCGAGTTCGAGAAGATCGCCGAGCGCGGCGGCGTGCTCGGTGCCATGGAAACCGGCTACCAGCGCGGCAAGATCCAGGACGAATCCATGCACTACGAGATGCTCAAGCACACCGGCGAGCTGCCCATCATCGGCGTGAACACCTTCCGCAACCCGCATGGCGACCAGGTGATGGACAAGCTGGAGCTCGCGCGCAGCACCGACGCCGAAAAAGCCAGCCAGCTAGAGCGCCTTCATGCCTTCCATGCCCGTCACGCTGATCAGTCTCCCGCCATGCTGGCCCGCCTACAACAGGCGGTGATTGCCAACGACAACGTCTTTGAAGTGCTGATGGACGCGGTGCGCGTCTGTTCTCTGGGGCAGATTACGAATGCGCTGTTTGAAGTGGGGGGGCAGTACCGGCGCAATATGTGAGGGCGCCCTGGCGCGCCCTGCGGTTTTTGGGGTTTAGGCCAAATCCCCCCCGCAATCCTCAGACCGCCGCGCTTTCCACCGCCCGCATCCGCACCTCCACCCCACTCAACACTGCGTTCCCCGACAGCGGATCGCGCAGCCGGTCGTCTAGCAGGGCGTTGAGGTTGACGCCGGGCCGCTGGGCGGCCACTGACAGTTGCGCGCCGGGCAGGTCGTGGCCCCAGCCGTGGGGCAGGCTCACCACCCCGGGCATCATGTCTGCGCTGATGTGCACTTGCGCTTGCAGGCTACCCTGGGCGTTTTCCAAGTGCGCCACGGCGCCATCTGTCAGGCCCAGGCGTTCGGCGTCTTCCGGGTGAACCAGGGCGGTGCAACGGAACGGGCCTTTGGCCAGCGTGGGCAGGTTGTGCATCCAGCTGTTGTTGGTGCGCACGTCGCGCCGGCCAATCACCACCATATCGGGCGCGGGGCGTTGCAGGTCGGCGAGGGCGCGGGGCAGGTCGGCCAAGAGCGAGGGCGGCGCGAGTTCTACCTTGCCGCTGGGCGTGCGCAGCAGCTCAGGAATGCGCGGCTGCAGTTCGCCCAGGTCAATGCCGCCGCTGGCGTTGGACGCCATTACTTTGCGCAGGTTCAGCCCTTCGGGTTTTTGGCCAAACGCGTCGCCGTGGGGCCCAGCGCGCAGCGCCAGGTCGAGCGCGCGCTGCGGGCCGCGCAGGCCTTGGGTGGCGGCAACCACTGCGTCGGCGTGGGGGCCAAAGCTGCGTTGGGCGTCCTCGGCAAACTGGCTGTCGTCCAGCGCGCCAATGTCCACCTTGGCGCCCAGGCCCTGGGCGATTGCGGCGATGCGCAGCAGGTTTTCCCATTCTTCTGGCTGATGCTCGGCGCGCGCAAACACCGGCGGGCTGTAGCGCGCGTGGTTGCGCCAGGACATTTGCGGAAACGCGACGTCGTAGTGCAGGTCTTCAAGAGGCGAGGGGCCGGGCAAGATCACGTCGGCGTGGCGCGTGGTCTCGTTGAGGTAAATGTCCAGGCTGACCATGAAGTCCAGCGGGTCCAGCGCCCGGGCCAGGCGCGGCCCGTTGGGCACCGAGAGCACCGGGTTGGTGGCCACGGTAATGAGCGCGCGCATTTGGCCGGGGCCGGGCGTTTCAATCTCTTCGGCGATGCAGTTGATGGGGAATTCGCCCATCACCTCGGGCGCATGGCTCACACGCGACTGGCGCCGCGCGGTAGAAATGCCTTTGCCGCGCCCACTGTTGCCGCTGCTGTTGCTGGCAAACGCCGCCGACTTGGCAAACATAGCGCCGCCGGGCGCGTCCAGGTGGCCGGTCAAGGTGT
>CANCJD010000065.1 GCA_947378275.1 Comamonadaceae bacterium
AAGCGCACCGCGCGCAAGCTGCCTTGGGCATAGGTGGCGCGGCTGGACGATTTGTGGCTGATCTCGATGCGCTCGCCCGTGCCGGCAAACAGCACCGTGTGGTCGCCCACAATGTCGCCGCCGCGGATGGTGGCAAAGCCGATGCTCGATGGGTCGCGCTCGCCGGTGACGCCTTCGCGGGCATACACGGCGCAGTCTTTGAGGTCGCGCCCCAGCGCGCTGGCAATCACCTCGCCCATTTTCAGGGCCGTGCCCGAGGGCGCGTCCACCTTGTGGCGGTGGTGCGCTTCGATGATTTCGATGTCGTAGCCGGTGGACAGCGCCTTGGCCGCCATTTCCAGCAGTTTGAGGGTGACGTTCACACCCACGCTCATATTGGGCGCCATCATGATGGGGATGTGTTTGGCCGCCTCGGCGATCTCGGCCTTTTGCTCGTCTGAAAAACCCGTAGTGCCAATCACCAAGCCCACGCCCAGTGCGCGGCACACCTGCAAATGCGCCATGGTGCCTTCGGGCCTGGTGAAGTCGATCAACACCTGGCTGTGCTGCAGGCCCGCGCGCACGTCGGCGGTAATGGCCACACCCGTGGTCTGGCCCGCATAGGCCCCGGCGTCATGGCCGATAGACGGGCTGCTGGCTACGTCCAGCGCGCCAGCCAAGGCAAAAGCGCTGTCGGCGCGCACTGCCTCGATCAGCATCTGCCCCATGCGGCCCGACGCCCCAGCAATGGCCACGGCAATTGGGCTGCTTGTGTGTGTTGTTGTCTGAACCATTCGGCCTGCTCCCTTAATACTCTGTTGGCTATTGGCGGCGCCATTGGGCGGCTTGCACGCGCGCCAGCACTTGAGGCCTGCGCGCTGTCTTCTTATTTGGCTACGGGCTCCAGCGGCGGATAGGCGCTCACGCTGGGCAAACCGACGGCCGGGCTGGCACTAGGCGCTGCGGGCGTCGGGTATTTGGACAAGGCCGCGTCGCTGGCCTCCAAGGGCTTGGGCGCAGCCAGGTCGTGGGGCTTGCGCAAGCTGCCTACAAAATCGGCCTCGCTGGGCAGCGGATCGGCCTCCATGCGTTCGAGCCGCTCGTCCTTGAAAAACACGGTCACGTGGCGATCTTGGGGCGCTACGCCCTGGCTTTTCAAGGTAAAGGTGTAGTCCCAGCGCTGGGCGTGGAAGGGGCTGGCCAGCAAAGGCGTGCCCAAAATCGACTGCACCTGGGCGCGCGGCATGCCCACCTGCAAGGCCGCCAGCTGCTCGCTGGTGACCACATTGCCCTGCACGATGTCCATGCTGTAGGGAGTAACCACTCTAGGCACAGCACGGCTGATCCGGTCCAGACTGCTGCAAGCCACCAGCGCCAAGGAGGCGCTCGCGAGCCCCAAAATGGCCACAAGGCGGCGGACGAAAACGGAGTGGTTCATGGGGGGAAATAGGGCAGTAAGATCGCGGCATTGTAGCCCCGGCCCTCTGAGACCGTACCGCCATGACCAACATCGACGAACTCAAAAGCACCGGTCTCAAAGCCACCATTCCCCGCCTGAAAATTCTGGAAGTTTTCCAGCGCGGCGGCCAGCGCCACATGTCGGCCGAAGACGTGTTTCGCGTGCTGCTGCAAGAGCGCGCCGACGTCGGCCTGGCCACCGTTTACCGTGTGCTGGCCCAGTTTGAACAGGCCAGCATCCTCAACCGCAGCCAGTTTGAAGGCGGAAAATCGGTCTATGAGCTCAACGGGGGCCAACACCACGACCACATCGTCTGCCTGGACTGCGGCCAGGTGGAAGAGTTCTACGACCCCGAAATCGAGCAGCGCCAGCAGGCGATAGCCAAGCTCAAGGGCTTCACCATCACCGACCACGCGCTCAGTTTGTATGCGACATGCAATAAGGCGCAATGCCCGAACCGAAAGTTGACGGCGGGCTAACGGTTGTTCAAGCCGTGGAACAGGGTGTCCTCCACCATACTTTTAGAGCGGATTTGCCGCACACCTAGGTCAATGGGCGTCTAGTGGCCCTCGACTGAATACGCAGGCCTTGCTGCGTAGCGCCGCCATCAGCGCGGATGCAACTCCTGCCGCCGACCGCACCTCGATACCGAGCCAGCACATCCGCGTCCGGTGTGATGTTAATTTTTTGCTTTTTCAGCGCTGCGCTTAAGGCCACGCGCCCCGAATCGGCACGCACGGGGACGGCACCCTACTTTCATGTGCACAAGGACAAATCGGCAGCGCTCAGACCAGGAAGTTCGTCACACTCGTCTTTGGCAATCGTGTGGGCGTTTGGCAAGGCCAGATCACCGCCCAAATGGGCTTTTTCGCGGGCACTGGCTTTCTTCCGCGAAAAAATATGGAGGCTATCGCCGCGTTGCACCTAGCCGTTCACGCCCCTCCCAATCCACCACCCGCGCCATCAAACACCAGAGCAGCATCGGAAAAATCGAGCTGGGGGCTTCATCGTTGCGCAAGAGAAAGGTCCAAAGGACTTTTTGAAGTTCACTTCTTCACTGTTTTTATCATTTAAACAAACCGTGAGGAGTCGTGCGATTGCCTACTTGCATTGGCTGCTGTGGCAGCTGCGAGCGCATCTTACGCTCAAGTTACTGTGTCTGGTGAGTACGCTTACGGCTACTTGTCGACTACCGATTCCACCAAAACCACTTCTTCTGGTCTGGGTATTGACACCGCTATCGTGAAGTTCGGCGTTAGTGAAGACCTGGGTGGCGGATCACGTGTTGACGTGAAAATGGCCGTGAACCTCGGTGAATATCATTCTCAATACGTCGCAGGCGGCGCTACTGCAGATGATTCTTCGATCACCCTGACCACGCCTATGTTCTCGTTGTCTTTGCTGAACTACAAGCCGGGCGACTGGGTTACCGGTGCTTCCGGTGGCGCTACTTGGTACGGTTTGGACGGAAGAGTTTTGCTCGACCGTGCAACACGTGACGCAATCGCAGTGACCATCCCTGTGTCTCCAGCAGTGAACGTTACCGTTGCTTACCTGGAACCAGGCGACCGCACCGGTGAAGGTGCTGGCACAGACGGTAACACTAAGCAAACGTTGTACAGCTTTGGCGCAACTTATGCATCCGGCCCCTTGAGCTTGAGCGGCGCATACCTGTCGTACAACAATGTTGGCGCAACCGATGCAAGCACTTCAAACGTGACTCGCCTGGGTGGTAAGTACAACCTCGGCTTCGCCAACGTTGGTGCTGGCTTGCAAACCGCCAAAACCGCAGCCGGCGGCGTGATTACCCAAACCGCTCTCAGCGCTTCCGCTCCTTTGACTGGCAATGTTAGCGTTAACGGTACTTATGGCACCACAACTGCGACCCAAACTGGCGCGACAGCTGGCCTGAACGGCACGCGCAATGGCTACATGCTTGGTCTGCAATACAACCTGAGCAAACGTACTTACGCGATCCTGAACACTGGATCGTGGACCGGCGCAAGCACTGCTCCTGCAGCAACTGCGACCTTCACCAACGATACGGCCACGTCTTCGTTGACCGCATTGACCTTGGTTCACGACTTCTAATTCCCGCGCTGGCCTAGTGCCAGTGTAAGAATTTGAATGTTCGAAAGCCCCCAAGTGGAAACGCTTGGGGGCTTTTTTGCGGTTAGCTCAATGGGGCTGCCCGAGTAAAAAACCCCACCGTGTTGCCACGGCGGGGTTTTCAATTTTTCTATTTCAAACACTGGCACTAGGCCAGCGTGGGAATTAGAAGTAGTGGTTCAAAGACAACGAGTATTCGTTGCTTGTTCCGTTTGCAGCGCCGCTGTCGTAGTTGCCAAACGACAGGTTGACGTTGCTACGCTTGCTCAGGTTGTACTGCAGGCCAACTTGCGAGAAGCCAGCGTTGCCACGTTTGCCGATGTTCAGACCAGCTTCAGCTGCACCAAATGGAACCGTAACGCTGCCAGTAATCGCTGCGTCGTCAGTACCATTTTGTTTGCCGCGACGGGTGCTGTCATAGCCAAAGCCGAATTTAGCAACATTTGCGTCATAAACAACGCTCAGGTCGGTCGACAGGAGGCGGGGGTCGGTAACACCGGCAGCAGCCAGAGTTGCCAAAGTCGCGGGGGTAAAGGAAGACTGGTTCACATAGCCAGCGACGGTCAAGCCATTGCCTTTGTAGGTGACGCCGCCAACCAGGGTAGTCGTACCAGCAGAAGCTGCGTAGTCAGGACCGGACTCGACATATTTGCCAACAAAAGACACGCTGCTGGACATGGGAACCACGATCACAGCTGCATCAACGTTTGCACGGGTGATGACAGCACCATTCCAGACATCGTCCCAGACATTGACAGGAGCCAACAAAGAAGCGTGTTGGTTGCCGCCTGAACGGGTGTTGGTCAGGATGAACGTAGCGCTGGGAGTGCTCAGGGTCAACGAACGGTCGCCGCTGTAAGCGCTGCCGGAAGCAGCACGGCTGCTATCCATGTTCAGTTCCATGAAGCCAGCAATTTTCATGCCGCCGCCCAAGTCTTCAGAAGTCGAGACGTCCAGCCAAGCGCCGGTGTTCAACAGACCTTGCGAAGTGCCAGCCATGTTCTTGATGGAAGCAAAGCCGAAACCGCCTGATATAGTGGCTTGAGCGAAAGCAGCGCCAGAAGTAGCCAAAGATGCCACAGCAGCCAATGCAATAAGGGTCTTTTTCATTTAAAAATTCTCCAAAGTTAATCAAAGGATGCTGATTTCATTAATTTGAACTTCAGCACCAACCTCCGTTTAAGAAGCTGAGTGCATTGCACCAGACCGATGCGGCTTTGGCAAAGAAAAGCCCAAAATTTGCGTGTTTTTGGTTAATTTTCGTTGCACTCATGCAACAAATCAGGGTTAACCCTTGATTTTCAGCGACAACTAAAAAGTCTTCCGTGCACAGCAAAACCGTGTCAGGTTTGAAGCTGTATGCTCTCTCCATGCAAACCCTCACCGACCGACTTATGGCTGCCGCTGACACGGCGCTTCGTACTTTGTTTGCCACGCCACACGCGTCCGGCCCCTGCCAGACGCTGCCCGAGGGGCCAACATCACTGACCGACACCGAAAAAGCCCAGTCCGCCGGACTGATGCGGGTTAACCATGTGGGCGAGGTGTGCGCGCAGGCGCTTTACACCGCGCAGGCGCTGGCCACTAGCAACCCAGATCTGCGCGCGCACTACACCGCCGCCTGTATAGAAGAGACCGACCACCTGGCCTGGACGGCGCAGCGCCTGCAAGACCTGGGCTCGCGTACTTCGCTGCTCAATCCGCTGTGGTACGCCGGGGCGTTTGGGTTGGGGCTGATTGCCGGGCGCCTGGGAGATGCGGTGAGTTTGGGCTTTGTGGTTGAGACGGAAACCCAGGTCGGCGCTCACTTGGACAGCCATTTGCAGGCGCTTCCAGCCGGTGACCACGCCTCGCGCGCCATCGTGGCGCAGATGCGTGACGACGAATTGCGCCACGCCAATGCCGCCCGAGACGCCGGCGCTGCCACCCTGCCGCCGCCGGTGCAAGCACTGATGCGCGCCGCCGCCAAAGTGATGACGACGGTGGCGCAGCGGGTCTAACTTTGCGCTGCGAACGCGGCTAGATCACCTGCTCTATATAGAGCAGAGGCCCGTACTGACCGGCGCTTTTCCATAAAGACCCAGCGTCACGCCTTGGTCTTGCGCGTGCGCCGGCTTTGCAGCAGGGCGATGTTTTGCTCGCCGGTCACGGTGCTGGCGTAGTACGTGTTGATCACGTCCACGCTCGTGCGGGCGTTGCGCGCCAGGGTCAGCAGGTCAATGCCCTGGCCGTAAAGCAACCTGAAAGTGATGGCCGAGTGGCGAAAGCTGTACATGCTGCGCGGCTGGCCATGGGCGCCTTCCTTGAGTTCGGTCACGCCCAGCACCCAATTGAGGTGAAAACTCAGCACTGCCAGCATGTAATGGCGGTCGCGCAACTGCGGCATGAACAGGTAGTCGTCGGGCTTGGCCAGATCGCGCCGGGCGTTGTTTTTGACGATTTGCTCGTAAATACGCACGGCTGAGTAGAGCGTCACGATGGGTTTGCCGTGGCTTTTGGTCTCGGGCAGCGTCAGGCGCAGGTAGGTGTTGTCGCCGCGCACCACCTCGACGTGCTTGTGCTTGAGGGTTTTCAGGTCACTGGGGCGGATAAAGCCGTGCACCATGAAGCCGATCGCCCAACTCAGGTCGGGCGGCATGATCTGCTCTTTGAGCCGCACTTTGTACTTGATGCGGATTTCGGCCCCGCTCTCGGGGTGGCGCACGCCGCGCAGGCTTCGCGCCTTGCGGATGATGCGCCGGTACTCGGTGGGCGTAAACGCCCCGCGCGACTTGGTAATCACTTTCACCTTGGGAAAGTCGGGCAGCGCCTCAAGCTGGCCCGACGCCACCGCGTGGCGCAGCACCTTGCGCACCGCCACCAGGTACTGGCTGATGGTGATGGTGGAATGCTGGTCGCTCATGAAGTTGATGAAGTCGAGCAGGCTTTGGTACGTCACCTCTGAGGGCGCGGCGCTGGCCCAGCGCGGCAAGATGAAGGAATCGAGCCGGTTGCGCAGCACCTGCAAGCTGCCCGCCGTCCACTCGCCGCGGCCCACGCGGGCCTCTTCGTTGGCAAAAAGCTGCGTCGCCAGGGCGCCAAAAGTCACCACCTTGCCCTTTTGCAGCGCTTTGGGCGCCTTGGCGGTGGCGCCCGTCGGGTCGGGCACGGACTGGTAGTTGCCCGCGAGCCACTCCTCGTAAACCGTGCGCGCAAAGCTCTGCGCCAGGCGCAGGCTCTGGGTTTTGGTGCTGCGCCGGTAGGTGCGCCCGGCAATCCAGCAGCGCACCTGCCAGTACTTGCTGGCCTCCATTTTGTAGATGCACAGCTTGTCCGGATAGCCCGGAATCCGGGTGATTGTGGCGGGAATAGGGACCGTGCGTTCGCGCTTTTGGGCGCTTTGTTCGTCGTTGGCGGCCATGCGCGACGAATCGATGACGTGGATCAGCATGAAAACACCACCAGTTGTAGAGCGCCGTAGTCCAAAAAAGGGGGGCCAGCCCTGCGTCCGCCCGAACCTGTACCGCGTTGCGCTTCCCGGCGCACTGCCTGTCCGAAAAGTACCGAAAAAGGCGATAAAAGCGGCCAATTAGTTGTAGACAACTTACTTTCCAACTGCGATTTGTGTGTTTTTTCAACTATTTTTATCGTTTTCATTGGCGAATTAAATAATTTTGCTTTTAAAAATAATGATTGTACTGTTTTGCATTGGCTGCTGTCGCAAAACGACTGCAAAAGACGCATTGACCGGTTTTTTGCAGATTTAAGTTCGCTCGCGACGCCATTGTCAAAAACCATCAGGAGACATTCGAAATGAAAAAAACACTTATCGCGCTCGCCACATTGGCAGCTACAGGCGCCACATTTGCGCAAGCCACAATCAGCGGAAACGTAGGTTTTAGCTGGCAGCAAAGCCCAGTGAAGGCCGCCGATGGCTCCCACGTTCAGGGTTTCGCCATTCAAGACGGTGAAATTTACATTGCAGCCAAAGAAGATCTGGGGGGCGGGATGTCGGCAACCGCACGCGGCGGTTTTACGATGCGTGGCCGCGGGAACGCAATTGCTGACCGCGACGCAACCGTTACCCTGACAGGCGATTTTGGTGCAATCACAGCTGGCTCTTTCCGCACCTGTGGAAGTTTGGCGGGCGTGCAGTCGGGCGTTGTCACTGGCACCGTGTACAGCTCCAATGAGTCGAATAATTACACGCCTCTGGACAAATGCTCACTGGTGGATGCATTGGTTTACTCCATGCCAGTGGGCCCTGTGATGCTTTCTGCTACTTACGGTGAGTTTGGCAGCGCAGTTGCGGACACCACATCTACTGATCGCGGCAACACGACAGGCATCACATTTACCGACTTGGGTGGCGTGTACACAAGCGGTCCGGTTATGGCCGGTCTGAATGTGACAGTTTTCGGCGCAGTTGGTGCATTGGCAGCAGTTGACAGCGTAGTGCGTACGCGTTTGGTTGGCACCTACGACGCCGGCATCGCGAAGGTGGGACTGGGCTACCAGAACAAGACAGGCGGCTCCGCTGACCAATACGTTGCGAGCGTCGCTGTTCCGGTGGGCAATGCAGTGTTTGGCATGGATTACACAGGTCGTGCGGCACAAGGCGCGTACGACAGAACTCCCACCGGTTATGCGACTTCGCCCACAGTCGCCACCACTGGCGCTTACGCCGCATACGCATTGGGTGGTACACGCGAGGGCGACAAGGCGAGCTCATCTGTTGGCGTGGGCGTAACTTACAACTTCAGCAAGACCACCAGCCTGAACTTCAGCTACATCACATACAACGACGTGGGTGCCAATGACAAGTACGCCGCTCCAGTTGCTGCAGCCGCACAAGTATTGAATAACGCTGCGGTCAACGCTAATGCTACGGTCAAAACGGCAGCAGTTTCCGCCAATCCGTACCCCACTGGTACGACAGCCTCCACCCTCGACACCGAATACCGCATCCGTTTGATGAAGAGCTTCTAAGCTTTTCTGACGATCGGTAGGTTTACCTCGTTCGCTACGAACAAACCGGCCCTCGGAACCTATTTAAAGGCGCCTGGGGCTGGTTTACTTTCTTAACTTTTTATCTTAGGAATCAAGAAATGAAAAAAACTCTCATCGCAATCGCTGCCATCGCAGCTGTGGGCGCTGCTTCTGCTGAAGTGACTTTGTACGGCAAGTTGGATGTTGGTGCTTCCACCACCACCAACAACGCCGCTGGCAAAGTTGACCAAGGCGTGCAAATCGTCTCTGGCGCTTACGAAGGCAGCCGTATCGGTGTCAAGGGCGGCTCAGATATCGCGTCTGGCGTCAAAGGCACATTCCAACTCGAAGGTGGCGTTGGCGCTACTGACGGCTCTTTCACCGGTTTTGGCCGCGTTGCCACTTTGGGATTGACTGGCAGCTTCGGCGCTGTGACCGCCGGTCTGCAATGGTCGCCTTATGACAATGCGTTCAACGATGCTTTGGAATACAACGGTTTCTCCGCCATGAACAACGCGTTCTGCGGCGGCGTGCATTGCGACACGGGTAATACGGGCAATGGCAACACCAAAAACTCGATCCAATACACAACCCCCACGGTCAGCGGCTTCAATGCAGTGGTTGACTACGCAAACGGCGGTGACAACGTCGGTTCTGGCGGCAGTAGCTACCTCGGTTTTGGCTTGAACTATGCCAATGGCCCTTTGTCTGTCAACTTGGCTACTGAAGCCAAGAAGCCAGTTGGCTCTGGCACCACGGTCAACGCATGGATCCTGGCTACTTCATACAACCTGGGCATGGCGACCTTGTTCCTGGCTGCTGAAACTGCAGATGCTGGCGTGTTGGTCGGCAAAGACACTGGCACGTCCGTTGGCGTATCGGTTCCTTTGTCCAAAGCTGTGACTGCCGCTTTGGGCTACGCTACCGAGTCAACCAGCTTGTCTGGTTCTACTGACGGTAAGACCACGTCCACCGGTGTGCAAGTGGTGTACGCATGGAATGCTGCTACCGCAATCTACGCTGGCTACAGCAAGACCGATACAACCGCTGTTAATGCTACGACAACGACCAACGCCACCAAACTGGCTTCTGGCGTTCGCTACAACTTCTAATTCCCCCGCTGGCCTAGCGCCAGTTTGAGAATTTACAAGTTAAAAAGCCCCCAGGTAGAAATACCTCGGGGCTTTTTCTTTTTCGCGAATGAAGTTGCGTTTGCTGTAGTGGCGCGGCTCCCGCAATTGGTTCGACAAAGACCAAAACTCGGCACTCAGCTTCCAAGCGCTCGCCGGTCGCAGTCGCCTTCATATGCGCATCAATATCTGCACCAATGTCGGCGCAAAACACCGCATGCGAGTTTTGAATTAACAGACAAAGTACCACTCCCCCTAGCTGCCATGCGCTGAAACGCCATGCTTGCTAAGCGCGAAGGTTGTAGTCCTCAATCAGCTCAAACCCCGTTGTAATTTCCGCCGTTTTGCCGAGCATGATGCTGGCCGAGCAGTATTTCTCGTGGCTCATGGCGATGGCGCGTTCTACTGCGCTGGGGGGAATGCCTTTGCCGGTGACGGTAAAGTGCATGTGGATTTTGGTGAACACCTTGGGGTCGGTGTCGGCGCGCTCGGAGCTGAGTTTGACGCTGCAGCCCTTTACCGCGTGGCGGCCGCGTTTAAGGATAAGCACCACGTCATAGGCGGTGCAGCCGCCGGTGCCCGCCAGCACCAGTTCCATGGGCCGGGGCGCCAGGTTTTGGCCGCCGTTTTCCGGCTTGGCGGCGTCGGGCGCGCCGTCCATCATTACCGCGTGGCCGCTGCCGGTTTCGGCCACAAAACCCATGCCTGAGCGGGTGCCGCTGTTACCGGTCCAACTGACTGTGCATTCCATCTTTTTCACTCCTGCGACGGGCCTGGCGACTGCCGCGTGGCCTTGGGTGGCGATTATCATGCGCCTTAGCTCTGACCCTCTGCCATGACCACCGCAAAATCCAAACCCCTCCCCCGCAAAACCCCGGCCGCGGCGCCCAAACAGCGCGCATTGGCCGCCCCAGTTGCCTCTGCGCCTCAAACCAACGCCCTATCCCCCGCCGACTACCTGATCAAAATACTGAACGCCAAGGTGTACGACGTTGCGCAAGAGTCGGCGCTGCAAGAGGCCACGATTTTGGGCCAGCGCATCGCCAATACCGTGCTGCTCAAGCGCGAGGACCAGCAGCCGGTGCGCAGTTTCAAGCTGCGCGGGGCGTACAACAAGATGGCGCACCTGAGCGCGGCGCAGCTCAAAAAAGGCGTGATTTGCGCCTCTGCGGGCAACCACGCCCAAGGCGTGGCGCTCAGCGCGCGGCGCCTGGGCGCACGCGCGCTGATCGTGATGCCCACGACCACGCCGCAGCTCAAGATTGACGCGGTGCGCGGCTTTGGCGGCGAAGTGGTGCTGTTTGGCGACAGCTATACCGACGCCTACAACCACGCGCTGACCCTAGAGAAAAAACAGGGCCTGACCTTTGTCCACCCCTTTGACGACCCGGACGTGATTGCCGGCCAGGGCACGGTGGCAATGGAAATTTTGCGCCAGCACCCCGGCCGCCTGGACGCGGTGTTTGTGGCGATTGGCGGCGGCGGGTTGGTCAGCGGCGTGGCCAACTACATCAAGGCGGTGCGCCCTGAGGTGAAGGTGATTGGCGTGCAGATGAACGATTCCGACGCGATGATGCAGTCGGTGGCCGCCAAAAAACGCCTGACATTGCCCGATGTGGGCTTGTTCTCCGACGGCACGGCGGTCAAGCTGGTGGGCGAAGAAACCTTTCGCGTGGCCAGCGGCCTGGTCGATGAATTCATGACCGTAGACACCGACGCGGTGTGCGCCGCCATCAAGGACATTTTTGTAGACACGCGCTCGATCGTGGAGCCCGCAGGCGCGTTGGCGGTGGCGGCCATCAAGCAGTACGCGGCCACGCACAAGGCCCGCGGCCAGACCTATGCCGCGATTTTGTGCGGCGCCAATATGAACTTTGACCGCCTGCGCTTTGTGGCCGAGCGCGCCGAAGTGGGCGAGGAGCGAGAGGCGCTGTTTGCGGTGACGATTCCTGAGGAGCGCGGCAGCTTCAAGCGCTTTTGCGCGCTGATTGGCGAGCTGCCCGGCGGGCCGCGCAATGTGACCGAGTTCAACTACCGCATGAGCGACGCGGCGCAGGCCCATGTGTTTGTGGGCCTGACCACGCAGGGCAAAGGCGAGTCGGCCAAGATTGCCAAAAACTTCGGCAAGCACGGCTTTACCAGCCTGGACCTGACGCACGACGAGCTGGCCAAAGAGCACATCCGCCACATGGTGGGCGGCCACTC
>CANCJD010000066.1 GCA_947378275.1 Comamonadaceae bacterium
GGCCGTAAACGCGTCCGCCAGGACGTCAAAATCAACGCCGCGAACACCTCGCTGCGTTCCAAATACCGCACTGCGGTGAAAAACGTCGAAAAAGCAGTGTTGGCCGGTGACAAAACCAAAGCCAGCGAACTGTTTGGCAAGATGCAAGCAGTGGTTGACACCATCGCCGACAAGGGCATCTTCCACAAAAATAAAGCAGCACGCGATAAGAGCCGTTTGGCTACCAAGGTGAAAGCCTTGGCCCTCGCAGCCTAAATCTTTAGGCAACCGCACGAATCCTGCTTGCAGGATTCGCCGTTTGAAACGGGTGCGCTACCAGCAAAGCAAAAAGCCGTCGCAAGACGGCTTTTTTGCGTCTGCGCCCAGCGCTTTGGGCCTAGCAATTACTTAGCGCGGTCGGTGCATCCGGAACAACTGCGCCGGCCCCACCGTGAAGTAATCCGCAGGCCCGCCGCCGCGCAGCACGTGGCCTGCTGCTGCCGTGTCGTACACGCCGTCTTTGAGCAAAGCCTGGTCAATATGCACCGCCACCACTTCGCCCAGCACCAGCCAGGTCTCTATCTGCGCGCCGTCTGCGCCCTGGAGCTGCAGTATTTGGGTGCGCTTGCATTCAAACGTCACCGGGCTTTCGGCCACGCGGGGCGGCGCCACGAGGGTGGACGCCAGCGGTGTGAGCCCAGCCAGTGCAAATTCACTTACGTCTGGCCCCACCGCAGCGCAGCTTTGGTTCATGGCCTCGGCCAGCGCCCGGGTGGTCAGGTTCCAGACGAATTCACCCGTTTCTTCAATATTGCGCAGCGTGTCTTTGTAGCCAATGCTGGCAAAGCCGATGATCGGCGGCACGTAGTTGAAGGCATTGAAAAAGCTGTAAGGCGCCAGGTTGTTCACGCCGCTGGCGCTGCGGGTAGAAATCCAACCAATGGGCCGGGGACCGACGATGGCGTTGAACGGATCATGCGGCAGGCCGTGGCCGAGGCGCGGTTCATAAGAATGGGTGGTGGTCTGGGTCATGACACCATCCTAGCGCGCCAAGCGGCATAGTTGACAGTGGTGCCCGAGCCGAAGCGAAAAAACCAAATGTGGCTGTTGGCTCCCCCTTTCCACCCCGCGGGGGTGGAAAGGGGGCCGGGGGGATAGGGGGGGGACTAAATAAACCGAAAAGTTAACGCGAACCCCGCGCAGGAACCTCTGGCGGCCCCTCGCTGGTCTGCAAATCATTGTCCCGTGCAAAGTTAAGGCAAAACTCCCAGGCCATGACGTCATAGTCGCGCAGATCGGGGTGGATGATGACGCATTTGGTTTCGCCCACCGAGCTGGGCACGCACCAAGGCGAATAACCCAGATGGCTGCCCGGCTGCGGGCCACCGGGGCGAAACTGGCTCATCACCCCGGCCAGACGTTCGGACCAGTCACTCGGACGAAAGGTCCGCCCCTGGCTGTTAAGGCCCAGGATGTAGATTTCTTTGGAGAATGTGGTGGCCATGGAGGGTGTTTTTTTACGCCGACAAGCCAAGCCGGGAGGCTTTGCTTGCTGCGCTGCACCATGAGTTTACCCCCAAGGCGGGCCTGCGCCGACCGGCAATTTGCCCAATTGCACACCGCGCCCCTGGGGCCATGGGCGTAATTGCCACTTGCAGCCCCTAAAATCGCGCCGTTTGGCCCAACTTGTGTTGGGCTGCTTTGTTTTGAGCCCGCCTTTCGGAGTTTGCCCATGACCGCCCCCACGCCAGCTTCCCCAGCGCCCGCCGCCGCATCGCCCCATGTGATGCCTACCTATGGTCGCCTGCCGATTGCCCTGTCGCATGGCCAGGGTTGCCACGTGTGGGATACACAAGGCAAGCAATACCTGGACGCGCTGGGCGGCATTGCGGTCAACACCCTGGGCCACAACCACCCCGATCTGGTGCCCGCCTTGCAACACCAGCTCACACAGCTCATCCACACGTCCAATTACTACCATATCCCCCTGCAAGAAGCGCTGGCGGCCAAGCTGGTGGCGCTCTCGGGCATGACGAATGTGTTCTTTTGCTCCACCGGCCTGGAGGCCAACGAGGCGGCACTCAAGCTAGCGCGCAAGTTTGGCCACGACAAAGGCATTGAACGCCCCGAAGTGGTGGTGTTTGACAAAGCCTTCCATGGCCGCAGCATTGCCACGCTCAGTGCTACGGGCAACCCCAAGGTGCAGGCGGGTTTCGGACCACTGGTCGAAGGCTTTATCCGCGTGCCGCTGAACAACATGGACGCGCTGGAGAAGGCCACGGCGGGCAACCCCAACGTGACGGCGGTGTTTGTAGAGGCGATTCAGGGCGAAGGCGGCGTCAACCCGCTGCACCTGGACTATTTGCGCCAACTGCGCGCCCTGTGCGATGCGCGCGACTGGCTTTTGATGATTGACGAAGTGCAATGCGGCATGGGCCGCACCGGCAAATGGTTTGCCCACCAATGGGCCGGCATCGTGCCCGATGTGATGCCGCTGGCCAAAGGCCTGGGTTCAGGCGTGCCGGTGGGTGCGGTGGTGGCCGGCCCCAAGGCGGCGCACATTTTCGCGGTGGGCAACCACGGTAGCACCTTTGGCGGCAACCCGCTGGCCATGCGCGCCGGGGTGGAGACCATACGCATCATGGAGCGCGACGGCCTGCTGGCCAACGCCGCCAGCGTCGGGGCGCATCTAAAAGCGGCCCTGGAAGCCGGCTTGGCGACAGAAATGGCCAACGGTGGCGTAAAAGAAATCCGGGGCCTTGGCCTGATGCTGGGCATTGACCTGGCCAAGCCCTGCAGCGCACTGGTGCAGCGCGCAGCAGATGCCGG
Organism: Comamonadaceae bacterium; assembly: GCA_947378275.1. Lineage (GTDB taxonomy): Bacteria > Pseudomonadota > Gammaproteobacteria > Burkholderiales > Burkholderiaceae_C > Allorhodoferax. Next base: position 2,809 of record CANCJD010000066.1, read on the forward strand.
TTTGCTGATCAGCGTGACCGCCGACACGGTGGTGCGCCTGGTGCCGTCGCTGATTTTGTCAGCCGCCGAGGCCGACCAGATTGCCGCCATCTTGTGCCCCTTGATCTCCACCTTGCTGAAGGAATCCGCATGAACCCGCTGCACAAAGGCATTCCCAGCACCCTGCCCAAGGGCGCGCCGCCAGTGCGGCATTTTTTGCAGTTTGCCGACTTCACGACCGAAGAGCACGTGTACGTGCTGGAGCGCGCCGCGCTGATCAAGAAGAAGTTCAAGAATTTTGAGCGCCACCATTCGCTGGTGGACCGCACGCTGGCCATGATCTTTGAGAAAGCGTCCACCCGCACCCGCGTAAGTTTTGAGGCCGGTATGTACCAGCTCGGTGGCAGCGTGGTGCACCTGACCACGGGCGACAGCCAGCTCGGGCGCGCCGAGCCGATTGAGGACAGCGCCAAAGTCATCAGCCGCATGACCGACATCGTGATGATCCGCACCTATGAGCAAACCAAGCTGGAGCGCTTTGCCGCGCACTCGCGGGTGCCGGTGATCAATGGCCTGACCAACGAGTTCCACCCCTGCCAGATTCTGGCGGACATCTTTACCTACATCGAACACCGTGGCCCCATCCAGGGCAAGACCGTGGCCTGGGTGGGCGATGGCAACAACATGGCCAACACCTGGCTGCAGGCGGCGGCCTTGCTGGGCTTTCATTTGCGCGTAAGCACGCCCAGCGGCTATGAGGTGAACGAAATCACCGCCGCTGCACCGGCCAGCATGGGCAGCGGCAGCTACAAGGCATTTAGCGACCCGATGGAGGCGTGTGCCGGGGCTGATCTCGTGACCACGGACGTGTGGACCAGCATGGGCTTTGAAGCTGAAAACGACGTGCGCCGCCAAGCCTTTGCTGCCTGGTGCGTAGACCGCAAGATGATGGCCGCAGCCAGCCCCGACGCCGTGTTCATGCACTGCCTGCCCGCCCACCGCGGCGAAGAGGTAGAAGCCGAAGTGATCGACGGCCCGCAAAGCGTGGTTTGGGACGAAGCGGAAAACCGCATGCATGTCCAAAAAGCGCTGATGGAATACCTGTTACTAGGCCGCCAGGGCTAAGGCTTGCTACCGAGGAACGCGGTGGCGCTGTTCACCGTGCCCATCCATAAAACCCACCAGGGCACCCCAACCCATGACCACGACCCCCACCAAGATTTTTGAACCCGCCCGCGAGATCGACGTCATCCAGCACACCGACGTGCTGGTGGTCGGCTCTGGCCCCGGCGGTCTGGCGGCGGCCTTGGCGGCTGCGCGCTGCGGCGTAAGCGTGACGCTGGTGGAGCGCTTTGGCTGCTTTGGCGGCAACTTGACGGTAGTGGGCGTGGAAGGCCTGGCCTGGTACCGGCATGAACAAACCGTGGAGGCCGACGGCATCAGCCGGGAATTTGAAGACCGCGCCAAGGCCATGGGTGCGGCGGTGCAAGAGTCGCAATCACTGTCGTACGAGATTGATTCCGAAGGCTTCAAGGTCGTGGCCGATGTGCTGGTGCAAGAGGCTGGCATCCACCCCATGCTGCACCGCATGTTTGTGGCGCCGCTCATGGACGGCGACACCATTACCGGCATCGTGGTCGAGTCCAAAGCCGGACGCGAGGCGATTTTGGCCAAGCGCGTGATCGATGCCACGGGCGACGCCGACATCGCGCACCGCGCGGGCGTGCCCACGCTCACCACGCCGGTGGAGCAAATGCAGGCCGCGTCCGTGATGTTCCACCTGGCCGGTGTGGACAAAAAAGCGTTTTTGGCCGGCGTGCGCGCCGACCCGCAAACTTACAAAGACTGGTCTACCGGCGAGTGGGAAATCGAGACCTCGGGCAAGGAAGACGCCATGTTTTCGCCCTTTCTGGCCAAGCCCTTTGCCCAAGCCATTCGCGACGGCGTGATTCCCGCGCACCTCAACACCATCGCCGGCACCTGGGGCGCGGTGCACGACACGGGCGAACTTACCTACATGAACCTGATCCACCTGGCCGAATGCGACGGCACCAGCCCCGACAGCATGACGCACTTTGAGATGGAAGGCCGGCGCCAGTCGATGTTGGCGATTGAGGCGCTGCGCCGCTACACACCGGGCTGCGCCGGGGTGCGCCTGCGCAACTTTGGCATGACGATTGGTATCCGCGACACGCGCAAGATTGATGCGGTCTACAACATGACCGAATCCGACGTACGTCACGAGGCGCGCTTTGAGGATTCGGTGGGCATCTACCCCGAATTCATTGACGGCTACGGCGTGCTGATTTTGCCCACCACGGGTCGCTATATGCACGTGCCTTACCGCTCGATGCTGCCCAAGCGCGTGAAGAATTTGCTGGTAACCGGGCGCGCCATTGGCGGCGACCGCATTGCGCACGCGGCCACCCGCAACATGGCCTGCTGCGCGGTGGCCGGCCAGGGCGCTGGCATTGCAGCGGCCTTGTCCATCAAGCACGGTGTGGCGCTGGACGCGGTGAACATGGGCGCGCTGCAAACCGAGCTGGCGCGCCAGGGCGTGCGCTACCAGTAATTGCGGCGGTGCGGCAACCCCAGGGCACATGGCCCGGGCTTGCACGCACTGTGATTACATCGACTCTTTGATCACCCGGCCGTTAAGCGGCTGAATGGGACGTGCGTTGGCGCTGTAAATACGGCGAAATGCCTTGATCTGCTCGGCGCCGAGTTGAATCGGGGTCTTCAAAACCATCCAGTTCACGCCTTCGCTGCAAGGAGGTGTCGTCAACGAACCTTCAAAGGAGTAGTAGCCCTTGTCTTCAGGCAGCATGGCCGCCAAGTCGAGTGCCAGATCATCCACGGTGATCTTTTCGCCCTTGCGTGGCAGGTGGGCAAAGACGGGTGCAAAGGCCGCATTGGTTTTGCCGGGCTGCATCAACAGGCCAATCACACCAAGCTCGCCTGCTGCATTTTTGTGGACAAAGTGACCGACCATCGCGGTGCGCTTGCCTTGAAGCGCCTCTTCACTGGGCGTGTGAAAGTGAAATTGCAGCAGCTCATAGGTTTTGTCGCCTACGGTCAACGACTGACCTGCGGGCAAGTTGATTTGGATCGTGTGTCCGTTGTTCACAAAAGTGGGGGTGGCCGTTGTGTAGTGGAAATCTAACTTGGGCAAATCTGCTTTCACCGCGTCACGAATATCCACAGGGCTTTGCCGGCCACCCTTGGCGCAGGTTTCAAACGCTGGATCGAGTTCAGCCCAATGGCCAGGACCTTCATGGCCGTGCTCATAGTTCCAATGGGGGGCGTGGCCTGCAGCGTGGGCAGCCAAAGTGCTCGCAGCAAACAGAGCACCGATGAGGAATTGGGAAACGGGACGTGTCATGTGGAGTGGTTTTTTCATAATTGCATAAATTGAGAAATAAGAGATCGGAGCCGCTTTTCGCATGCTTTTTTCATTTTACTTACCTTAACAGCACTTACAGACACCCCATTCCAACGCGTGCGGTCTCGACGCCGCAGCACACGACTTTTCCGCCGCTGTTGGTATTTACCGACACCACGGCCAATTTTCCGGTGTTACCGTCAGCCCGCACCAAGCATTTCACCCTCTGAAGAGACACCCCCATGACCACTTTGCAAGACTGCCAACAGCGCGACGCCGCAGACACGCTGCGCCCTCTGCGCGATCTTTTTTCTGTGCCGCAGGGCCTGATTTATCTGGACGGCAACTCGCTGGGCGTGATGCCCAAAGGTGCTGCGGCACGCGCCGCCCAAGTCGTGAGCCAGGAATGGGGCCAGGGCCTGATCCGATCCTGGAACACGGCGGGCTGGTTTGACCTGCCCCAGCGCCTGGGCAACCGGATTGCGCCGCTGATTGGCGCGGGTCAGGGCGAAGTGGTGACCACCGACACCACGTCCATCAATTTGTTCAAGGTCTTGTCGGCTGCGCTGTCGATTGCGCAGGTAGACCATCCCACCCGCCGCGTGCTAATCAGCGAGCGCAGCAATTTTCCAACCGACCTCTACATTGCCGAAGGCCTATGCGCCGAGCGCGGCTACACCCTGAAGCTGGTGGAACCCGACGAGATTGCCGCCGCGCTGAATAGCCAGGTCGCCATCCTGATGCTCACCCACGTGAACTACCGCACCGGCGCCATGCACGACATGGCCGCAGTGACCGAGGCGGCACACGCCGCAGGCGCAATGGTGGTGTGGGACCTAGCGCACAGTGCGGGTGCCGTGCCGGTAGATCTGCGAGGCGCGGGCGCCGACTTTGCGGTGGGCTGCGGCTACAAATACCTCAACGGCGGCCCCGGTGCGCCCGCGTTTGTGTGGGTCAGCCCCCAGCACGCCAACCGCGCTGACCTGCCCTTTTTGCAGCCGCTTACCGGCTGGTGGGGCCACGCCGCGCCGTTTGCCTTTACGCCCGACTACCAGCCTGCCCCTGGCATCAACCGTTATTTGTGCGGCACGCAACCCATCGTAAGCTTGTCGCTGCTGGAATGCGGTCTGGATGGTTTCAAGGCGGCAGAAGCTTTGGGCGGCATGGCGGCGCTGCGCGCCAAGTCGCTGGCACTGACCGATTTATTCATTGCGCTGGTAGAAGAGCGCTGTCAAGGCTTTGGCCTCGGACTGGCCACGCCCCGCGCGCACGCACAGCGCGGCTCGCAAGTGTGCTTGACGCGCGAACACGCCGCTGGAGGTGGCTTGGGCTCGGGCGCGTTTGCCATCATGCAGGCGCTGATTGCGCGCGGGGTGATTGGGGACTACCGCGCGGGCGACGGCGGCGTGCACAAAGACATCTTGCGCTTTGGTTTGACGCCGCTGTACATCGGGTTTGAAGATGTGTGGAATGCGGTGGAGCATTTGCGGCAAGTGCTGGCCACTGGGGAATGGCAAAAGCCGGAGTTCAACCAGAAGCAGTCGGTGACCTGAGCGGGGTTGTGTTCGCACGAGGCGGCCGGGCGGCGCAGGCCCGGGCCTCATGCTGTCCCTGCGGGCCAGAAAATCGGCCCGAACCTGCGCCGCCCGTCCACCTCTGAGGTGGTGTGCCCATCCTCTCATTCAAACTTTCATGACCACACCAGAAAACATCGTCCACCAGGAAAAAGCCCAGCTCGACTTCAGCGCGCGCATGAGCTACGGCGACTATCTGCAGATTGACACCATCTTGTCGGCGCAAAAGCCGCTCTCGCCCGCGCACGACGAAATGCTGTTCATCGTCCAGCACCAGACCAGCGAGCTGTGGATGAAGCTGATGCTGCACGAGCTGCAGGCCGCCATGGCGCACATAGCGCAAGACCGGTTGCCCGCCGCCTTCAAGATGCTGGCGCGGGTCAGCAAGATCATGGAGCAACTGGTGCATGCCTGGGACGTGCTCGCCACGATGACGCCGCCCGAGTACAGCGCCATGCGGCCTTATCTGGGGCAAAGCAGCGGGTTCCAGAGTTTTCAGTACCGCTGCATCGAGTTTTCGCTGGGCAACAAAAACGCCGCCATGCTGCAGCCCCACACCCACGCACCGGAGCGACTGGCGCTGGTGCAAGCCGCTTATCAAGCCCCGTCGCTCTATGACGAAGCCCTGCGCCTGCTCGCGCGCCGGGGCATTGCGGTGCCCGCCAGCCACTTGGAACGCGACTGGACGCAGGGCTATGTGGCCAGCCCCGAGGTTGAAGCCGCTTGGCTGCAGGTTTACCGCGCGCCCGAGGCGCATTGGGACCTCTACCAACTCGGCGAAGAACTCACCGACCTGGAAGACGCCTTTCGCCTCTGGCGCTTTCGCCACGTGACCACGGTGGAGCGGGTGATCGGCTTCAAACGCGGCACCGGGGGCACGGGCGGGGTGAGCTATTTGCGCAAGATGCTCGATGTGGTGCTGTTTCCAGAGATTTGGACGCTGCGCACGGCTTTATGAGCCCCGGTGGCAAGCGTGGGCACGCACTTACACCCGGTCAAAATACCCATTTCCTACACACCAAGCCCATGCACCTCGCCTCCTTCAGCCGTCGCCAGCTCGTACAAACAGGCCTGGCCACTGCCGCGGCGGCCTGCTTGCCACGCGCTGCAGGCGCAGCCGTAGCTCGGCTTGGCCCAACACTGGCCTTCCCCCGAGACGCGGGCGCCCACCCCGACTTTCAGACCGAGTGGTGGTACGCCACCGGTTTTGCCAATGTGGCGGGGCAGGCGGCGGCGCTGGGGTTTCAGATCACGTTTTTCCGTCGCCGGGTGGCGTCTACCCAGGCGCTGGATTCGGCGCTGGCGGCCAAGCAATTGCTGTTTGCGCATGCGGCAGTCAGCGACGTGGCGGGCAAGACGCTGTGGTCGGACCAGCGCATTGCCCGCTGGTCGGGCCGGTCGGAGGGCGCCAACCCAGCAGACGCGGCTTGGGCCAGCCTGGCGGACACCGGCGTGGTGCTGCGCGACTGGTCGCTCACCCGCACGCCCGAAGGTGCCCTGCGCGCCCAGGTGCGCGCGGCGGATTTCATGCTCGACCTGCGCTTGACTGAAACCCAGCCACTGCTCTTGCAGGGCGAGCAAGGCCGCTCGCGCAAGGGGCCCGACGCCGCGCAGTTCAGTTACTACTACAGCCGCCCGCAACTGCGAGCGCGAGGCGAAATTCGCCTCAAGGGCCAGCGCCACGTGCTGGGCGCGGGCAGCCGCGCCTGGCTGGACCACGAGTGGAGCGACGCGCTCTTGCACCCCGACGCTGTGGGTTGGGACTGGGTTGGCATCAACCTGCAAGACGGCAGCGCGCTCACCGCCTTTCGGGTACGGCACAAGGACGGCAGCGCCTTGTGGGGCGGCGGCTCGTTTCGCCGGGGCGATGTGGCGGTCAACTTCAAGCCCGGCGACGTGGTGTTTGCGCCCGAGCGCCTGTGGCGCAGCCCGCGCACCCAGGCCAGCTACCCCGTGCAATGGCGGATAAGCATGCCGACCGGCAGCTACATGGTGCGCGCTGTGTTTGACGCCCAAGAACTCGACAGCCGCAACTCCACCGGCGCGGTGTACTGGGAAGGTCTGTGCGAACTTCTTGATAGCAACGACCGCCTGGTGGGCAGGGGCTATCTGGAAATGACCGGCTACGCGGCGCCCCTGAAACTGTAGGCCAGTGCGCCCCAGCAGCCCCAGCGCGCGCCCTTTCGCAGGCACGACAATAGGGGGCTGCAGCATGCTTGCCTTTTGCCGCATCTGCCCAACCTGAATGCCTATGACCTCTGAACGCCCCAAATCCAAAAGCCCCAAGTCTCTGAGCGGTTTGCTGCCGTTTTTGCGCCCCTACCGCGCCCGCATTGGCCTGGCGCTGGTGTTTTTGGTGATGGCCGCAACAGCCACGTTGGCCTTTCCGGTGGCGCTGCGCATGCTGATTGATGGCGGCCTGGTGCGCGGCGACAAAGGCGATCAGATGATGGCCATGCGCGAGCACTTTTTTGCGCTGTTTGGCGTGGCCACGGCGCTGGGTGTTTTTTCGGCGTGCCGCTTTTATATGGTGAGTTGGCTCGGCGAGCGGGTTACTGCTGATATCCGCGACGCGGTCTACGCCCATGTATTGCACCAAAGCCCCGAGTTTTTTGAGACCACCCAAACCGGCGAAGTGCTCTCGCGCCTGTCCGCCGACACCACGCTGGTGCAAACCGTGGTGGGTTCTTCTTTGAGCATGGGCTTGCGCAATATGGTGCTCGGTCTGGGCGCTTTAAGCGTGCTGGTCTGGACCAACCCACTGGTGATGCTGCAGGTGCTGGCGGTGCTGGTACTGATCGTGTTGCCCAGTCTGTGGTTTGGGCGACGGGTGCGCAAGCTTTCGCGCGCCAGCCAAGACCGCATTGCCGACTCCAGCGCCATTGCGGCTGAAGTGCTCAACGCCATTCCCGTAGTGCAAAGCTATACCGCCGAAGCGCGCGAAGCCGCGCGCTTTTCCACCTCGACCGAAAACGCCTTTGACACCGCCGTGCGCCGCAGCGCTGCGCGCTCGGTGCTGGTGGGTTTCATCATCATCGCCACCTCAGCCGCGCTGTTGTGGGGCTTGTACCAGGGCACGCAGGCAGTGGTGGCCGGGCGCATTACCGCAGGCGATCTGGGCCAGACCGTGGTGTATGTGATTTTGCTGGCCAGCGCCTTTGCGGTATTGGGCGAGGTGTATGGCGACTTGCTGCGCGCCGCAGGCGCCACCGAGCGCCTGATGGAGCTGCTGCACACCGAGTCGCCTATTGCATCACCAGCGCAGCCCGTGCGCCTGCCGCTGCCCCAGGCCGGCAGCGCCGTGCGCTTTGAGGCGCTGGAGTTTCATTACCCCTCGCGCCCGTCACAACAAGCCTTGTCCGCGTTCGCGCTGGACGTGCAAGCTGGCCAGACCGTGGCCATTGTGGGCCCCAGTGGCGCGGGCAAAAGCACGGTGTTTCAGTTGCTGCTGCGCTTTTACGACCCGCAGGCCGGGCGCATCGTGCTCGACGGCGTGGCCACGCACGACCTGGCGCTGGGCGACCTGCGCCAGCGTATTGGCATCGTGCCGCAAGACGCGGTCATTTTTTCCAATAGCGCGCTTGAGAACATCCGCTACGGCCGCCCCGACGCTACCGACGCCGAAGTGCAACAGGCGGCGGAAGCCGCGTTTGCGCACGAGTTCATTACCGCGCTGCCCGAAGGCTACAAGACCTTTTTGGGCGAGCGCGGCCTGCGCCTGTCTGGCGGGCAGCGCCAGCGCATTGCCATTGCGCGCGCCATGCTGAAAAACCCGCCCCTGCTGCTGCTGGACGAAGCCACCAGCGCGCTGGACGCCGAGAGCGAACGCATGGTGCAAGCGGCGCTGGAATCTGCCATGCGCAACCGCACCACGCTGGTGATCGCGCACCGCCTGGCCACAGTGCAAAAAGCCGA
>CANCJD010000067.1 GCA_947378275.1 Comamonadaceae bacterium
GTGCATCGGCCGCACAAAAGTGCGTCGGCTGCCACGCCAAGTTTGTCGCGATGGTTGCGCCGGGCCAGCAACTGAGCTTTGACGTGATTGCCCCGCCAAGCAGCAAGCAAAGATGCCTCTTTAGTAGCGTTTTTCATTCATACATTCAAAAATACACGCATAAAAGGCTCGTCCCAATTAACGGGGCATGGGCATTCATTAAACACGGTTGAATACACCATTGCAACCACAGAGATTTGATTGCTGTGGTTGCTGTCCCAATCTTATGCACGCTGCCCAGCTTAGTTCACAAAGTCCGCTTCGTTGTTGGTGACCCGTGTTACCCCTAAAGCGATCGCTTGAGTTGCGATGAGTTGGTCCAGAGCATCTCGGTTGCGATCTTTATAGGTTGCGCGTATGGGACCATAAGCCATGGCAGCTTGTGCATCGAAGGGTGCGACCTTGATATCTTCGAGCAAGCTCTCCAGCGCTGAACGGTTGGATTTTTGTGCCGCAGAAATAACAACGTCGCCCACAAAGCGCTGGGCAAAACGCTCGCGCACCTCAGGCGGTTGGTGCTTCATAAGGTAGATGCAGATATTGGTGTCGAGGATGAATTTTTGGATTCATAAAGTCTCGCGCTCGCCCCCCATGTTTTCGCCTCGGCCCTGGGCCATGAAGTCAGGTGAGAACTTGGCAAGTTTGCCTAACACATCCCCCATGCGGCGCTGAGCCGGACGGAAGTGCAACTCTTCGCCTTGTCGCACGATGACCAGATCAATGTCCTCGTGCTAAAGGCAAAATCGGCAGGAATGCGAACGGCTTGCGAGTTGCCGTTCTTGAGAAGTTTGGTTTTGGCCATGTTGAATCCTCTTGGATGTACATGTATATCTTGGCGCGAGAGACGTTGAATGTAAAGCCAAGTATCAAGTTGATTTTGCGTAACGGCGCCACTGCAACCTTCACGGCCTACGTCAATAAATTCAACAGCCGGCGTGCAGTGGATCAGTCGATCCGGCGCTCGGCTGAACTGCGTATTTCCGGCTCGATCACCACGGCTTAAATACATCGTCCTGAGGGGCATTTGCTCAGGAAAGAAGCCGTCCGCCTTGATCTTTGGTTTTGTGAAGTGGATGTTGCGTTATATTACACATTCACAGGAGTGTTGCAACCATGACCGCCAGAACTCTCAACGTACGCCTGCCCTAGGCGCTTTACAACCAGATCGAAGAGCTGGCCAAGGCGACCGCCAGGACCAAGAGCTTTTTGGCCATCGATGCGCTGAGCAACTATGTGCAGAGTGAATCCTGGCAGATTCATGACATTCACGAAGGCATCAAGGAAGCCGATGCAGGCGAATTCGCAACCGACCAGCAGGTCAAAGCGGTATTTGCGAAATACGGCGCTTGATTCATGTTGATCAAGTGGACTAGGGCGGCGCTCGCGTCTGTTGATGAAATCGCTGGATTCATCGCCAAAGACAACCCGACCCGCGCCACCAGCTTTGTGCTGGAGTTGCAGGCCGCTGTGACCAAACTTCAGGCCCATCCTGGTGTGGGCCGGGCTGGCCGCGTCCCCGGCACGCGTGAGCTGGTCCTGCACAAAAACTACATTGCCATTTACCGCGTACGTGGCGACGATGTTGAAATTTTGAGATTGCATCACGCTGCCCGAAATCTATGACCAACCGGGTCAACCTAGCCATCTTGAGATATTGTTGAGTTGGTCAGGACCGGAAATCGCTATTCCCGGTCCGTTTGCCAACTGGTAGCACCCCACCACCATAAGCCCTGGCAAAGGCCGCTAAGGATAAGCACTTAGCGGCCTTTTCGAATGCAAAAAGTCCCACTCCCCATCCGGTACACAGCAGGCCTGGTTTGCCGGTTCTGCTCGGATTTGCCGACGGGACAGCCCCAGCGGAGCGACACTCGGGATTCCGAAATGCCGGTGGACGGGTCAGGCGGTTTAACGCATGCGCGCTCGAATCCCACTGAGCGTCGCCCCGGCACTGATGTTTTCGGGGTCGGTCAGCACGTGAATCAGGGTAGGGCGGTCGGCAGTGAAGCCTTGCAGCACGGCTTGCACCAAGGCGGCTGGCTGGGTGACGTGCAGGCCGTGGGCGCCAAAGGCCTGGGCCAGGGCGACAAAGTCGGGGTTGTGCAGGGCGGTGCCGTGGGTGCGCTGGGGGAAGTATTTCTCTTGGTGCATGCGGATGGTGCCGTACATCTGGTTGTCAAACACCACGATGACGATGGACAGCGCCAAGTGCACGGCGGTTGCGAGTTCGTGCGAACTCATCATGAAGCACCCGTCGCCCGCCAGACATAGCACGTTGCGCTGCGGGTGCGCTAATTTGGCGCCTATGGCAGCAGGCAAGCCGTAGCCCATGGCGCCACTGGTGGGTGCCAACTGGCTGCCAAAGTGCCGGTACCTAAAGTAGCGGTGCGCCCAAGTGGTGTAGTTGCCTGCGCCGTTGGTGATGACCACGTCTGCGGGTAGCTGGGTGCGCAGCAAACCCCAGGTTTGCACCAGGTCGATGGGGATGTCGGCGTCGGGGGCGGCTGGCGCTGCGGCGACGGAGGTAAATTGCTCGAACCCCTGGCGTAACGCCTGCGTGCGGGCCTGCAGCCGCTGGCGCAATGAAGCGTCCACGGGCAGCGCAGCCAGGGCCTGGGCCAACTCGGGCATGGTGGCCAGCAGGGCCAAGTCCGGGCGGTACAGGTGGCCCAGGTCGTGCGCCTCGGGCAGGGCGTGCACCAGAAGTTGCTGGGGTTGGGGAATGTCAATGAGCGTATAGCCCGCGCTAGGCACTTCGCCCATACGCGCGCCCAGCAGCACCAGCAGGTCTGCTTCTTTGACCGCCCGGTGCAGCCCCGCGTCCGCACCCAGGCCCAGCACGCCCACGTAATGCGGGTCTTCGTTGTCAAACAAGTCTTGACGGCGGAATGAGCAGGCTACTGGCAGGCCGCTTGCGTGCACAAAAGTGCGCAGGTCTTGCACCGCCTGCGCCGTCCAGCCGCTGCCGCCCACGATCAACAAGGGGTGCTGGGCGGCGCCCAGCATGGCCATTAACTGCGCCAGATCGGGGGCCGAGGGCGTGGCGCGCAGGGCTTGCGCCGCTTGTACTGCGCGCACGGGCGCCCGCGCCGCGCCGCTGAGTATGTCTTCGGGCAAGGCCAGCACCACCGGGCCGCGCCGCCCGGCCATGGCCACATGAAACGCATGGCTCACCATCTCGGGCATGCGGCTGGCATCGTCCACCTGCGCCACCCATTTGCTGATGGGGGCAAACATGCTTCGGTAGTCCACTTCTTGAAAGGCGGCGCGCTCCATAAAGCCGCGCCCCACCTGGCCGATAAACAGAATCACCGGCGTGGCGTCCTGGTGCGCGGTGTGCAGACCGATGGTGGCCTGGGCTGCACCGGGGGCGCGCGTGACAAAGCAGATGCCGGGGCGGCCGGTTGCCTTGGCGTGGGCCTCGGCCATGAACATGGCGGAACCTTCATGGCGGCACACCACCAGGTGGATGGCGTCGCGGTGCGTGTACATGGCATCCATGGCTGCCAAAAAGCTCTCGCCTGGTACACAAAACACGGTGTTCACGCCCTGGGCTAGCAAGGCGTCGATCAACAAACTGGCGCCCGTGGGCTGGGTGGTGGACACGGAGGTGGTGTTCATGGAGGTGGGAGTTTCACAAAAATGGTTCACACAAATCACAGCGCTTGATACGGGTTTGTACCCCTGCTAGGAGTATGCATTGTGCGGGGCGCTGGCTTCATAATGGATTTCACCTGCCACAGATAGCGTGCAGCGCAGACCACGGTGTTTGAGCCCAATCCAGGATTGACAAAAATGAAAACTTCCATCGCTCGCCGAATTTGTTTCCTATTCGTAGCCTTGTTTGCGCTAGGAGCGGGGCCAGGACGGGCGCAGGCCCAAACGGCCTGGCCCAGCAAGCCGGTGAAGATCGTCGTGCCCTTTGCGCCGGGTGGCACCACGGACATCTTGGCCCGCGCGGTGGCGCCAGAGTTGACCAAGGCCTTTGGTCAGTCTTTTGTGATTGAAAACCGGGCAGGAGCGGGCGGCAATATCGGCGCCGAACAGGTGGCCAAGTCAGCGCCCGACGGGTACACATTGCTGATGGGGACCGTGGGCACGCATGGCATCAACAAGTCCTTGTTCACCAAACTGGCCTACGACCCGCAAAAAGACTTTGCGCCCATCACTTTGGTGGCCGGCGTGCCCAATGTGATGGTGATGAACGCCGAGCGGGCCAAGGCCCTGGGCATCAATTCGGTGTCCGACTTCATTGCCTACGCGCGCAAACACCCGGGCCAGCTGAATATGGCGTCCAGTGGCAGCGGCACCTCCATCCACTTGGCGGGCGAGTTGTTCAAAGCATCCACCGGTATTTACATGACGCACATTCCCTATGGCGGATCGGCGCCTGCGCTATTGGGCCTGCTGTCCAACCAGGTGGACGTGATGTTTGACAACCTGCCCTCGGCCATGGCCTTCATCAAGGCCGGCAAGCTCAAGGCTTTTGCGGTAACCAGCACCCAGCGTTCGGGCGCATTGCCCGACTTACCTACGATTGCTGAGGCCGCGCCGCTTAAAGGCTTTGAGGCCACCAGTTGGTTTGGCCTGCTCGCACCCGCTGGCACGCCCCAGGCGGTGGTGAACCGGCTGCAGCAAGAAACCGCCAAGGCACTCAATTCGCCGGAGATCAAGGAAAAGCTCTTGGCCCAAGGCGCTATTCCCAGTGGTAACAGCCCCCAAGAATTTGCCGCGCTGATTGACGCTGAAATTAAGAAATGGGCGGTAGTGGTCAAAGCCTCTGGCGCCAGCGCGGACTGATAGCGCCCGCAAAGCTTGGCGTTACCCACTTTTATGCAGGCTTTTTACAGCGACAACTTCGTTCTTCCCTTGCCGCTGGGCCACCGGTTTCCGATGCGCAAATACCAGTTGCTGCGCGACGCACTCACCGCACAACTGCCCCAGGTGCAGTTTGTGCAGGCGCCAGCGGCCATCAACGCTGAGCTGGCATTTGCCCACCACCCCGCCTACATTGCCGCGATTGCAGACGGGTCGGTAGAGGCCAAAATTTTGCGAGACATTGGTTTTCCATGGAGTCCGGCCATGGCCGAACGGGCCCTGCGTTCCGTGGGCGGAACTTTGCAGGCTGCGCGTGTGGCACTGGCGCAAGGCGTGTCTGCCAACCTGGCCGGGGGCACGCACCATGCTTATTCTGAGCGGGGTGGCGGCTTTTGTGTGTTCAACGACCTGGCCGTGACAGCTCGCGTGCTGCAAGCCGAATGGGGCCGTGTGCGCCCACCGCCGGGTCAGCGCCGCCTGCCGCTGAATGTGGCCATCATTGACCTCGACGTGCACCAGGGCAACGGCACGGCGCGCATTTTTGCCAAGGATGATTCGGTGTTTACGCTGTCGCTCCACGGCGCCAACAATTTTCCGTTTACCAAAGAGATCAGCGACCTGGACGTGGCCTTGCCCGACGGCTGCACCGACGACGCCTACCTGGCCGCGCTGGAACACGCCTTGCAAACCCTGCAAGACCGCTTCGACCCCGGTTTTGTGCTGTACCTGGCTGGTGCCGACCCGCACGAGGGCGACCGCCTAGGCCGCCTCAAGCTCAGCTTTGACGGACTGCAAGCCCGCGACCGGCGGGTGTTTGACTGGTGCTTTTCCCGCCAAATCCCAATAGCCTTTGCCATGGGTGGTGGCTACGGGCACGACATTGCACACACCGTACAGGTGCAAGTCAACACCTACCGCGTGGCGCTGGAATATTGGCTGCGTTGGCAAAAATGGGCTGCGGCTGCGTCCTGAACGGCGGGTGCCGTGCTGCCATGGCTGACAATAGTCTCCCGCCCGTATTGGCGCCTCGAGTCCATTTGCATTGCCATGGCCTATTCCCACACCATCAGTAGCCAACGCTACTTGTTTGCCGACCTGCGCACCTTGATGGCGCGGGCCACTCCGGCTCGCTCGGGCGACCAGCTCAGCGGCGTCATGGCCCAGACCATGCAAGAGCGCTTGGCCGCGCAGATGGCGCTGGCGGCGCTGCCGCTCAAAACCTTTTTGAAAGAATGCGTGGTGCCCTACGAAGACGACCAAGTCACCCGCCTGATTCTGGACACGCACAATGCCGCCGCCTTTGCCCCGGTGGCCCACCTCACGGTCGGAGACTTTCGCAATTGGCTGCTGGGCGACGCTGCCAACAGCACCACGCTGGCGGCCCTGGCGCCGGGCCTGACGCCCGAGATGGTGGCGGCGGTGAGCAAAATCTGCCGTCTGCAAGACCTGGTGCTGATCGCGCGTAAATGCAGCGTGGTTACTCGCTTTCGCTGCACCCTCGGGCTGCCAGGGCGCCTGGCCACGCGGCTGCAGCCTAACCACCCCACCGACGACGCCGTAGGCATTGCCGCGAGCCTGCTCGACGGGCTCTTACACGGCAGCGGCGACGCGGTCATTGGCATCAATCCGGCCACCGACAACGTGGCGCAGGTCGTGCGGCTTTTGCACATGCTCGACGACGTCATCAGCGGCTACCGCATTCCCACGCAGTCTTGCGTGCTGACGCACGTGACCAACACTTTGCGGTCGATTGAGCGCGGCGCGCCGGTAGACCTGGTGTTCCAGTCCATAGGCGGCACCGAGGGCACCAACCGCAGTTTTGGCATTGACCTGGCCCTGCTGCACGAGGCGCAGCAGGCGGCCTTGTCGCTGCAGCGCGGAAGCCTGTTTGAGGACGGCCAACGCGGCGCGCAGGTGATGTACTTCGAGACCGGTCAGGGCAGCGCCTTGTCGGCCGGGACGCACCACGGTTGCGACCAGCAAACCATCGAGGCACGGACCTATGCGGTGGCGCGGGCCTTTGATCCTTTGCTGGTGAACACCGTGGTGGGATTTATCGGGCCGGAGTATTTGTACAACGGCAAGCAAATCATCCGCGCCGGTCTGGAAGACCACTTTTGCGGCAAGCTGCTAGGCGTGCCCATGGGCTGCGACGTTTGTTACACCAACCACGCCGAGGCCGACTCGGACGACATGGACGCGCTACTGACCCTGCTGGGCGCGGCCGGATGCAACTTCGTCATGGGCGTGCCGGGGGCGGACGACATCATGCTCAACTACCAAAGCACGTCCTTCCACGACGCGCTGGTGATGCGTCAAACCCTGGGCCTGCGCGCCGCGCCCGAGTTTGAAACCTGGCTGCAGCAGATGGAAGTCTTTGAAGGTGGTACCGCCTCGCGCCTTTTGCCCCATATGTCCACGCGTTTTGCCGACACGCTGAAGCGATTGGACGCGGCATGAACACACCGCCCTTACCCGCATCACCGGTCGCTGACGCACCGGCCCTGGTGACGCCCGCGCCCTGGAGCACACTCAGGCGCTTTACCGACGCGCGCATAGCGCTCGGCCGAGCCGGCCACAGCATGCCGACGGCGGCGCACCTGGACTTTCAGCTTGCCCACGCCCAGGCGCGTGACGCGGTACATCGGCCCTTTGACGCCGCAGGCCTGGCCTTGGAACTAGAGCGCGCGGGTTTGCCCACGCTGCGCCTGCACAGTGCCGCCGCCGACCGCACTAACTATCTGCAGCGCCCGGATTTGGGTCGACGCCTGAGTGCGCCCTCGCTGCAGGCGGTCGCGAACTACACGCTCCAGGCTCAACCCGCAGGCCCATACGATCTGGCGGTGGTGGTGGCCGATGGCTTGTCCGCACTGGCGGTGCACCACAATGCGATGCCCTTGATCGCCGCGCTGCGCAAGCGACTGGAGTCGCATGGCCAAGCGCCTTGGCGGCTGGCGCCGGTAGCCTTGGTGGAGCAGGCCCGGGTGGCGGTGGGCGATGAAGTGGGGCAGGGCCTTGGCGCGCGCGCCGTTGTGGTGCTCATTGGCGAGCGGCCAGGCCTGAGTTCGCCCGATAGCATGGGGATCTACTTGAGCTGGTCGCCCCAAGTGGGCCTCACAGACGCGCAGCGCAACTGCATCTCCAACGTGCGCCCAGCCGGCCTGGGTGTGGAGGCCGCCGCCGACAAGCTTTACTATTTGCTGCGCCGCGCCCGCACCCTGGGCCTCACAGGCGTGGCCTTGAAGGACGATTCGGTGCTTGGCGCCCCTGGTGGGCGCGAGGACAAGTCGCATCAACTGACCACGGACGTGTGGAAGGGCTAACGGTTCCGGCGGTTATCGGCCTAAGCCACCGCCGTGCGACCCCTTACCTTAGGGTGTGACAACGATCGCGTTCTTTGCCGCTTTGATGCCCTGCACCCCGCGGGCCAGGTTTTCTGCGGTATTGCGTTCGGACGTGCTTCTGGCAAAGCCCGAAAGCATGACCGTGCCTTTGAGCGTCCCCACGCTGATGGCTGTGTTGGCCGAGTCGCCAAGGTAACCTCCCACGGATTCCTGGTCTCGCGTCACGGCGCATCCCGCAATGCCCAGCAGGGCCACCCCAGTTGCTCCAAGGAAAAACTGTTTTCTTGTTTGCATCATTTTTTAGAGAGCTGGTTTAAGGCGTGGAAGCTGAACCATTGCAGCTGAAATGGACCTTGGGCCTCTCAAGGCTAGTTTTATTGGAGCCTGAGCACCGCGCGCTGGCGCATGCTTAAACCCTTGCCAGGTCCGTGAGGGCCCCTGCGCAGCGAAATGTTAAAGTCGCTACCAACAAACGAAAGCACATCTTGGCAACTCCCAATTACGGTTACGAAAAGCGTCAAAAAGAACTGGCCAAGAAGCGCAAGAAGGAAGACAAGCTCAAGAGCAAGAGCGAGCGCAAAGGCCCAGGTGAGGAAGACGCTTTGGTCGAAGGCCAAGACGCACCGCCGGCAGGTGAAGCAGGCCCATCGGGACCTGAGGTCTCCGCCCCCGGCGCTTGACTTCCAAGGCCGGATAAACCGCCGACAGGGGTCGCCTCGCGCGACTAGGCGCTGGTCAGAGAATCGGCCAGTGCTTGCATGCTAGGCGCTGAACGGTCCGCGGGCGCTAGCGTATTGGCCTGTCCATACTGCACAAAGTTGCGCTCCATGGACTGCAGGTACACCGGGTCATAGTGCGCCACCAGCAGGTCTTGTACCACCGGGCGCAGGTTGCCTTGGCGCACCAAAGCCTTCCAGGCCTCAATCACCACTTTGCCGCGCTGCGCGGTCAGGGCGTCTAAGCGGTTGCAAAATTGCTCGGGGTTGGCGGTGAAGTAAGCGTAGTCTTCCAGCAGCAGTTCAACGCGCTGTTCCAGCGACAGGTCAACCACGCTGCAGGGGCTGTTGCGCATGGCATCCACCAGCGTTGGGTGGATAGACACATTGCCCACCTTTTTGCTTTCGCTTTCCACAAACACCACGCGCGTTGGGTCGAACTGGCGCAATTGCTCCCACACCAGGGTGTCAAAGCGCTTTTGGGTTGGCTGGGCGACGCCGGGCAGGGCGCCAAGCACAGAACTGCGGTGGCGGGCCAGGTCCTCCAAGTCCAGCACTTGTGCGCCTGCGCTGCGCAAGGCCTGCAAGAGCCGGGTTTTGCCCGAGCCGGTGGTGCCGCATATCACTTGAAATTGCAGTTGGGCCGCGCGCGCCTCTATGTCTAGCAGCATGGCTGCGCGAAAGGCTTTGTAGCCGCCCTCAATGAGCGACATGCGAAATCCGATTTGGTCGAGCACCAGCGAGAGCGAGCCACTGCGCTTGCCGCCGCGCCAGCAATAGGCCAATGGCGCCCAATCGCGCGGCTTGTCCAGCACATGGGCTTCGATGTGGGTCGATATATTGCGCGCAGCAAGTGCGGCGCCGCGCTTCTTGGCCTCAAAAGCATTGACTTGCTTGTACAGCGTGCCGATGCTCTTGCGCTCTTCATCGTGCAGCGTGGGCCAGTTCACGGCGCCAGGCAGGTGGTCTTCGGCGTATTCGCCTTCACTGCGGGCGTCGATCAGGGTATCAAATTGGTCGTAACGGGCGATCACGTCGCTCGCGCTTATCAGGGTCAGGCTCATGCAATCATTTTCGAAAGGGTGGGCCAGACGTTGTCGAGCAGGGTGGGGTGGGCTGCTTCCAGCGGGTGAATACGGTCACTTTGAAACAAGGTATCGGCCTGCGGGACATCGGCGACGCCTTTAAGGAAAAAGGGCACCAGCGCCACGCCCTTGCCCTTGGCCACGCTGGCGTACATGGCGGCGAACTGGGCGCCGTATTCGGGCCCGTAGTTGGGCGGCATTTGCATGCCCAGCAGCAGCACCTTGGCGTGCGCGCCCAAGCAGGCTTGCACCATGGCTTGCAAATTGTCCTGGCTGGTTTTGAGCGGCAGGCCGCGCAGCGCGTCGTTGCCACCGAGCTCAATCACCACAAGTTGCGGCTGGTGCTGGGCCAGCAGTGCAGGCAGGCGCGAGCGTCCGCCTGAGGTGGTGTCGCCGCTGATGCTGGCGTTCACGACCGCAATCGTTTTTCCCTGCTGGCGCAGGCGTTGCTCCAGCAGCGCGACCCATCCGCTGCCGCGCCTGAGGCCGTATTCGGCGCTGAGCGAGTCGCCCACCACCAAAATCGGGCCTTGCGGTTTGGCCCAAGCGTCCAAAGCCGTAGCCAGCGTCAGGGCGCAGGTGGCTGCGTTAAAGTGTCTTCGATTCAAAGAAAGTCCCATGTCTGATTTCATTATTTCCGTCGAGCACCTCTGCAAATCGGTCAGCGACTCGACTGGCACCCTCGACATCCTGAAAA
This sequence comes from Comamonadaceae bacterium, assembly GCA_947378275.1. Classification (GTDB taxonomy): domain Bacteria; phylum Pseudomonadota; class Gammaproteobacteria; order Burkholderiales; family Burkholderiaceae_C; genus Allorhodoferax. The sequence goes on from CANCJD010000067.1 coordinate 10,697, forward strand.
ACATCGATTTTGCGCTAAAAGCCCGCGAGACCGCCGCCATCGTCGGCGCATCAGGTTCCGGCAAGAGCACCTTGCTGTCCATCATCGCTGGGCTCGATACGCCGACCGGCGGCACGGTGCGCTTAGGGCAACAAGACCTGTTTGCGCTGGACGAAGACGCCCGCGCCGCCTTGCGCGCGCACCAGGTGGGTTTTGTGTTCCAGAGCTTTCAGTTGCTGGGTAACCTGACGGCGCTGGAAAACGTGATGCTGCCGCTCGAACTCGATGGCCGCAAGGACGCGCGCAAGGCGGCCACTGAAATGCTCGAACGCGTGGGCCTGTCGCAGCGCCTGGGCTCGTATCCCAAGGTGCTCAGTGGCGGCGAGCAGCAGCGCGTGGCGCTGGCCCGCGCCTTTGTGGTCAAACCCGCCGTGCTGCTGGCCGACGAGCCCACGGGCAGCCTGGACTTTGCTACCGGCGAGACCATCATGGCCCTGATGTTTGACCTGAACCGCGAGCAAGGCACGACCCTGGTGCTCGTCACCCACGACCCGGCCATTGCCGCGCGCTGCGACCGGCGCATCACCATCGAGGCCGGGCGCATCGTGGCCAATTCCACGCACGCCGAGCATTAAGGCCGGGCTGCAGGCGCCGCCTGCGCCCCACGGGCGATAATCGCGCTATGTCATCTCAAGTTCTTTTCGGCTTTCATGCCGTGGGCGTTCGCCTGAAAACCGCCCCCAAATCCATCGTCGAAATTTATTTCGAACCCACCCGGCGC
>CANCJD010000068.1 GCA_947378275.1 Comamonadaceae bacterium
TTCGGCGCGCGGGGGCACGGCGTACATCTCGGCTGTGTCCCAAAAGGTGACGCCGCGCTCCACCGCGTGGCTCAGGATCGCGTGGCTGGTGGGCTCGTCCACCTGTTCGCCAAAGGTCATGGTGCCCAGGCAAATGGGGGTGACGTGCAAGTCGCTGGTGCCGAGTTGGATGGTTTTCATGGTGGATGTATCGCTTGAAAAATGGGTCAAAACCGAGTGTATCGGGGCTTTAGCGCGGGCCAGTCGCGCGCTGGACTTCCAGGCTGCGCGCCTCTTCTTGCAGGCGCAGCACGCGCCGCTGGACTTTGCCGGTGGTCGTCATGGGCAAGGCGTCTACAAATTCAATTTCTTTGGGGTATTCATAGGGCGCGAGCAGGCCTTTGACATGGCTTTGCAGTTGCACGGTCAGGCGAGCCTGAAATGCAGCCGTGCCCCGCTTGCCCGTCGCCTGCTGCGCGGCCAGTGCATCGGGCGAGAGCACCACATAGGCTTTGACCAGCGCGCCCCGGTCTGCATCGGGCTTGGGCACCACGGCGGCGTTGGCCACGCTCGGGTGTTTGACCAAGCAGTTCTCGATCTCGCCCGGGCCAATGCGGTAGCCCGCCGACTTGAACACGTCGTCGCTGCGGCCTTGGTACCAGAGGTAGCCATCGGCATCACGCACCGCCAGGTCGCCGGTACGGCACCAGTCGCCGGTGAACTTTGCGTCAGTGGCGGCCTGGTTCTTCCAGTAGCCCAAAAAGAAGATGGGGTCGGGCTGGCCGTGCACGTCAAAGCGGTGCAAGGCCACGTCGCCGGGCTCGCCCACTGGGCATTCCTGGCCGGCGCCGTCAATCACTGCCACCCGGTGACCGGGGTAGCCCATGCCCATGCTGCCGGGTTTGGGCGGCCAAAACACGCAGCAGTTGCCCACGATGTAGTTGATCTCGGTCTGGCCGAACATCTCGTTCACGGTCACACCGAGCTGCTTTTGGCAGTAGCCAAACACCGCGTCGCCCACCGCCTCGCCCGCGCTCATGATGGCTTGCAACTGCAGGCCGCGCTGCTGGCGCACCGTGCGCCGCGCGCTACCGGGAAAGGCTTTCATCATGGCCTTGAGCGCCGTGGGAAACAAAAAGGTGTGCGTCACGCCGCAGTCGCCCAGCAGCGCAAAAGCGGCTTCGGGACTGAACCGCCCGCCAAAAGCCACGATCTCGCGGCCAAAGTAGAGCGTGGGCAAGAGCGCGTCCATCAGCCCGCCGGTCCAGGCCCAGTCTGCCGGGCTCCAGAACACGGCCTTGGAGCCGGTGGGCAGACCTGAGGGCTGCGCCGGATGGGCGGCTGCATCGAAACCAAACCAGTTTTGGCTGCAGACAAAGCCGGTCAGGTTGCCGATCAGCGCGCGGTGCGGAATCAGCGCGCCCTTGGGGTTGCCGGTGGTGCCGCTGGTGTAAATCAGCACCGCTGGGTCTTGGGCCAGAGTGTTAACGGCCTTGAAGCGCTGCGGCGCGCGGGCCGCGCGGGCCAGCGACTGCTGGTAATCCAACTCCACAAAACCAGCGGCTTGCGCCTGCATCGGGGTGGCAGCGTCTGCCCCACCGGCCACGACCACGCAGCGCAGCAAGGGGCACTGGCCGGCCGTCGCGCGCAATCCGTCCAAGGCGCTGGCGTGGCAAATGGCCACTTGCGCGTCGCTGTCCTGCAGGCGAAAGGCCAGGGCCTCAGGCCCAAACAACATGGACAAAGGCACAGCCACCGCGCCCATTTGCAACACGGCGATATAGGCCACTGCCGTTTCAAAACATTGCGGCATGACGATGGCCACCCGGTCGCCCCGGCGCACGCCCTGGCCGGCCAGCACCTGGCTTAGGCGCTGGGCCTGGGCCTGCAGGTCTGCATAGGTGTGGTGAATCTCGCTGCCCCGCGCGCCGCTCGCACCCGCCATGTAAACCCGCACGGCTACGCGCTGCGCGGCATCAGGCGCTTCGGCCCAGCGCGCGCAACACCAGTGCGCCATATTGAAATGCAGGGGGACCTGCCAGCCAAACTGCTGGTGCAGGCGGCTGTAGCCTGGGGGCAAATGGGTGGTCGCCGGAGCGGCTGGGGGAACGGCAGCAGGCGCGGCGATGTCTCGGTTCGGACTTTGGCGCGTCGAGGCGGGGGTGCGGGTCTTTATCATTAGCGCAATGTACCAAGTCCAACGCCCTCCCCGCAGCGAATTCGTTCCCATCCGCAACCTGAGCTACCACGTGCAGACCTGGGGCGCACCGTCGCCCGGCAAAACGCCACTGGTGCTGGTGCACGGTTGGATGGACGTGGCCGCGTCCTACCAGTTTGTGGTGGACGCGCTCAGCCACGACCATTACGTGATCGCGCCCGACTGGCGCGGCTATGGCAAAACCGCCTCGGGCGGGGTGGACAACTTCTGGTTTCCCGATTACCTGGCGGACCTGGACTTTTTGCTGGACCACTACGCGCCAGACCAGCAGGTCAACCTGGTGGGCCACAGCATGGGCGGCAATGTGGTGATGCATTACGCCGGGGTGCGGCCCGAGCGCATTCGCCGCCTGGTCAACCTGGAAGGTTTTGGCATGCCCGCCACCCAGCCCGAGCAAGCGCCCGCGCGCTACGCCAAGTGGATGGACGAGCTGAAAAAATTGCACAAGGGTGAATTGGACCTGCGCCCCTACGACACGTCTGCCGGCGTGGCCCGCCGCCTGATGAAAACCAACCCCCGCCTGAGCGCCGACAAGGCCAACTGGCTGGCGCGCCACTGGGCTGCCGAAAACGAACAAGGCCAATGGAGCATTCTGGGTGAGCCGGGGCACAAACTGGTCAATGCCAACTTGTACCGGGTGGAAGAAGTGCAAGCCCTGTACCGGCGCCTGAACATGCCGGTGCTGGCGGTAGAGGCGTCAGACAACAGCCTCAACGGCTGGTGGAAAGGCGCCTTCACGCTGGAGGAGTACCACGAGCGCATCCAGGCCGTGCCGAATTTGGAAATCGCCCGCATTGAGGACGCCGGCCACATGATGCACCACGACCAACCCGAGGTGCTGGCGTCGCTGATTGAGCGCTTTATTGCCTAGAGCGCTCCGACGCACCCGTGATTTAGGCCACGCAAATCGGGAGGGCGGCGCGTAGTGCGCGCCCAGAAACAAGGTGTTTGGCAGCTGTTTTGCGTCACACAAGAGGAATACCCCATGACCATTGACTGGATCCAATTCACCCCCTACACCGCGCTGGCTGGGGGGGTGCTGCTGGGGCTCGCATCGGCGGCTTTTATTTTGCTCAATGGCCGGATTTTGGGCATCAGCGGCATATTGGGCGGCCTGCTGGTGCCCTTCAAGGGCGATGTGGGCTGGCGCATCGCGTTTTTGCTGGGCATGGCCTGCGCGCCGGTCGTGTTTGGACTGCTGTTTCCCGCCGACATGCGGGTAGCGCCCCACATTGATGCCAACTATGCGGTGTTGGTGGTGGCTGGTTTGCTGGTGGGCATGGGCACCAGTTACGCCTCGGGCTGCACCAGCGGCCACGGCGTGTGCGGATTGTCGCGGCTGTCGCCACGCTCATTGGTGGCCACCGCCAGCTTTATGGCGGCGGGCTTTTTGGTGGTTTTTGTCGTGCGCCACCTCTTGCAAGGAGCAGTCGCATGAACCGCGTCAGTGAATTTTTGGTCGGCCTGCTGTTTGGCCTGGGCCTGATGTTGTCGGGCATGACCGACCCCGGCAAAGTACTGGGCTTTTTGGATTTGGCCGGTCCCTGGGATCCGTCGCTGGCACTGGTGATGGGTGGCGCCATTGCGGTGGGTGTGGCGGCATTTGCGCTGGCAAAGAAGCGCACTTTGACGTTTTTGGGGGGCGCCTTGTATTGGCCCGACGCAAGCGCCGTGGACAAACGCCTGGTGCTGGGCTCGCTGGTGTTTGGCGTGGGCTGGGGTTTGGCCGGGTTTTGCCCCGGACCGGCCGTGGTGTCGCTAGCGGCGGGGCAGCCCAAGGCCGCGGTCTTTGTAGCGGCCATGCTGGCGGGCATGGCGCTGTTTGAAATGCTTGATCGCCGTCTTCACCGCGACTCCGGGGTCCAGAGCAACGGCGCCTGAGAAGTCCAGTGGCGCGCGCGTGAGAAAATGCACGCCAATTACCCCCATACCGCAGGAACACCCCATGGACGCAGAACGCACCAACCTCATTGGCACCCAACTCAACGACCTCAGCGCGCGCACCGCCGAGCTTCGGGGGTATCTTTGACTACGCTGCCAAATCGGAACGCCTGCGCACCGTCAACGCCTCGCTAGAAGACCCGACCGTCTGGAACGACCCCAAGCGCGCCCAAGAGCTGGGCAAAGAGAAAAAATCGCTTGAAGGCGTAGTCGTCACGCTGGATCAATTGGACCGCGACCTGGCCGACAACACCGAGTTGTACGAGATGTCCAAAGAGGACGGCGACGAAGCCGGCCTGCTGACGATTGAGGCCGAAGCCGCCACGTTGGCCACGACGATTGAAGGCTTGGAATTTAGGCGCATGTTCAACAACCCGGCCGATCCACTGAACTGCTTTTTGGACATCCAGTCGGGCGCGGGCGGCACCGAGGCCTGCGACTGGGCCAGCATGCTGCTGCGCCAGTACCTGCGCTACGCCGAACGCAAGGGCTTTGCCACCACCGTGGAAGACGAAACCGCAGGCGACATTGCCGGCATCAAGGGCGCGACCATCAAGATCGAGGGCGAATACGCTTTTGGCCTGCTGCGCACCGAGACCGGCGTGCACCGCTTGGTGCGCAAGAGCCCGTTTGATAGTTCGGGCGGGCGCCACACCAGCTTTGCCAGCGTGTTTGTCTACCCCGAGATTGACGATTCGATCGAGATCGACATCAACCCCTCGGACGTGCGGGTGGACACATTCCGTGCCAGCGGCGCGGGCGGCCAGCACATCAACAAGACCGACTCGGCCGTGCGCCTGACGCACATCCCCACCGGCATCGTGGTGCAATGCCAAGACGGGCGCAGCCAACACGGCAACCGCGACGTGGCCTGGAAGCGCCTGCGCAGCCGCCTGTATGACTTTGAACTGCGCAAGCAGCAAGAAGCGCAGCAAAAGCTCGAGGACACCAAAACCGACGTGGGCTGGGGCCACCAAATTCGCAGCTATGTGCTGGACAACAGCCGCATCAAAGACCTGCGCACCAACTACGAGACATCGGCCACGCAAAAAGTGCTGGACGGTGACTTGGATCCCTTTATTCAAGCCTCGCTCAAGCAAGGCGTTTAACACAAGAGGGCCGCCAGGGCCCCGTGACACAGGAGAGTTTTTCATGTTGACATTTCGCGAAGGCCAGGCCCCCGCCACCACCGTGCGCCGGGGCGACTACACGCCCCCGGCGTTCTGGATTGACACCGTCGATTTGGCGTTTGATCTGGACCCGGCCAAAACCCGGGTGCTCAACAAGATGACGCTGCGTCGCAACCCCGACGTGCCCGCGCAAGCACTGCGTCTGGACGGCGAAGAACTCAACCTGGCGCGCGTGCTGGTCAACGGCGCGGGCACCTCGTTCAAGATGGACGGCGAAAAACTGGTTCTAGAAAACCTGCCCGAAGGCCCCGAGCCCTTTGCGCTGGAAATTTTTACCACCTGCGCACCGGTCAAAAACACCAAGCTCATGGGTTTGTACGTCAGCAACGATTCGTTTTTTACCCAGTGCGAGGCCGAGGGCTTTAGGCGCATTACCTACTTTCTGGACCGCCCTGATGTGATGGCCAGCTACACGGTCACGCTGCGCGCCGACAAGGCTGCGTACCCGGTGCTGCTGTCCAACGGCAACCTCGTAGACCACGGCGACCTGCCAGACGGCCGCCACTTTGCACAGTGGGTGGACCCGCACAAAAAGCCGGCCTATCTGTTTGCGCTGGTGGCTGGACAACTGGTGTGCCGCGAACAGCGCATCAGCGCGCTCTCGGGCAAAGAACATTTGCTGCAGGTCTATGTGCGTCCCGGCGACCTAGACAAGACCGAGCACGCCATGAATTCGCTCATGGCGAGTGTGGCCTGGGACGAGGCGCGCTTTGGCCTGCCGCTGGACCTGGAGCGCTTCATGATTGTGGCCACCAGCGACTTCAACATGGGCGCCATGGAGAACAAGGGCCTGAACATCTTCAACACCAAGTACGTGCTGGCCAACCCGGCCACCGCCACGGACGTGGACTACGCCAATATCGAGAGCGTGGTGGGCCATGAATACTTCCACAACTGGACCGGCAACCGCATTACCTGCCGCGACTGGTTCCAGTTGAGCCTCAAAGAAGGCCTGACGGTGTTCCGTGACCAGGAATTCAGCCAGGACCTGTGCGCCGACCCGTCGGCCCGCGCTGTCAAGCGCATTGAGGACGTGCGCGTGCTGCGCACCGCCCAGTTTCCCGAAGACGCCGGCCCCATGGCCCACGCAGTGCGGCCCGACAGCTATGTGGAAATCAACAACTTCTACACCGTCACCATCTACGAAAAAGGCGCCGAAGTGGTGCGCATGATGCAAACCCTGGCCGCCCAGGGCGACGAGGCCAGCGGCCGCGCCGGATTTGCGCGTGGCATGAAGCTGTATTTCGAGCGCTTTGACGGCCAGGCCGTGACCTGCGACGACTTTGCCCAGGCCATTGCCGACGCCAACCCGGCCTCCAGCCTGGCGGCGCTTTTGCCACAGTTCAAACGCTGGTACAGCCAAGCCGGCACGCCGCACCTGACGGCCAGCGGCCAGTATGACGCCGCCGCCCAGACCTACACGCTCACCCTGATGCAAAACTGCGCCCCCACGCCGGGCCAAGAGCCCAAAGCGCCGTTCGTCATCCCGGTGCGCCTGGGGCTGGTGGGCGCAACCAGCGGCGCCGCCCTGCCCCTGCAAACTGCCACCGGCAGCGCCGCCAGCACCAACTATCTGCTGGTGATGACGGAGCAAAACCAGACGATTACCTTCGTCAATGTGACGGAGGAACCGGTGCCTTCCATCCTGCGCGGCTTTTCTGCCCCGGTGGTGCTGGACTTTGAATACACCGACGCGCAACTGCTCGCGCTGCTGGCCCACGACAGCGACCCCTTCAACCGCTGGGAAGCGGGCCAGCGCCTGCTGCTGGGCTGCGCCCTGCGCGCCATTGCAGCCGACCATGCGCCAGAGCATTTGCTCGACACCACGCTGCTGGGCGCCCTGCGCGACGTGCTGCGCCACCCCACGCTGGACGCGGCGTTCAAGGAACTGGTGCTGACGCTGCCGTCGGAGGTTTATATCGCGGAACAACTGGCTGTGGTCGATCCGCAGCGCATCCACACGGTGCGCGAAGCCATGCGCTTGCAACTGGCCACCGCGCTGTACGCCGATTGGGAGTGGGCCTATGCCACGCACCAAGACAGCGGCGGTTTTCGCCCGGACGCCACCTCGGCCGGACGGCGCGCGCTGGTTGGGCAGGCGCTGGCCCACCTGTGCCTGGCGGCCAACGCTTCGGGCGACCCGGTGTGGCCGGGCAAAGCGCTGCAACGTTTCAAAGACGCCAGCAACATGACCGATCAGGCCAACGCCTTGCAGGCTCTCATTGGCAGCGGCCACCCGCTGGCGGCACGGGCCTTGGCCTTGTTCCACGCCCAGTTCAAAGGTGAGCCCCTGGTCATCGACAAATGGTTTGCCATGCAGGCCGGCGCCTGCGACCGGGGCGGCCAGGTACTGCGCGAAGTGCGCCAGTTGCAAGAGCACCCAGACTTCCAGTTGCGCAACCCCAACCGCGCGCGCAGCGTGATCTTTAGCTACTGCAGCGCCAACCCCGGCGCCTTCCACCGCGCAGATGCGGCCGGCTATGTGTTCTGGAGCCAGCAGGTGATCGCGCTCGACGCCATCAACCCGCAAGTGGCGGCCCGCCTGGCGCGCGCCCTGGACCGCTGGAAACGCCTGGCCGAGCCCTACCGTAGCGGCGCCCGTGAAGCGCTGCAGCGCGTGGCCGCCAAGGCCGACCTGAGCAACGATGTGCGCGAGGTCATCGACCACGCGCTGGCCGAATAATCACTCCACAAGGCAAACCCATGGCAAACCCCATTTCGCTGACACGCTACCTGGTGGAGCAACAACGCGTTGACGGCACCATTCCCGCGCAACTGCGCCTGCTGCTTGAAGTGGTGGCGCGTGCTTGCAAAAGCATCAGCCACGCCGTCAACAAAGGTGCTTTAGGCGGCGTGCTGGGCGCGGCGCACACCGAAAACGTGCAAGGCGAGATCCAGAAAAAGCTCGACATCATCGCCAACGAAGTGCTGATCGAGGCCAACGAGTGGGGCGGCCACTTGGCGGCCATGGCCAGCGAAGAGATGGAAGACATCTACGTCGTGCCCAACCGCTACCCGCAGGGCGAATACCTGCTGCTGTTTGACCCTTTGGACGGATCGAGCAATATCGACGTCAACGTGAGCATCGGCACGATTTTCAGCGTGCTGCGCAAGCCCGAAGGCGCGGCCGTCACCCAAGGCGACTTTTTGCAGGCTGGCAGCCAGCAAGTGGCCGCCGGTTACTGCGTCTATGGTCCGCAAACCACGCTGGTGCTGACCGTGGGACGGGGCGTGGTCATGTTCACCTTGGACCGCGAGCAAGGCTCGTTTGTCCTGACGCAAGAGCACGTCCAAGTGCCCGAAGACACGCAAGAATTTGCCATCAATATGAGCAATATGCGCCACTGGGACGCACCCACGCGCCGCTACGTCGACGAATGCCTGCAAGGCACCGAAGGTCCGCGCGGCAAAAACTTCAATATGCGTTGGATTGCCAGCATGGTGGCCGATGTGCACCGCATCCTCACGCGCGGCGGCGTCTTCATGTACCCCTGGGACAAACGCGAACCCCACAAGCCCGGCAAGCTGCGCCTGATGTACGAGGCCAACCCCATGTCCTGGCTGATCGAACAGGCCGGCGGCGCATCCACCAACGGCCAGCAGCGCATCATGGATATTCCTCCATCGCAGTTGCACCAGCGCGTGAGCGTGGTCTTGGGTTCCAAAAACGAGGTGGAGCGGGTAACGCGCTATTACGCAGAAGCGGCGGCGCAAAGCTGAGAATGACCGCGGGCCACTGGCTATAATTCAGGCTGTGCGCCGGTGTAGCTCAGTCGGTAGAGCAGCTCATTCGTAATGAGAAGGTCGGGTGTTCGATTCATCTCTCCGGCACCAATGAAATCAAAAAAGCCAACCTCAAAAGGGTTGGCTTTTTTTTGGCTAGTGGCCTGTAAAGAGACGCCGCACCAAGAGCCTAATTAAGACCCTGCCACCTTCATCCGGTTCACCAAAATAGAACCTACCGTCTTGGCGCCGTAGTTGTAGGCGTCAGCGCCCACCGCTTCAATGCCGCGCAGCATGGTTTTCATATTGCCAGCGATGGTGATTTCATGAACCGGATAGGCGATCTGGCCGTTTTCGACCCAAAAGCCGCTTGCGCCGCGCGAATAGTCGCCCGTGACGTAGTTCACGCCCTGGCCCATCAGCTCGGTGACCAGCAGGCCGGTGCCGAGTTTGCGGATCATGGCGTCAAGGTCGTCGCCCGCGCGGGTGTGGCGCGAGCGCAGCACCAGGTTGTGCGAGCCACCGGCGTTGCCCGTGGTTTGCATGCCCAGCTTGCGTGCGGTGTAGCTGCTCAAAAAGTAGCCTTGCAGGCGCCCGGCTTCCACCACCTGGCGGGCCTGCACACGCACGCCTTCTTCGTCAAAGGGCGAGCTGCCTTTGCCGCCCATCACAAACGGGTCTTCAAACAAGTCCATGTGCTTGGGCAACACGGGTTTGCCCAGCGAATTGAGCAAAAACGAGCTTTTGCGGTACAGCGCGCCGCCGCTGACCGCCTGTACCAAAGCGCCCAAGAGGCCTGCAGCCATGGGCGACTCGAACAACACGGCGCATTCGGTAGTGGCGATCTTGCGGGATTTGAGGCGGCTCAGGGCGCGCTCGGCGGCGTAGCGGCCTATGGCTTCGGGCGAGGCCAGGTCCGAGGCACGGCGCATGGAGCTGTACCAGCCGTCACGCTGCATGTCTTTGCCCTTGCCAGCGATGGGCGAGACCGACAGCGAATGGCGCGAACTGGCATAGCCGCCGCGAAAGCCGTTGGTGTGGGCGGTAAAGAAATGCGACTGCTGGGCTGAGACGGCCGCGCCTTCGCTGTTGGTGATGCGCTTGTCCACCGACAGGGCGGCGCCTTCACATTGCAGGGCAATCTCGGCGGCTTCGGCGCTGGTCACAGCCCAGGGGTGGAACAAGTCAAGATCGCGCTCACGTTCATCTGCCGGGCAAATGTCTTTGGCGGCGGGCAGGCTGGCAAACGGGTCTTCGGCGGTAAAGCGGGCAATGTCATAGGCCGCGCGCACGGTTTGCGCAATGGCCGCGTCCGAGAAATCAGAAGTGCTGGCATTGCCCCGGCGTTTGCCCAAGTAAACCGTCACGCCCAAAGACTTGTCGCGGTTACGTTCCACGTTTTCCAGCTCCCCGTTGCGCACCGATACGCTCAGGCCGCAGCCTTCGGACACTTCGGCCGCGGCGTCCGACGCACCCAGCTTTTTGGCCGCCTTGAGGCTGGCATCCACGCGAGATTCAAAAAATGCGCGGCTGTAAGCAAAACCCGGCAGGGGCGTGGAAGCGAGCGCTTTGGGGGAGATTTTTGGTTTTTTCATGCGGAAGCTATGATACTTGGCTATGTCAAGAAAATTAAAAAAAGGCTATTTCGTCAAAGGCCAGTTCGTCGCTGAGGGCAGCGCGCTGGATCTGGAATACAAGCGTGAACTCAAAGGCACCGACGAAGCCACCCGCACCGACCTCAAACGCGAAAGCACCGAAGTGCAAAAGCTCGGTGAAGACCTGCTGACCTTGCGCACCGAACTGCTGCTTCGCCTGGACCTGCCGGAAAAGCTGGTCGAAGCCCTGGCCGAGGCCAAACGCATCACCAACTTTGAGGGCAAACGCCGCCAGATGCAGTTCATCGGCAAGCTGATGCGCAAGTTGGAGCCCGAAAAGCACGAGGCCATTCGCACTGCACTGGTGGAGCAACACACGCCCTCGGCATTAGAGACGCAGACCCTGCACCAGGCTGAGATGTGGCGCGACCGCCTGCTGGCCGACGACGATGCGCTGGGACAGTGGATCACCCTGAGCCCGACCACTGACAGCCAGCAATTGCGCGCTCTGGTGCGCCAGGCGCGTAAGGATGCGGTGCCCGAGCGCCCGGGCGAAGCCCAGCGCCACGGCCGCGCTTACCGCGACATCTTTCAATTGCTGCGCGCCCAGTTGCTGGGTGAAAACAATGTGGACGACGAGGAACTGCCGCCCACCAACCCCGGAGCCGATGCATGAGCC
>CANCJD010000069.1 GCA_947378275.1 Comamonadaceae bacterium
AGCCATCGGCGCCAAATCGCTGGGCAGCAGCGCGCTGCGCCTGAGCGACGGCGTGGCCCAACTCGGCGCGGGCATGCACCAAATGGGCACGGGCCTGCGCAGCCTGGACGCCAAGCGCCCGCGCAACTCCGATCTCACCGCGCTCAACAACGGTGCCGAGGCGCTGGCTGCGGGCCATGACGAACTGCACAAAGCCCTGCAAAACCTGCAAGAGGGCAGCCAAGCGCTCAATACCGGCGTGGCAGCCTTCAAGCAAGAGGCCGACAGCAGCCTGCTGGTGCGCCCCGCGGTGCGCGACAGCGTGACCCAATTGGCACTGGGCCTATACCAGTTGGACAGCGGTCTGCACACCGCGGGCGAAGGACAGCAAAAACTCAGCGACGGGGCGCTCCAGCTCAGCGCGGGCGTGGGCACGCTCACGGGCGGCGTGCGCGCTATGAACGGTGCGCTGCGCACCATGGTGGGCAAACTGCCCGAAGACGGCCAGATCGACAGCCTGACCGACGGCGCCAGTGAACTGGCGCGCGGCAGCGTTGCGCTGGCCCTGGCCAACGACAAAATCAGCAGTGCCAGCCGCGCGCTCCTGGATGGCACCGGTTTGCTGGTAAACGCGCTGCCAGCGCCGCTGGACGCGCCTCAGGGCAGCGCGCGGGGCTTGGCCAATTCGGTGCAGCCCGCGCTGGAAATTGAGGCCAGTGTGCAAAACAGTGGCAGCGGCTTTGCCGCCAACATCATTCCGGCCGCGCTCTGGCTGGGGGCGGGCATTGCCGCGTTTCTGGTCAATCTGCGGCTATTGCCCAACGCTGCGCGGCAGTTCAATCCACTGGCCCGGCTGGTAGGCAAACTTGCTCTGCCCGCTGCGGTTGTGGTCTTGCAAGCGGCATTGGTGCTGGTGACGGTGTTTTTTGTACTGCACATCAAGGTGCTGCAGCCCGCCGCCCTGGTGTGCACGGTGGTCAGCGCCGGACTGACTTTTTTGCTTATCGTCTGCGCCCTGACCCGGCTGCTGGGCGACGCGGGCAAGGCGCTGGCCATGCTGTTTTTGGCGGTGCAACTGTCCTCGTCGGGCGGCGTGTTGCCGGTGGAACTCAGCGGTACATTCTTTGCCAGCATGAGCCCTTGGCTGCCGATTACCTGGGTGGTGCACGGCCTCAAGGCCAGCCTGTTTGGCGCCTTTGACGGTGTCTGGCAGACGTCCTGGCAACAAGTGCTGTTGGCGGGTGCGGGCGCCGCGCTGGTGGCCATGCTCGCTGGGCGCTGGCGCTACGTGCCGCGCAGCGCATTGGTGCCTGCGATCGACCTATAGCCCTCAGAGCAGGATTATTTCGTTGCCAATTTGCGGCCAGCGCCGGCGCAAGAACATCCAGGCGCACAGACCCACGCCCATCATGCACAGCGAGGCCCCGGCCAGGGCCACCGTGGAATGCATCACCCAGGGCGCAACCAGCCCCGCCACGATGCCGTTAGCCGTGGAGCCAATAAACATCTGCAACGAAGAAGCCATACCCCGGCGCGCAGGGTGCAAGTCCAACACCAGCAGCGTGACCACCGGCACCATCATCGCCCAGCCAAAGGCAAATACCCCCAAGGGCAGCAAGGCCCAAGCCACGTGGGCGCTGAACAGCACATTGGCCAACAGGTTCAGCACGCCAATGCACAGCATGATGACAAAGCCGTCGCGGATCTGCCGCTTGGGTGTGCGCTTGCCCGCCACCCGGCCGCTGACCCAGGCCCCGGTCATGATGCCGGTGATCACCACCAGGAACAACCAGAAAAACTGCTGCGGCAGCAAATGCAGGTGCTCGCCCAAAAACACGGGCGCACTCAGCACATACAAGAACACGCCGTTAAACGGCACGCCGCTGGCCAAAGCCAGCAGCAAAAACCGCGGATCGGCCCCGAGCTGCCAGTAGCCCGCCAACAAATTTCGGGGGTGAAAACGCTGGCGCTGGCTCAGGTGCAGCGTCTCGGGCAGCAGCCGGTAGTTGGCCAGCCACAAGACCACGCCCACGCCCGTCAAAAACCAGAAAATCGCGTGCCAGCTGCTATGGACCAGCAACCAGCCGCCCAGGAGCGGCGCAATGGCCGGAGCCACGCCAAAGTAAATGGTGATCTGGCTCATCACCTTTTGCGCCTGGTGGGGCGCGTACATGTCGCGCACCACGGCGCGCGCAATCACAATGCCCGCGCCTGTGGACAGGCCTTGCAGACCGCGAAAGAAAATGAGCTGGCCAATGTTTTGCGACAGTGCGCAACCCGCCGACGCCACGGTAAACACCGCCATGCCCCACAACACCACAGGACGGCGGCCAAAGCTGTCCGAAATGGCGCCGTGGAACAGCGCCATAAAAGCAAAACCAAACAAATAGGCCGACAGCGTTTGCTGCATTTGCAGCGGCGTGGCGCCCAAAGACGCGGCAATGCCGGAAAACGCCGGCAAATAGGTGTCAATGGAGAACGGCCCCAGCATGCCCAGCACGGCCAACAACACGGCAAAAGCCCATTGGGGCAGGCGCCACAGAGATTGTGCGTCGGGGTTCATCGCTGGGAAAGAAAAAACAACATCGGGCTATTGGAACACGGCCCTCTTCGGCAGCCTCGGTGCGGGCCGCTTAGCTTCACGCACCCAGCGTCAGTCGGCGTCCTGCGGGTCCGCCTCCTTGGCTGCGGCCTCTGTCAATGCCGCCGTGGGCGCGCTGCCCGGGCGACACATGGTCTGGCCGTCCCACTGCTGGCCGCACCAGCACACGCCCTCGGCATTGATCAGGCAGGTGCCCGTGCCACAACAACGTTCGTCTTCCACCATAGCAACATCTCCCGAAACAGTTAGGGCAAGGCGGGTGCCGCCTTGCGCACCAAAAAGCGCGCGCCAAACAAGTTCAGCAGCAAACCCGCCATCAGCAAGGCGCCACCCGCAAAATGGACAGGCTGCAAGGCCTCGCCAAACACCAGCCAGCCGGTGCTCAGGCCCACCAGTGGCACCAACAGACTGAACGGCGCCACCCGGTTGGCAGGATAGCGCGAAAGCATGCGCGTCCACACTCCATAGCCAAAGAGCGTGGCACCCCACGACAAATACACCAAGGCCGCCACCGAAGACCACTGGAAATGCCCCATCGCATGGGCAATAGCCTGCGGCCCTTCCATCCAGTACGAGAGCAGAAAAAACGGCAGCGGCGGCACCAGACTGGCCCACACCACAAAGGCCTGCTGGTTCATGGGCCCAAAGCGCCCCAGCTTGCGGGTGACGATGTTGCCGCCGGCCCACATGGCGGCGGCGGCAACCGTCAATGCAAAACCACCCAAAGGCATGCTCACGCCGTGTGCGCTGCCAATCAGCACCAGCCCCGCGCCCGCCAGCACCAGCCCGGCCACCTGGTTGATCTGCCAGCGTTCTTTGAGCCAGAACGCAGCAAACACCATGGTGAAAAACGCCTGCGACTGCAAAACCAGCGACGCCAGACCCGAAGGCATGCCCACATGGATGGCCGAAAACAAAAACGCAAACTGCCCGACTGAAATCGTCATGCCGTACAGCGCATACCAGCGCAGCGGCACCCTGGGCGCCTTGAACAGCAACACCGCCGGGAATGCCGCGAGCGAAAAACGCAAGGCGCCTAACAAAAGCGGTGGCACGCCCGCCACGCCAATCTTGATGGCGGCGAAGTTCATGCCCCAGACCAGGACCACGAGCATCAACAAGCCCAGATCGCGCGGCGCAATGGTGACGGGGGCAGAGGATTGGTGCATGGAATGGAGAAGATGAGGGGGAGGTAGTGGGTGAAACGGGTGCCGTCAAGCGAACAGCACCCCAAAAGTCATCCGCGTCGCCAGGCATGAAACGCCCGCGCCCACGCAAGCAAGCGCTGGGGCGCATGCGCGCGCTGCCAGGCGCCAGCCGCGTATTTGTTGGCTTCGGCAAAAGTGGGGTAGGCGTGGACCGTGCCCAGGATGGCTTTGAGGCCCAGGCCGTGGCGCATGGCCAGCACGTATTCGGCCAGCATGTCTCCCGCCTGCGGGGCGACGATGGTGGCGCCCAGGATGCGGTCTTTGCCCGGCGCGGTGAGCACTTTGACAAAGCCCGCGGGGGGCGTGCTGCCGGCGTCCGTCAGGGAACGGTCCAGGTCGGCCAGGTCAAAGCGGGTGACTTCATAGCGCAGGCCCTGAGCCCGCGCCTCTTGTTCGTTCAGGCCCACGCGGGCCACTTCCGGGGCGACAAAGGTGGTGGCGGGCAGGTGGCGGTAGTCAGCGGCAAAGCGCTTGAAGTCGCCAAACAAGGCGTTGACCGTGGCATACCAAGCCTGGTGCGCGGCGGCATGGGTGAGCTGGTAGGGGCCGGCCACGTCGCCTGCGGCGTAAATGTTGGGAAACACGGTTTGCAGATAGGCGTTGGTGGGCACGGTGTTGCGTTGGTCATCGATGGCGATGCCCAGCGCTTCCAAGCCATAGCCCGTCATGCGCGCGCGTCGGCCCACGGCGCAGACCAGCAGGTCAAAGGCCAGCACGTGTTCGTCGCCGGTGGACGGCTTGCGCACCGTGATGGTTTTTTCGGTGCCCGTGACGTCGCAGCGCAGTGCACTATGGGCGCAAAGCACCTGCACGCCGTCGCACTGCAGCGCGGTTTGTACCAAGGCGGACACATCGTCGTCTTCGCGCGCCAGCAGGCGCGGCCCGGCTTCTATCAATGTGACGGCCGCGCCCAGGCGCGCAAATGCCTGGCCCAGTTCGCATCCGATGGGCCCGCCACCGAGCACCACGATGCGCCGTGGCAGTGCGCTGCACTGCGCGAGTTGCGCCCACAGCGTGTCGCTGGTGGCAAAGCCCACCTCATGCAAGCCGGGCAGGTCGGGCACCACGGGCTGCGCACCTGCGGCGATCACGATGCTGCGGGTGTGAATGCGCTGCACGCTGCGGTCGGGTCGCGTTACGTCCACCGTCCAGGGGTTGATGATTTGGGCGTGGCCTTGCAGCACGTCCACGCCCAAGGCGGTATAGCGTTCGGCGCTGTCGTGGGGCGCAATGCTGGCAATCACACGGGCAATGCGTGCCATCAGGGCGGGGAAATCCAATACCAGGTCGCCTTGCTGTACGCCAAATTGGGCCGCCATGCGCACCTGGTGCGCCACCTTGGCGCTTTGGATCAGTGCCTTGCTGGGCACGCAGCCATAGTGCAGGCAGTCGCCGCCCAGGAGACTGGCTTCCACCAGCGTCACCTTGGCCTGCGCCGCTGCGGCAATATAGGCCGACACCAAGCCCCCTGCGCCTGCGCCAATCACCACCAGATTGGTGTCAAAGTGTCCAGGCCGCTGCCTGCGCCAAGGCGCGAGCAGCTTCGCCCGGCGCTGGCGTTCCAGCAGCCGTGTGGCCACCGCGGGCATCAGCGCCACCAGCAAGCCCAAGGCGAGCAGGGCGCCCAATACGCTGGGCTGCAACACGTCGCTGGCGCTGTGAATCGTGCCGAGCTGCTGGCCCGCGCTCACATACACCAGCGTGCTGGCCAACATGCCGACCTGGCTTACGGCGTAAAAAGTGCGCGAGCGCATATCGGTCAAACCCATGAGCAGGTTGATGGCACCAAAGGGCACCACCGGGATCAGACGCAGACTAAGCAAATACAGTGCGCCTTCGCGCTCCAGGCGTGCACGCATGGCCAGTACGCGCGGGCCCATGCGCGCGCGCAGCATGTCGCCAAGCAGGTAGCGCGCCAGCCAGAACGAGAGTGTGGCGCCCAGGCTCGACGCAAACGACACCAGCAACACCCCCCACCCCAGGCCAAATACCGCGCCGGCCGCTAGCGTCAGCAGCGCAATGCCGGGCAGGGCCAGCGTGGCCAGCAGCAGGTAGAACGCAAAAAAGCTGGCCCGCAGCTGCCAAGGGGATTCTTGGTCTAAGGCCAGCAAGTACGCGTGCTGTGCCTTGAGCACCGCCAGGCCACTGGCCTCGTCCGGCACCCGCGCCCACCACAAGGCCAGGCCCAGGGTCAGCGCGAGCACGGCGGCTACGCGCCAACCGGGCGTCCAGCGCCTGGCCCATGCGCGGGCGCCGTGCAGGGGCGTTGGGGTGCGCACATCAGTCATGAATGACCTCCAAAGGAGGGGGCGCTGCAGGCGCGGCAAAGGCCTGCATGCCCCACCGCAGTCTGGACGCCAGCGTCAAACCGCACAGGGCGGCAAAGCCATAGGCCAACTGCGCAAAGTGGGCTGGCCACACGCAGGCGGCGGCAAAAAACGCCAGCGTCTCGGTGCCTTCGGTCAGACCGCCCAAAAAGTAAAACGACTTGCCCGGGTAATCCAGGCTGTGCATGCCTCGCTTGGCCGCCAGTGCGGCAAAAGCCAAAAAACTGCTGGCCGTACCCACAAAGGCCGCCAGCACCACGGCGCTGGCCAGCGCGTTGCGTGTCGGGTCGGCCAGTGCAAAAGCCAGCGGAATACTGGCGTAAAACACAAAGTCCAGCGTGATGTCCAAAAAGCCGCCCAGGTCGGTGGGCTGGGTCTGGCGCGCCACCGCACCGTCGAGCGCGTCGCACAGGCGCGAGCCCACCATCGCCAGCAGCGCCGTCCCATACGCCGCTTGGGTGATCAAGGCAGCCCCCAACATGCCCATGGCAAAGCCGCCCCAGGTCAGGGCATTGGCGCTGATGCCGGTGGCGGCCAAAGGGCGTGCCAGCGCACGCACGGCGGGTTGAATCAGACGCAGGGCAAAACGGTCGAGCATGGGCGCATTGTCGGCGCTGCGGCCTGCAGTCAGGCCAGCAGCGTGCGCCGCTGGGGATCGGCCACGTCGGCGGCGTCGTGCGTCACCAATACGGCCGCAATGCCGCGCGCAGCCACCGCGCCAAACACCAGCGCGCGCATGCGCTGGCGCAGTGGCGCATCCAGTTTGGCAAAGGGTTCGTCGAGCATGAGCGCCAGCGGCCGCGCCAAAAGGGAGCGCGCCAGTGCCACCCGCGCGCGCTGGCCGCCCGAGAGCGTGGCCGGGTTGGCGTTGGCAAAATCCGGCAGCTCTACTTCTGCCAGCGCGGCCAGTGCCTGCGCGCGGCGTGCTGCCTGCGGCCCTGCGGGCACGGCAAACAGCAGGTTTTCCAGCACGTTCAGGTGCGCGAACAGCAGGTCTTCCTGCAGCAGCAAGCCCACGCGGCGCTGGTGCGTGGGCAGGGTGTCGATGCGCTGACCGTTGAGATGCACCGTGCCATCAAACTGCAGCCCCGGGTCCAAGGTGCCGCACACAGCGGCGAGCAGGCTCGACTTGCCCGCGCCACTGGCGCCCATCACCGTGTGCACCGCGCCGCCGGGCACGTCCAGCGCCAGGTCGCGTAACAGCACGTGGCTTGGCGTGCGCAGGCAGCACAGGCGGATTTGCAGCAAAGGCGATGTGGATGGGGTGGCCATGGGCGCGCTCATGCTACTGCAGGGTGTGTGGCAGCTTGTTGGCGGCGGGCACGCCCCACCCATGCCGCCAGACCGAACACCAGCGCAGGCAGCAGCCACTGCAGCGCGGCAAACGCTGCCATCAGCGAGCGTTGACCACCAGCGGCCAGGGCCACCGCCTCCGTGCTGGCTGTGGCAAAGCGACCTGCGCCCACGTACAAGGTGGGCAGGTACTGCGCCACGCTTACGGCAAAACCCACGGCAAAACTGGCCGCCAGTGCGGCGCGCAACAGCGGCCACTTGATGCGCCACACAAACGCCCAGCGCGTGCGCCCCAAACTGGCGGCCACGGCTTGCAGGCGCCCGTCAAAGCCGCCATACGGCCCTTGCAAACTCAGCAACACATAGGGCAGCACGCACAAGGTGTGCGCGAGCCACAGACCTTTTACGTCGCCGTCCAGTCCCCATGCGAGCGCCAACCGGTGCAGACCCAGTGCCCACAGCACCGCAGGCAGCAGCAGCGGCAAATACAGCAGGCCCCGCAGGCGCCGCTGCCACGCCCGCGGCGCGCACTCCAGCCAGGCCACGGTCCATAGCAAGGCAGCAGCGCTGCTGGCCAGGGCCAGGGCCAATGTCGTCCAGATGACGTGGGCGCTGTCGGCCACGGCGTACCAGGCCAGCCAGGTCCAGGCCTGCGGCCACAGACCAGGGAACGGCCACACGCCCATTGCGCTGCCCAGTGCGAGCGCCAATGCAATGGCGGTGTAGACCGCGGGCAGCAGGTTTGCCAGGGCGCCCGTTCCCCGCGTCTGCGCAATGCGCAAAAGCGCCCGGTTGAAAGGACTGGCGGTTTGGCGCGTGTGGTGTGCCACGCCGCGCGTCCAACGCGCTGCTGCCCAGCCACGTCCGTAGCGCTGCGCCAGCAGCCCTGCCAGCGCCAGCATGGCCACCACAGATGCCAGCAGCCACGCTGCGGCGGCGCCCATGGCGTTGCGGGCCGGGTCGGCGTCCTGCAGCCATTGCCAGGCCAATACGGCCAGCGTGGGTGGTGTGCTCGGGCCCGCCAGCAGTGCGACGTCCACCACCGTCAGGCTGTAGACCAGCACCGCCAGCACAGGCGCTTGCAGGCGTGTGCGCAATGGGGGCCAAGCCACGCGCCACCAAGCGCCGTGCGCGCTATAGCCCAGGGTGTGCGCCAGGCGCAGCTCAAGCGCCAGGCGGCGCGCAAGATCGGGGCGCTGCAACTGCGCGGCGGCCGTCCACAGCAAAAACGGAATTTCCTTGAGCGCCAGCACCGCAATCAGTCCCAGGCCCCAAGGGTCTTGCGTACTTTGCCAAGCCGGGGGCGCGTCCAGCGCCAAGCCCAGGCCCAGCCAAGCGTCCAAGGGCGACACCAGCGCCACGCCCCCACGCACCAGCCATCCTGCGGGGGCGATCAGCAGCAGCAGCCCCATCGCAAATGCGGCGTGCGGCAGTGCCAGCATGGCCGGCAGGCGGCCCAGCAGACGCGTCCAGCGGGGTGTGCCATAGCTGATCGCCAACAGCAGCCCTGTGCCCGCCAATGCCAATGCGCTTGCTGCCACGCCGGTGTACAGACTCAGCCACAAGGCGGGGGCGGCTTGCGGCTGCGATGCCAGTGCTACCCAAGCCGCAGCGTCAAGCCCCGCAAGCACCGCTGCGGCCAGACCCGACACCAGCGGCAGGCCTACGGCTGCTGCCAGGACCAGTGCCGCGGCGTGCTTTTGGAAGAAGGTGAAAACAAAAAGGAACACGTGCGGGCCCTTGCGGGACGCTGGCAAGAGGCCCGCAGCCACCAATTACTGCGCCGCCCAGCCTCCGTCCATGTTCCAGGCCACGCCGCGCACGTTGTTGCCAGCGGCGGAGCACAAGAACACGGCCAGCGCGCCGAGCTCTTCGGGGGTGGTGAATTGCAGCGAGGGTTCTTTTTCACCCAGCAGCAGCGCAGTGGCTTCTGCATTGCTCACACCCAAGGCGGCGGCTTTGGCGTCCACCTGCTTTTGCACCAGGGGCGTGAGCACCCAGCCGGGGCAAATGGCGTTGCAGGTCACGCCGGTGGTGGCGTTTTCAAGCGCAGTAACTTTGGTCAGGCCGACCAGGCCATGTTTGGCTGCCACGTAGGCCGATTTCTCCGCCGATGCCACCAGGCCGTGGACGGATGCCACGTTCAGAATGCGGCCCCAGTTGCGCGAGAGCATGCCCGGCAGCGCAAAGCGGCTGGCGTGAAAAGCGCTGCTCAGGTTGATGGCCAAAATCGCGTCCCAGCGCTCCGGCGGAAAGTTCTCAACGCGCGCCACGTGCTGGATGCCGGCGTTGTTTACCAAGATATCGACCGCGCCAAACGTGGCCTCGGCGTGGCGCACCATGGCCTCAATCTCGGCGGGCTTGCTCATGTCGGCGCCGTGGTAACTGACCTTTACGCCAAAAGCTTCAATTTCGGCCTTGGGGCCTTCGATGTCGCCAAAGCCGTTCATCACAATATTGGCGCCTTGGGCGGCCAGGGCTTTGGCCAGGCCTAAGCCAATGCCGCTGGTGGAGCCGGTAACGAGGGCGGTTTTGCCTTTGAGCATGGGGGTGTTCCTTGTGTCTAGACGGGGCCAGGCCCCTGGGGTTTCGCATCCATTAGGATGCACACATTATCAATCTGCCACCCGGTTTGGTGCTTACGCCGATCGGCCCCATCTGCATGTCCACGCCCACCCTGCATTTCCTGTCTTGTACCGCTCCAGAGCCGCACCGCATGGCCTATTGGCAATGGGGCGACGCGGATGCCGCCCACACCGTGGTTTGCGTGCATGGCCTCACGCGCCAAGGGCGTGACTTTGACGTGCTGGCACAAGCCTTGGTAGAGCACGCTGGTGGCGCACTGCGCGTGGTCTGCCCCGATGTGGTGGGGCGCGGCAAAAGCGACTGGCTGGCTGACCCGATGGGCTACCAGATTCCCAACTATGTCGGCGACCTGCTGGCGCTGCTGGCCGAACTCAAGCCCCAAACCCTGGACTGGGTGGGTACCAGCATGGGCGGCCTGATCGGCATGGTGGCTTGCAGCCTGGCGCCCAGCGTGGGTGTGACGGTGCGCCGCCTGGTGCTCAACGACGTGGGCCCCACCATCGAATGGTCAGCCTTGCAGCGCATTGGCCAGTACCTGGGCAAGAGCGGGCATTTCGCGTCCGAGCAAGAGGCGGCTGACGCCATGTGGGCGATTGCCAGCAGCTTTGGCCCGCATACGCCAGCGCAGTGGCTGGCATTGTCCAAGCCCATGCTCAAGCGCGTGAGCAGCGCAGTACAAGGCGCCTTGCAAGAGGCGGTGTATGCCCTGCACTACGACCCGGCCATTGCGCTGCCCTTTGGCCAGATGACGATGGATGCCGCCGCCCAGGGCGAGGCGCTGATGTGGCAGGCCTATGACGCCATTACCGCCCAGACCTTGCTGATCCGTGGTGCCGACTCCGATTTGCTGTCCCCATCCACCGCTTTGCAAATGACGCAGCGTGGCCCCAAGGCGCGGTTGGTCGAGTTTGCCGGGGTGGGTCATGCGCCCACGCTGGTGGCCCGTGACCAGACCGATGCGGTGGCGGCATTTTTGTTCGCACCGAGCGCCTGAGGCGATTGGTGTCCCGCGCAGCATGAAACGCCACGGTACCCAGGCCCACAACAGCGGCGCATCTGCCCTGTTGGCTGCCACTGCCGACAGCTTGCCTGGTCAAGCCGATGCGCTGGCGCGCGCGCGCGCCTTTGCTGAGCCCCTGCTCTCGGGCGCGCTGCTCGATACCGGTGAAAACATCCTGGCCCACGCCGACGCGGTGGCCGCCATCCTGGCGTCCATTGGCGGCTCCGAGGCCATGCAGGCGGCCAGCTACCTGGTCTACGCCTGCGAGCACCTGAACAAGCCGCACGAGGTGATCGCCAAAGCCTTTGGCGACAG
>CANCJD010000070.1 GCA_947378275.1 Comamonadaceae bacterium
CTCGGTCATGGGCTTTGCCTCGGCCGTGGAACCGCTGCGCGTAGCCAACCGCTTTGTGCCCGACGCCTACCGCTGGAAAATCCTGAGCCAGGACGGCGGCCCGGTGCGCGCCAGCAACGGCATGTCGCTCAATGTGGATGGGGCGCTGGACTGCGCGCAAGTGGTGAAAACGCTGTTTGTAGTGGCCGGTTTTAATCCCTTGCAGCATTACCAAAGCGCCTTGGGCGACGCGCTGCGCCAATTGGACCGCCAGGGCGCCACGCTGGGGGCGATTGATACGGGCGCTTTTGTGCTGGCGCAGGCGCGCCTCTTGGGCGGCCACCCGGTCACACTGCATTGGGAGGCGCAGTCGGCCTTCAAGGAACGTTTCCCGACCCTGACCGTGACGCAAGAGCTGTTTGAACAGGGCGAGCGGCGCATCACCTGCGCCGGGGGCACAGCTGCCATGGACATGGTGCTGGCCCTGATCAGCCAACGCCACGGCCAGGCGCTGGCGGCCACCGTGTCCGAGCAGTTTTTGCACGGCCCGGTGCGCAGCCCGTCCGAGCACCAGCGCACCGAAGTGGTGGCGCGCTTTGGCGTGCACGACAAAAAACTGGTGCAGGCCATTCAGACCATGCAAGCGCACCTCGAAGAAGTGATGGCGATAGACGCCCTGGCTGCGACGATAGGCGTGACCCGGCGCCAGATGGAGCGCCTGTTTGCCACGCATTTGCAGGTCTCGCCAGCAGCCTTCTACCTTTCCTTGCGCCTGGACCGCGCCCGCCAGTTGCTCGAACAAAGCGATATGGGCGTGATGGCGATTGCGCTGGCCTGTGGTTTTGCGACGCCCTCGCACTTTTCGCGGGCCTACCGTCGGCGTTTTGGCCTTCGCCCCAAGGACGAACGCTCCCGTTCTCGTTAAATTCTGTTGCACTGCAGCATGCAAATGAAGCTTTGCAAATTGCGCCAAATGGCGAAGCAAACAATTTCAAGAATTGCCGCACGAGGGTAAAAACCGGCCTTCACTAAGGGAATATGCCAATACGTTCACCTTGAGACGGGCAAAACTTTGCATTACTATGCCCGCAGGACGCAAATCGGTTTGCATTCCCCTCCTGGTGCTTTTGTCGCAATTGGCAAAGCAGCTTGGAACCTGTTTATTAATCTGCTTGGATTGGAGAACTTCAAAAATGGCAAATGTCGAAACCACCAGCGACGCGGGCATCATCCTCGACCGTCGTCAACTGATTCTCGGAGCGTCTGCGGTTGGCTTGGCGTCCACCTTCGGCGTCACACCCGCCATGGCGCAAAGCGCGCCCAAAAAAGGCGGCACGCTGCGCATGGGCATGGAAGGCGGCTCGCCTTCGGACAGCCTTGATCCCCTGACCTACGCAGACTCCATCCCAATCACCATGAGCCTGATGCTCTGGAACAACCTGGTGGAAGTGGCCGACAATGGCGACGCCACCCCCGAGCTGTTCGAGAGCTGGGAAGTCAAGCCCGGCGCTGCCGAGTGGATCTTCAACGTGCGCAAGGGCATCACCTTCACTTCCGGCAAGACGCTGGATGCTGACGACGTCATCTACTCCATCAACATGCACCGCGGCGAGACCAAGTCTCCCGCCAAAGCGCTGCTGGCGGACATCAAAGAGATCAAGAAGCTGTCTGCTACCCAGGTGCAAATCACCATGAACAAGGGCAATGTTGACTTGCCTTTCAACCTGAGCGACTACCACATCATCGTGGTGCCCAACGGTTTCAAAGACTTCAGCAAGCCCGATGGCACCGGCGCCTTCACGCTCGACGAATTCCAGCCCGGCGTGCGTGCGACCTTCAAGCGCAAGCCTGGTAACTACTGGAAGCCCAACCGCGGCAACTTCGACCGTGTAGAACTGATCTACATCGGCGACGCCAACCAGCGCACCACCGCCCTGCAAACTGGCACCGTGGACATCATCAACCGCGTGAGCCCCAAGACTGCTGCACTGTTGGCCAAAAACCCAGCGGTCAAAGTGTCGCGCACACCAGGCATGGGCAACCGCTTCTGCTTCGTGGCACACACCGACAAGTCGCCGTTCAACAATCGCGACGTCATGCTGGCTATGAAGTTTGGTATCGACCGCCAAAAAATCGTGGACAACGTCTACAGCGGCTACGCATCCATCGGTAACGACAACTGCGTCGGACCCAAGATGAAGTTCTATGACGCCAAGCAACCCATGAACCGCTTTGACCCAGAAAAAGCCAAGTTCCACATGAAAAAATCGGGCCACACCGGCGCGATCGAGTTGCAAGTGTCCGAAGGCGCATTCTCTGGCGCCACTGACGCAGGCCAGATCTTCCAAGAGTCGCTCTCCAAGGCCGGTATCAACCTGGACTTGAAGCGCGTCTCTGGCGACGGCTACTGGGACAACGTCTGGCTCAAGCAGCCTTTCTGCGCGGTGTACTGGGGCAACCGTCCCACCATCGACAACCAGCTCACCTCGACTTTCTACGGTGGCAAGGGCAACCCCTGGAACGACAGCCATTTCGAAAATGCCGATTTCAGCAAGACGCTGGAAGCAGCACGTGTCGAAATCGACCAGAAGAAACGCCAGGAAATGTATTCCCGCTGCCAGGAACTCGTGTCGCAAAACGCTGGCATGATCAACTACGCAGTGCAGGATTACCTGGACGCGCACAGCACCAAGCTGCACGGTCTGACCCCTTCGGGTCGCTACGACATGGGTGATGACCGCATCCCTGAAAAAGGCTGGTTCGCCTAAAGTAGTAGCGATGCCGGTCTGGTAACAGCCGGTGTCGCCATGCGGTAAGTGAAGAGGGGTTGGGTTCGCGCCTGACCCCTTTTTTTACTCTATATTTTGTTACTCTCGCTCACGGAGCAAGTTTGTAAGGGCGTCCGAACAGGAACGCGATTTTTCACTACACATGGCACCTCATGGCAAAGCTGATTGTTAACCGACTGCTTCTGGGCATCCTGACCCTGTTTGCGGTATCGGTGCTGATTTTTGTCTGCACCCAAATTCTTCCGGGCGATGTGGCCTCTGCCGTGTTGGGCCAAGGTGCCACGCCCGAAGCGCTGGTGGTGTTTCGCCGCGAACTCGGCCTGGACGTTCCCGCCTATCTCCGTTATTGGAACTGGCTTGTTGGCGCGCTGCATGGCGACCTGGGCGTGGCCTTGACCAACAAGCGCGTCATCATTGGCGACTTGCTTCCCCGATTGCGCAATACCCTGTTTTTGGCCGGTTATGCCGCCGTCATCGCTATTCCGCTTTCGGTTGGCTTGGGCGTGCTGTCGGCGATCAACGAAGGTAAATGGTCGGATCGGCTGGCCAATGTGGTGACCTTGATCGCCATTTCCTTGCCCGAGTTCTTTATCGCCTACCTCCTGATCATCTTTTTTGCAGTCAATGTGCAGTGGTTCCCGTCGCTGGCCATGGTGTCCAACGGCATGAGTTTTGGCGAGCGGGTCTACCAGACCACGTTGCCCGCGCTCACACTCACGCTGCTGGTGGCCGCCCACATGCTGCGCATGACGCGCAGCTCGGTGCTTTCGGTCATGTCCACGCCTTATATCGAGATGGCCTTCCTCAAAGGCGCACCGCGCCGACGCGTGATCGTGCGCCACGCGCTGCCCAATGCGGCCGCGCCCATCATCACCGTCATTGCCTTGAACATGGCCTATCTGGTGGTGGGAGTGGTGGTGATCGAGGCGGTATTCGTCTACCCCGGTCTGGGACAGTACATGGTGGACGCGGTGTCCAAGCGCGACGTGCCCGTCATCCAGGCCTGTGGCCTGACCTTTGCGACCGTTTTTGTGATGCTCAACACGCTGGCCGATATCCTGGTGATTTTGGTCAACCCGCGTCTGCGCCACCGGCGCTAAGACCTCATTCGTTACCGACACACCATGAAACTTTTTGGACACAAGCTGACCGCCTCTGCCGCCTTTGGCCTGGCCGTTATCGGCATATTTATTCTGGTATCCCTTTTCACGCCCTGGATTGCGCCGTATTCCGAGTCGGCCAATGTGGGAGGTACCTGGGACGAGCCCTCGGTCAAGATGCTTTTCGGCGCTGACCAGATCGGCCGCGACATGCTGACCCGCATGATGTACGGCAGCCGCATGACGATTGGCGTGGCGCTGGCCATCACCACCTTGTCCTTTCTTATTGGCATCCTGACCGGGCTGGTCAGCGCCGTGGTGGGTGGCTGGGTGGACGTTTTTTTCACCCGCTTGGTGGACGTGATGTTGTCCATCCCCAGCCTGATTTTTGCGCTCATTATTTTGGGTGTGTTTGGTTCGAGCATTCCGGTGCTGATCATGACGATTGCGGTGCTCGATTCCACCCGCGTGTTTCGCCTGTCGCGCGCCCTGGGCATGAACCTCACGGTAATGGAATATGTCGAGGCCGCCCGCCTGCGCGGTGAAGGACTGTGGTGGGTGATTACCCGCGAGATTTTGCCCAACGCCTGGGCGCCGCTGGTGTCCGAGTTTGGCCTGCGCTTTTGCTTTAACTTTTTGTTTATTGCCGGCCTGTCGTTTTTGGGTCTGGGCATCCAGCCGCCTTACGCCGACCTGGGCGGCATGGTGCGCGAGAACGCTGCGGCCATTAACTTCGGCATGATGGCACCGATCTATCCCGCCACGGCCATTGCGCTGCTCACCGTGTCGGTCAACCTGGTGGTGGACTGGATGCTGTCCATCGACGCGCGTCCCTCCGGCGCGCAAGCCGAACTCTAAGAAAGACAGCGGCCATGGACGAACCATTCATTCTGAACATCAAGGGCCTGCGCCTGGAAAGCGTGGCGGGCAACGTGATCGTTGACAACGTGGATCTGCAACTGCGCAAAGGCGAAGTGCTGGGCCTGATCGGCGAGAGCGGTGCGGGCAAATCCACCATTGGCTTGTCCAGCATGGTGTACGCCCGCGCGGGCTTGCACATTGCCGGTGGCGAAGTGGTCTTGGGCGGTGTCAATATCCGCGCCCTGGATGCCGAAGGCCGGCGCCAGATGCGCGGCAAGCGCATTGCCTATATTGCCCAGTCGGCTGCTGCTGCATTCAATCCGGCGCACAGCCTGATGGACCAGGTCTGCGAAGCCCCGGTGTTGCACAAACTGATGACCCGGCCCGAGGCCGAAGTCTGGGCCTGCGAACTGTTTACTGCGCTGGATCTGCCGGACCCACTCAACTTTGGCAAACGCTACCCGCACCAGGTGTCGGGCGGGCAACTGCAGCGCGCCATGGCGGCCATGGCCATGTCGTGCCGGCCGGATGTGCTCGTGCTCGACGAACCCACCACGGCGCTGGACGTGACCACACAAATCGAAGTGCTGATCTTGCTTAAGTCGTTGATACACCGGTACCACACGGCGGCGCTCTACATCACCCACGATCTGGCGGTGGTGGCGCAGGTGGCCGACCGCATCAAGGTGCTGCGCCACGGCAAAGAAGTGGAAGAGGGTCTGACGCCCCAAATACTTCACCACGCCAACCAAGACTACACGGCCCGCCTGGTGGCAGTGCGGGGCGCCGCAGCCAGCGAGCGCGCCGTGGCCGCTACCGTGCAGAGTGAGACCGTGCTGTCCATCAAAGACTGCCACGCCTACTACGGTGATTTTCATGTGGTGCGCGGCGTGTCCCTGGACGTCAAACGCGGCGAAACCGTGGCGGTGGTGGGTGAGTCGGGCTCGGGCAAATCCACCCTGGCGCGCATCATTACCGGCCTGCTCATGCCGCGCAGTGGCGAAATTCTGTTCCAGAACAAGGCGCTTCCCCCGGCCCTTAACAGCCGCAGCAAAGAACTTAAGCGCACTATTCAGCTCGTCTACCAGATTCCGGACGTGGCCATCAATCCGCGCCAAAGCCTGCTCGACATCATTGGCCGCCCGGTGGAGTTTTACTTTGGCGCAGGCCGTGCCGCGGTGCTGGCGCGCGCCAAAGAGCTGATGGCGCTGGTGGAGTTGCCTGAAGACTTTTTACAGCGCCGCCCCGGCCAGCTCTCGGGCGGGCAAAAGCAGCGTGTCTGTATTGCCCGCGCCTTGGCGGCCAAGCCCGACCTCATCATCCTGGACGAACCCACTTCGGCACTTGATCCGCTGGTGGCTGAAGAAATCTTGACGCTCTTGCGCAAGCTGCAACGCGAGTTGGGCTTGTCTTATGTGCTCATCACACACGACTTGGACGTGGTGCATCGCATTGCGCACCGCACGGCCGTGATGCTGCAAGGCCAGTTTGTCGCCTTTGACGAGACTGACAAAATCTTTGACCACCCTGAGCACGCCTACACCCAAAAGCTGATTACCGCCGTGCCTGAAATGCGCGTGGATTGGTTGGATGAGGTCATGGCCAAGCGGCAGACGGCTGCGGCCTGAGGTTCGTTAAAACCAACAAAAACGGCGCCGAGGCGCCGTTTTTGTTGGCGGGCGTGGATGGCGCCCGGTCCGGTTGAGCTATTAGACGTTGGAGTCGGGGAACGAGGCCTTGCGGCGGTTCATGTAGTCCAGCACCGCTTCGTCGGCAGCGGGGTCCAGGGCAGGCGCTTCGTATTCCGCCAGCTGCTTTTTCCACAGCGCATTGGCGCGCACCGACAGGTCGACGCCGCCTTCGGCTTCCCACTGCTCGAAACTGTTGTTGTCGGTAATGGGCGAGCGGTAAAACGCGCTCTCGAAATTGGCCTGGGTGTGGGCGCAGCCTAAAAAGTGCTTGCCTGGGCCCACCTCGCGGATGGCATCCATGGCCTGGCCGTTCTCGGACACGTCTACGCCTGCGAGCAAGGTGTGCATCATGCCGGCCTGGTCGCAGTCCATGATGAACTTCTCATAGCCCATGGACAAGCCGCCCTCCAACCAGCCGGCCGCGTGCAACACGAAGTTAACGCCGCCCAGGCAGGTTGGCAGCATGGTGTTGGCCGCCTCAGACGCGGCTTGCGCATCCGCAATTTTGGAGCCGCACAGACCGCCACCCGAGCGAAAGGGCACGCCCACGCGGCGCGCCAGCGCCGCCATCACGTACAGCACCAGGGCTGGCTCGGGCGTGCCAAAGGTGGGCGCGCCTGACTGCATGGAAATGCTCGACGCAAAGCTGCCCAGCACCACCGGCGCACCGGGGTTGACCAGTTGCACAAAGGCCATGCCCGCCAGCGCTTCGGCCAGGGTCTGGGCGCAGGTGCCTGCCACCGTGACCGGCGACATGGCGCCCGCCAAGATGAAGGGCGTGATGATGGTGGCCTGGTTGGCGCGCGCATAGACCTTGGCCGCACCGAGCATGGTGTCGTCAAAAGTCATGGGCGAGTTAGCGTTGATGAGGCTGATACAGACCGTCTTGGGCTTGCCGGTCAGCGGATCAAGGTAGTTGTCGCCAAACAGCGCCTTGGACATCTCGACCGTGTCGCGGGCGCGGTCGGGGTGGGTGACTGAGCCCATATAGGGCTTGTCGCTGTACTTCATGTGCGAGTACACCATGTCGAAATGGCGCTTGTTGACCGGCAGATCAACCGGCTCGCAAATCGTGCCGCCCGAGTGGTGCAGGGAATTGGCGGTGTAGGCCAGCTTCACGAAGTTCTGGAAGTCTTCAATGGTGGCGTAGCGGCGGCCTTTGTCCAGGTCGCGTACAAAGGGCGAGCCGTAGGCGGGGGCAAACACGGTGTTTTTGCCGCCAATGACGACGTTGTTGGCCGGGTTGCGGGCGTGCTGGGTGAATTCGCGCGGGGCGCTGGCCTGCACCAGGGCGCGGCACATACCACGCGGCATGCGCACGCGTTCGCCTTTGACGTCGGCCCCGGCCTTGCGCCAGATGTCCAGCGCTTCGGCGTCGTCGCGGAAATCAATGCCGACTTCTTCCAAAATGGTGTCGGCGTTGTATTCGATGATCGCCAGGCCTTCTTCGTCCAACACTTCGTAATACGGCACCTTGCGCGTGATGTAAGGCACGGTGTAGCCGCTGCGCGCGCTGCGCGCGGCGCGTTTGGCTTCGCGGCCACCGGCGGTGCGGCGGTTGCGGGGGGCGGCGGCCTCTGGGCTGGCAGCGGGGGTGATGACTTCGTCCATGTTCGTCTCCTAGCGAGCGCGCGGGTGCGCACCATCAGCGATGCGCAAAGTATCGGCAGGCGCATGCTGGCACTATAGCCCCTATGCGACCCGCACTTGTATGCAAACGTCAGGCCGGCGGCGGCCTGCGCACCTGCTGAGCCCAAGCCGGTATTCAGAGTGCGCGGTGTCGCATGAGCGCACTCGCGCGTCGTAAAGCGAACACCTGCGCCGGGGCGCTGCTGCGCACAATGCCGGTCACGCCATGGCGCGCGACCTTTGGTTGCGCCTGCACATGGCACACCCGCGCTGCAACTGGAGAGCACCCGCAATGGCCCTGAGCGTTTTTGACCTGTTCAAGATTGGCATTGGCCCGTCTTCGTCCCACACCGTGGGCCCGATGAAGGCAGCCGCCCTGTTTGCCCAGGCCTTGCAGGTCGATGGCCAGATGGATGCGACCGTGCGCATTGAGGTTCGCCTCTACGGTTCGCTCGGCGCGACCGGCAAAGGCCACGGCACCGACACCGCCGTCATGCTCGGCCTAGAAGGCGCGCAGCCCGACACCATTGACCCCGATGCCATCACCAGCCGCATCAAGGCCATGCGCGCGTCCAAATCCCTGTGCGTCAACGGCCGCAAAGAGATCGCCTTTGCTGAGAAGACGGACCTGCTTTTCCTGCGCCGCGAGACCTTGTCTTATCACCCTAACGGCGTGAAGTTCATGGCGTTTGACGCCGATGGCGCTCTGCTGCAAGAGCGGCGCTACTTTTCGGTGGGCGGCGGCTTTGTGGTGTCGCAAGAGGTGGCGGACGCCCAAAACGCCAGCACCGGCGAGGTGCCGCGCATCGTGCCTGACCCGACCAAGGTGCGTTTTCCGTTTGCCAGCGGCGACGCGCTCTTGGCGATTTGCGCGGGCAGCGGCCTGTCGATTGCGCAGGTCATGCGCGCCAACGAGCTGTCTTGGCGCACCGACGCTGAACTCAACGCCGGCCTGGACCGCATTTGGGACGCCATGAAGGCCTGCGTAGAGCGCGGCATCCGCACCGAAGGCCATTTGCCCGGCAACCTGCTGGTCAAGCGCCGCGCCGCCGAGCTGCACCGGTCTTTGAGCAGCCGCCCCGAGCAGGCGCTCAAAGACCAGCTCACCATCCTTGATTTTGTGAACGTTTACGCCATGGCGGTGAACGAAGAAAACGCCGCTGGTGGCCGCGTGGTTACCGCGCCCACCAACGGCGCGGCGGGCATCGTGCCGTCGGTGATGCATTACTACGACCGCTTTTGCTCAGGCGCCAACCAAGAAGGCATCCGCGACTTTTTGCTCACCGCTGGCGCCATTGGCCTCTTGTACAAAGAAAACGCCTCGATCAGTGGCGCCGAAGTCGGTTGCCAAGGCGAAGTGGGCGTGGCCTGCTCCATGGCTGCAGCCGGTTTGGCGGCCGTGACCGGTGGCACGCCCATGCAGGTAGAAAACGCAGCTGAGATCGGCATGGAACACAACCTGGGCCTGACCTGTGACCCGGTGGGCGGTCGCGTGCAGATACCGTGCATTGAGCGCAACGCCATGGGCTCGGTCAAGGCGCTTAACGCCGCGCGCATGGCACTGCGCGGCGACGGCACGCACTTTGTGTCGCTCGACCAAGTGATCAAAACCATGCGCGATACCGGGCGCGACATGATGACAAAATACAAAGAGACCAGCCGTGGCGGTTTGGCTGTGAATGTGATTGAGTGCTGAACGACTTGTCACATCCCCGGAATCAGACCGCCCTGCGCCCCATTTTCCTTAGCAGCCCTGTGATGAAAGAAATCCTGTGAGTCACTTTTCCATCTTCGCGCTCGCGCGCAATGCCATGTCTTACCACGAGAACTGGCAAAAACAATGGCGCAGTCCTGCGCCCAAGGCCAGTTACGACGCCATCATTGTGGGCGGCGGCGGACACGGCTTGGCCACCGCTTACTACCTGGCCAAAGAACACGGCATGCGCAATATTGCCGTTGTGGAGCGCGGCTGGTTGGGCGGCGGCAACACCGCGCGCAACACAACAATAGTGCGCTCCAACTACCTGTGGGACGACGCCACGCACCTGTACGAGAAAGCGCTGCAACTGTGGGAAGGCCTGTCGCAAGAGCTGAACTACAACACCATGTTCAGCCAGCGCGGCGTGATGAATGTGGGCCACTCGCTGCAAGACATGCGCGACATCCACCGCCGCGTCAACGCCAACCGCTTGAATGGCGTGGACGGCGTGGTGCTCAGCCCCGAAGAGATCAAGGCCATGGTGCCGATCATGAACACCAGCAACAGCTTGCGCTACCCCGTGATGGGCGCGTCCTTTCAGCCGCGCGGTGGCGTGGCGCGCCACGACGCGATTGCCTGGGGCTTTGCCCGCGCCGCCGACCGCCTGGGCGTGGACATCATCCAGAACTGCGAAGTCATTGGCGTGCAGCGCGAGGGCGACCAGGTGGTGGGCATCGAGACCACGCGCGGCGTAATCAAGAGCAAGAAAATTGGCGTGGTGGCCGCTGGCCACAGCACGGTGATTGCGGACATGGCCGGCATCCGCTTGCCGCTCGAGAGTCACCCATTGCAGGCGTTGGTGTCCGAGCCCATGAAACCGATTTTGCACACCGTGGTGATGTCCAACGCCATCCACGCCTACGCCAGCCAGTCCGACAAGGGCGACTTGGTGATTGGCGCGGGCATTGACAGTTATGTGGGCTACGGCCAGCGCGGTTCGTTCCCGGTGATTGAGCACACGCTGCAAGCCATTTGCGAGCTGTTCCCCATCTTCCGCCGGGTGCGCATGAACCGCCAGTGGGGCGGCATTGTGGACGTGGCGCCCGACGCCTGCCCCATCATTTCCAAGACGCATATCAAGGGCCTGTACTTCAACTGCGGTTGGGGCACCGGCGGTTTCAAGGCCACGCCGGGTTCGGGCTGGGTGATGGCGCACACGATTGCGCAAGACCGGCCGCACGCGCTGAATGCCGCGTTTGATTTGAACCGGTTCAATACCGGGCATTTGATTGATGAGCATGGGGCGGCTGGGGTGGCGCACTGAACATGACTTCTGGTTTTTCCCCCCATCCCCTCCGCCCCTTCGCCCCCACCGGGGCGAAGGGGGGCTTTAACAGCCGATTTGGTTTTGTCGCCCCGGCTACGGTGCTACCTGCGAGTTGTTGCGGTGCGGGTTTGTTGGCCTGCATTGGTT
>CANCJD010000071.1 GCA_947378275.1 Comamonadaceae bacterium
GTCAGGTTGATGCGCTGCACTTCGCCGCCGCTGAGCGTGCGGCTTTGGCGGTCGAGCGTAAGGTAGCCGATGCCGACTTCGCACAGGTATTTCAGGCGGGTGGTGATTTCTTCTAGCAGCAGTTTGAGGGTTTTGGTTTCTGCCTCCGACCGGGCGGCGCTGGGGGCTGGGGCGGGTTCCTCATGGTGCGAGCACAAATCGTCACCCGCCCCAGCCCCCAGCGCTGCTTCGTTCACCCGCAGGGAGTCGAAAAACATCCTTAGCTTGTCTAGCGGCATCAGCATCATGTCGTGCAGGCACAGGCCGGGCAGGCTTTCCAGTTGGGCGCGGGTCCACTTCACGCCCTGGGGCAAAAAGCGTTTGGCCGGGGCCATCACCGTGTCGGCCTGCGCCTTGGTGCCGATGCGCCAGAGCAGGCTTTCGGTCTTGAGGCGCGCGCCGCCGCAGGTGCCACAGGGCGTGTAGCTGCGGTACTTGGACAAAAGCACGCGGATGTGCATCTTGTAGGCCTTGGTTTCCAGGTATTCAAAAAAGCGGTCCACGCCAAACCAGTGCTGGTTCCACTTGCCGTTCCAGTTCGGTGAACCTTTGAGCACCCAGTGCTGCTGCTCGGGCGTGAGCTTGTACCAAGGCGTATCGCGCGGAATGCCTGCGGCCTCGGCGTGGCGCATCAGGTCGTCCTGGCATTCCTGCCAAGCCGGGGTTTGCATGGGCTTGACGGCGCCCGCCCGCAGGGTGAGCTTGTCGTTGGGGATGACCAGGCCGTAGTCCACACCCACCACGCGCCCAAAACCACGGCAAGCTTCGCAGGCGCCCACAGCGGAGTTGAAGGAAAACATG
Organism: Comamonadaceae bacterium; assembly: GCA_947378275.1. Classification (GTDB taxonomy): domain Bacteria; phylum Pseudomonadota; class Gammaproteobacteria; order Burkholderiales; family Burkholderiaceae_C; genus Allorhodoferax. Next base: position 841 of record CANCJD010000071.1, read on the forward strand.
GACGCAATCGGGTCGGTGTAACGCCGGTCGCTGCTGGGGCAATGCAAGCCGGTGGAGAAGCGCCAGTTGGGCGCCGCATCGGTGGGAGCGGGGACAGAGGCATCCGCGTCCGGCAGCACGTACACGTTCAAGCGCCCGCTGCCGCGTTTAAGCGACAGCTCGATCGCCTCCAACACCCGCGCCTTGTCAGCACCTTGCATGCGAAACCGGTCCGCCACCACGTCCAGTACCTTGCGCACCGCCGCCGGCGCTGCAGATTCGGCCTTTTTGCCTTTGGCGGCGCTAGATTTGGCCGTTAAATTGGAATCTGACCCCAATTTAGCTGTCACTTCGCGTTCGGCGTGGACGCGGGTAAAGCCGCTGGCGCTGAGCCACTGGGCCAACTCGTCGGCGCTGGTTTGGGCGGGCAGCTCCACCGGAAAGGTCAGGACCAGGCGCGGGTTGCCCTGGGCAGCAGCAAGCCGGGCGAGTTCGGTGTAAATCGTCTCGGGCGTGTCGTGTTGCACTGGCAGCGCAGTATCCTGGTCAAACAGGCTGCCCGCGCGGGAGAACAAGAGCTTGAGGTGGTCGTTGAGCTCGGTCATCGTCCCAACGGTGGAGCGCGAACTGCGGACCGGATTGGTCTGGTCGATGGCAATGGCCGGGGGCACGCCCTCAACCTTGTCTACGGCGGGCTTGTCCATGCGGTCCAGAAACTGGCGCGCGTAGGCTGAAAAGGTTTCCACATAGCGGCGCTGGCCTTCGGCGTACAGGGTGTCAAACACCAGACTGGACTTGCCCGAGCCACTCGGCCCGGTCACCACCGTCAGTTCGCCGGTGCGAATGTCCAGGTCAAGGTTCTTGAGATTGTGCTGCCGCGCCCCGCGAATGCGGATGGTGCCCTGGGACATAGTGAATGCTCTCTGGAGATGGGGAGAAGCATTCTAGGAGTTGCGCATTACCCTTGGCGCGCAGGTTTCCATTCAGGAAAAGCCGCTGGCCAGGGCCAGCAAGGCAGCGCGCACAGGCCATGCGCACCTGGGGGCGGTGCTTTTATGGCGCGCTGGTAGCTTTGGCTGCTGCAGGCGCGGCAGGCGCCTCGGTTTGGATGGTGTCACCGTGCTTTTCGCCACTCATGTCAATGTCGCCGCCCTTACTCAGGATGAACAAGGCCAGACCCGCAAATACCGCAAAACCCACTGCAATTTTCCACATACACATTTCCTTGAATAAAAAAGGCCCCCGTAATGAGAGCCTAGTAAACAGCCCCGGCGCAAGACGCCGGGGCTGTGACCGAGTTGGTCGAAACCTTAGTCGTTGGCGTAAATGTCCACGTCTTTGGTTTCCTTGATGAACAAGCCACCAATCACCACCGTAGCACCCGCAATGATGATGGGGTACCACAGACCGTTGTACATATTGCCGGTTTGGGCCACGATCGCAAACGCAGTCGTTGGCAACAAGCCGCCGAACCAGCCGTTACCGATGTGGTAAGGCAAGCTCATAGACGTGTAACGAATGCGGGTGGGGAACATCTCAACCAGCATGGCGGCAATCGGACCGTACACCATCGTGACCAGCAACACCAGGTAGGTGAGGATGACGATGACAGTAACCTTGTCAAACTTGGCCATGTCAGCCTTGGTGGGGTAGTTGGCGGCCTTGAGCGCAGCGCTCAATTTGCCCGAGAGCACGGCATCCTTGGCCGTTTTCTCGCCACTCAAAGCTTTGACGCGGGCAGTGGCAGCAGCAATTGCCTTAGCGTCTTTGGGCTCGGCGGCGTTGAGCTCGGCGAGTTTCTTTTCTGCGCCGTCTTTGGCCGCAGCGATGTCTTCTGGCGTCACAGCCGTCAGCACTTCGGTGTCACCCACTTTGATCACGGCAGCAGTGCCAGCAGGCGCCACCACGTTGTCATAGCTCACCGAAGCGGAAGCAAGCTTCTGCTTGGCGATGTCGCATGAAGAAGTGAACTTCTTGGTGCCAGTGGGGTTGAACTGGAACGAGCACTCGGCCGGGTCGGCAGTCACTGTCACCTTGGAGGTGGCTTGGGCAGCGGCCAAGTCGGGGTTGGCGGCCTTGGTCAAGGCAGTAAACACCGGGAAGTAGGTCACAGCAGCCAAAAAGCAACCGGCCAAAATGATGGGCTTGCGGCCAATCTTGTCCGACAGCGCACCAAACACGATAAAGAAAGGCGTACCAATCACCAATGACACGGCCACCATCACGTTGGCGGTAGGGCCGTCCACCTTCAGGGCTTGCGTCAAGAAGAACAAGGCGTAGAACTGACCCGAGTACCAGACCACGGCCTGGCCCGCGGTCAAGCCGATCAGGGCCAAGATCACGATCTTCAGGTTTTTCCATTGGCCAAAAGACTCGCTCAGCGGCGCTTTGGATGTCTTGCCTTCGGCCTTCATTTTGGTGAAGGCGGGCGACTCGTTCATGGACAAGCGGATATACACCGAAACGCCCAAAAGCAAGATAGAAACGACGAAAGGAACACGCCAGCCCCACTCGGCAAAGGCGTCTTCGCCGATGGCCGTACGGGTGCCCAAAATCACCATCAGGCTGAGGAACAGGCCCAAGGTGGCAGTGGTCTGGATCCACGCGGTGTAAGCGCCACGCTTGCCCTGGGGCGCGTGTTCGGCCACATAGGTGGCAGCGCCACCGTATTCACCGCCGAGCGCCAAACCTTGCAACATGCGCAGGGCGATCAGGATGATGGGAGCGGCTGCGCCAATGGATGCGTAGTTAGGCAAGATACCGACGATAAAAGTCGACAAGCCCATGATCAGGATGGTGACCAAGAAGGTGTACTTACGGCCAATCATGTCACCCAAGCGGCCAAACACCAGCGCGCCGAAGGGCCGCACGATGAAACCGGCGGCGAAGGCCAGCAGCGCAAAAATGAAAGCCGAACCTTCGTCCAGGCCACTGAAAAACTGCTTGGCAATAATGGCTGCCAAAGAACCGTACAGATAAAAGTCGTACCACTCAAAAACGGTGCCGAGTGAGGAAGCGAAGATAACTTTCTTCTCTTCCGCAGACATCGGACGTGCGGCTACTGTTGCCATAGTTTGTGTCTCCTATTGAAATTTCCAACAACATGCTTGTTGAATGCAGCGCACTATTGTTGCGACTGCTGACGGTACTCTGACATTTGCCGCGCGCAAACTTGCTGAGTTCTGAACCGAAACTTACAGCACCCGCGTTAACCCTTGGAACTATTTTCGTCATGCGAAAAATGCAGGGTTTTGAAGTACTTTTCCGCTGCCCTCGCCGCTTTTTACAGAAGGCTTTTTCCGCACATTTATTCAAAATATTTCGATGCTTTTGCGGATTTCGGCGGCATTTTCAAAAATACTGCGTGGCAATGGCGGGCAATGCCACTCGCAGGAGCAGTTGCGCCTAATCCCGCACGGCGGCCATCAGCCCGGCAAAGCCGATAAAAACGCCGCCGGTGACCCGGTTAAACATGCGCATGACGTGCGGGTGCTGCAGGAAATGCGACAGCTTGTGTCCGCTAAATGCGTAGACAAAATACCAGGACACCTCAATCACGGTGAAGGTGGCCAGCAAAATGGCGAACTGCGGCAGAGGCGCACTGTCTGCATGAATGAACTGGGGAAAAAAGGCGGCGGCAAACAGCATAGCCTTGGGGTTGCTGGCAGCCACCATGGCGCCTTGGCGGTACAGCGCCCAGGCACTGTGACTCGCCGTTGGCGCTGGCGCTTGTGGGTAGGGGGCGCCTTCGCGCACCGGTGCACGCCAAGACATGACGCCAAGATAGGCCAGATAAGCCGCGCCCACCAGGCGCAGGACATCAAAGACCGCCGGAAAGGCATGCAGCAAAGCCCCCAGACCTGCGGCCGAAACGCTCATCATCACCAGCAGTGAACTCATGCAGCCGACCATGGTCGCCACGGCAGCCCGCACGCCAAATCGCGCACTGCTGCTCATCACCAGCATCATGTTGGGGCCGGGCGTGGCTGATACCACAAAGGTCATGCCGAAAAACAGCCACCAGGTATTGAGATTCATAGATGAAAACTTTGTCGTCTGCGCCGGATCAGGCCTTGCGGCTAGGGATGCCTGAAGGAAGTTGCGCTGCCTTTTCCCAATCCGCACCGCTAAACCAGGCACCACCGGCCACGCAATCACGCAGCATGGGCAGTGCGTCCGAGCCCCACAACACCTTGCCATCCACGGCGTAACTCGGCACGCCAAACACGCCCTGGGCGATGGCGCTGTCGGTATGGGCTTTGAGCTGGTCGCGCACCTCGTCGCTGCTGGGGTCGCGCGCGGGTGCCAACTCAGTAGTCAGGGATTGCAAGCGCTGGGCGTCGGCAGCGTCGAGTCCGCCTTCCCAGACATGGCGGAACAGGGTTTCGCAGACATAGCGGTTCGGGTTGCCTTGGGGATCGCTGGCCACGGCCAGGCGCAGCAAGCCCAGCGGATTGAACGGATGGGCCGCAGGCAAATCCAGCCGAACGCCTTGGGCCTGCGCCAGCCACTGCGACTGGCGGTACACCCACTCACGCTTCATGGGAACTTCGGCCGGCCCCATTTGCTGCTTGGCCTTGAGCAGCCCGCCCAAAAACACCGGCTGGTAGCGCACGCCGTAGCTCAGGCCTTCCAGGGCCTGGGGCAGCGCCTTGAACGCCAGGTAGGCGTAGGGCGAAATAAAGTCCAGAAAAAACGTGATTTGCTTCATTTCAAAAACTCCAGTCGTTCACCAATGCGCTGCCAGACAGCGCGTTTGTCCTGGTCGGTATTGGTGGACCATGCGCCGATTTCTTCGATGCTGCGCAGGCAGCCCAGGCACCAGCCGGTTTGTGCGTCCATCTGGCAGACCGAAATACAGGGTGACGGCGGTGCGTAGGGCGCAGCCAGCGCCTCGGGCAGGCGCGCGGTCAGCAAGCGCAGATATTGTGTGGCCGGGTCGGCTTTGGCCCGGCGCTGCGGGCGCTCGGCGCGGGGCGATGAATGTGAAGGGGCGTCAGGTGGCATTGCGGCGGTTCAAGAGGGCAGTGGCAGCCCGCGAGTTTGGCACACGCTGCAAAAAGCCGCTGATAAAGGCGCTGGCGTCCAGCAGCCGCTCCAGGTCAATGCCAGTGTCAATGCCCATGCCGTGCAGCATGAACACCACGTCTTCGGTGGCCACGTTGCCGGTGGCGCCCTTGGCATAGGGGCAGCCGCCCAGGCCGGCCACCGAGGTGTCAAAGCTGGCAATACCCAGCTCCAGCGCCGCCAGGGTATTGGCCAGCGCTTGGCCATAGGTGTCATGAAAGTGGCCCGACACGGCGTCTAGCGGATAGTGGCGCAGCGCCGCTTCCAGTGCCGCCTGCACCTTGCGTGGCGTGCCCACGCCAATGGTGTCGGCCACGCCGATGTGTTGCACGCCCATCTCGCGCATCAGGCGCGCCACCAGGGCCACGCGCTCAGGCGCAATCTCCCCCTCATACGGGCAACCCAGCGCGCACGATATGGCGCCGCGCACCGCTACGCCTTGGGCCAGCGCAGCGGCCACCACCGGGCGAAAGCGCTCCATGCTCTCGCTGATGCTGCAGTTGATGTTCTTTTGGCTAAACGCCTCGCTGGCCGCGCCAAACACCACGATCTCGTCGGGCTTGCTTGCTAGGGCTGCTTCCAGCCCTTGCATATTGGGCGTGAGCACCGAGTAGCGCACGCCCGGTTTGCGCGCAATGCCGGCCATCACTTGCGCGTTGTCCGCCATTTGCGGCACCCACTTGGGGCTGACAAAGCTGGTGACTTCGATTTGCGTGAAGCCCGCTTCTTGCAGGCGATGCACCAGCTCGACCTTGATGGCGGCGGGCACCGGCTGCTTTTCGTTTTGCAGGCCGTCGCGCGGGCCGACTTCAAGGATGTTGACGCGGGAGGGAATGGACATGGGACGACCTCAAAGTAAACGGTGAACCAGAAAAAAATATGCGGCGGCAAGACCGTGGCCGCAGCGCGAGATCAGTAACCGCGCGCCAGATCCACGACGCCGGCCACCGGCTCGCCCCGCTCCAGCGCCTGGATTTTGCCCACGATTTGCGCGATGCTTTCGCTGCGCAAGGTCCGCGCCGAGGTGTGTGGCGTCACGGTAATGCGCGGATGCGTCCAAAACGGGTGGCCTGCGGGCAAAGGCTCGGTGCGGAACACGTCGAGCATGGCGCCGGCCATCTGGCCCGTCTCCACCAGCGCCAGCAGGTCATCTTCCACCAAATGGCGGCCCCGGGCGACGTTGATCAGGTAGGCGCCACTGTGCAGTTGCGCCAGCGTGTGGTGGTTGAGGATGTTTTCGGTCTCGGGCGTGAGCGGCAGCAGGTTGACCAGCACGCGGGTGCCCGCCAAAAAGCGGTCCAGCTCTTGCGCGCCGCTAAAGCACTGCACGCCCGCGATGTGTTTGGGGCTGCGGCTCCAGCCCAACACCGGAAACTCAAACTGCGCCACCGCCTGCGCCACCCGCGCACCCAGCACGCCCAGGCCCAAGATGCCCACCGGAAAATCCGCACGCGCCAGCGGCTTGCGAAACGACCAGTTGCCCGCGCGGGTATCGGCCTCATAGGCGTCAAATTCACGGGTGTGGCGGATCAGCGCGTGGCACACGAATTCGGCCATTTGCACCGACATGCCGGCGTCGTCCAGCCGTACCAGCTTGGTTGCAGTGGGCACTTGCAGCGCCAGCAGCGCGTCCACGCCCGCGCCGATATTGAACGCAGCCTTGAGTTGCGGCTGTTGGTCAAACAGGGCTTGCGGCGGCGCCCAGACCACAGCGTAGTCGGCGGGTGCCGCGCCGCTGTGCCAGAGGCATACGTCCGCATGGGGCAGCGCCGCTTGCAGGCCTTGCAGCCAAGGCTCGGGCTTGGTGTCGGTGCAGCAAAAAGTAATGCGCATGGGCGTTGGGTTCAGTCTAAAAAGGGCAAGCGGCCTCAGGCCGCCACGGCCACCGCCAGGCGCAACAGTTCGGCGCCTTCCGCCACCTGGTCGCCCGGGGCGTAAAGCAGTTCTTGCACGGTGCCGTCGGCCGGGGCGCTGATGGTGTGCTCCATTTTCATCGCATCCATCACGGCCAGCGGCTGGCCGCGGCGCACCATGTCGCCCGCCTTGACCATGAACGACAACAATTTGCCCGGCATGGGCGCGGTCAGGCGGCCAGTGTCGGCTTGCGCCACGGCAGCGTGGGCCAACGCGTCCACCGCCACGATCTGGGTGGCGCCATGGCCCAGGAACACATGGGCGCTTTCGCCCTGGCGGTAGACCTGCAGGCGCTGGCGCTCTTGGCCCCACGCAATGTCCAGGCTGCCATCGGCTTGCACCGTAAAGTTCAGCGCAGCATTCACGCCGCCACATTCGAGTTGCGCGGCGCCGTCGCGCGTTGGGCGCAGGGTGGCGCTTTGGGGCGCGCCGGCAAATTCCAGCGCGAAGTTGCGCACGGGCGCTGCGTGCGACTGCCATGAATCGCGCGCGGCCCAAGGGTCTTTCCAGCCCGCGCCTGCGTCGGCTGCGGCGCTCTCTAGGCGCAAGGTGTCAGCCACCAAGGCGGCTCCGGCCCAGGCCAGACCCACTTTTTCTTGGTCGAACAGCGTAGCGGCCTCGCGCGCAATCAGCGCCGTGTCCAGGCGGGCTTGGGCAAACGCGTCGCTGGCCACCACGTGGCGCAAGAACTGCACATTGGTGCTCAGGCCGACGATATGGGTTTGGGCGAGTGCAGCATCCATGCGCGCCAGCGCCTCGGCGCGGGTGCGTCCGTGCACGATGAGCTTGGCGACCATGGAGTCGTAGTAGGGGCTAATGGTGTCGCCCTGGCGCACGCCCGAGTCCACGCGCACGCCATGGTCGGCGCGCGCAAAACTGCTGTGCGCGGGCAAGGCGTAGACGCCCAAGGTGCCAGTGGCGGGCAAAAACTGCTTGTCGGGCGTCTCTGCACAAATGCGCGCCTCAATCGCGTGGCCGGTGATCTGCAATTCGTCCTGGCGCAGGGGCAGCGCCCCGCCGCTGGCAACGATCAATTGCCACTCTACGAGGTCGAGGCCAGTGATGGCTTCCGTGACCGGATGCTCCACCTGCAAGCGCGTATTCATCTCCATAAAGTAGAACGTCATGGCCTCGGGCCGGTCGTAGCTGGCCTGTTCCACAATAAATTCCACCGTACCCGCGCCCACGTAGTTCACCGCGCGGGCTGCCGCCACGGCAGCGGCGCCCATTTGTGCGCGCAGGGCCTCGGTCATGCCGGGCGCAGGCGCTTCTTCCAGCACCTTTTGGTGGCGGCGCTGCACCGAGCAATCGCGCTCAAACAAATAAACGTAATTGCCCTGGCTGTCGCCAAACACCTGAATCTCGATGTGGCGCGGGCGCTGCACGTATTTTTCAATCAGCACCGCGCCGTTGCCAAAGCTGCTCACGGCCTCGCGCTGGCAACTGGCCAAGGCGGTGGCAAAGTCGCCGGTCGCCTCCACGATGCGCATGCCCTTGCCGCCGCCGCCTGCGCTGGCTTTGATCAATACGGGGTAGCCAATGCGGTCGGCCTCGCGCTGCAAGAGCGCCGGGTCTTGGTCGGCGCCGTGGTAGCCGGGCACCAGCGGCACACCGGCGCGCTCCATCAGTTGCTTGGATTCGGCCTTCAGGCCCATGGCGCGAATCGCGCTGGGCGAGGGGCCAATAAAGGCCAGCCCGGCGTCGGCGCAGGCTTGCGCAAAGGCGTCGTTCTCGCTCAAAAACCCGTAGCCTGGGTGAATGGCTTGCGCGCCCGTGGCCAGCGCAGCGTCAATGATCGCCTGCCAGCGCAAATAGCTGTCTTTGGGCGCACTGCCACCAATGTGCACCGCCTGGTCGCACAGTTGCACGTGACGGGCTCGGGCGTCGGCGTCCGAATACACAGCCACGGTCTGGATGCCCAAGCGGGCAGCGGTGGCTGCTACACGGCAAGCGATTTCGCCACGGTTGGCGATGAGGATTTTGGTGAACATGGTGTCCTTAAGGGTATTAATCGGCTTTTCGTTACAAGGTGGCAACTATGTCGAGCCAGTGCGTGCTGCAGGCCAGGGTTTGAAAGTGGCGATGTGGATCCATGGCTCGGCCTCGTTAATGCCGCACTACCTGCAAGCCGCGCAGCGCAGCCATCACATCGAAATCAGCGTCGCGGTGCAGCAGCAAATGACCGTGCGTGATGCAGTAGCTGGCCAACAGCACATCAATCGGACTGCGAATGGAATAGCCAAGGGCACGCAGTTCACGGTAGTGGTCTGCGGCTTGTAGTGCATTTGCCAAGCCACCGAGCTCCACTTGCGTCAACTCGGACAGCAGCTCCTGCGCATCCACCAAGAGGCGGCTGGAGCGAAAGCCCCGCAACACCTCAAATACGACCAGGTCGGCCGTGGCCAGCGTGGAACTGCTGTCGCTCAATAGCGCCTCCAAGCGATCCACGGCCGTGTTCGATGCGCCGTTGAAGAAGTCAATCCAGACGCTGGAGTCCACCAGAATCACTTGGCACGACCTCGTTTGACCGGAGCCACTTTGGTGGCCACTGCGACATAAGGCGCGGGCGCCGCTTCCTTGACGACCAAGGCCTGCTGCTCGCGCACCTTGGCCCAGCCTTCGTCGGAGTCGTCCCAGTGCAACTTGCCGCGCAGCGCCAGCAAGCCGTCATACACCCTGCGCCGCGCGACCAGACGCAAGCCCTCTTCCACCGCCTCGCGCTTGGTCTTAAAGCCACCGGCCGCCATGGCGGCTTCCATAAGCTTGTCGTCGATTTCGATATTGGTTCGCATGGAAACCCCTTAATGTGTATGAAATTCAATAATCATACACATCACATCCGGAAAATGCCAAACTTCGTCTCTGCCACCGGCGCGTTCAGCGCGGCGCTCAGGCCCAGGGCCAGCACGCGGCGGGTGTCTGCCGGGTCAATGATGCCGTCGTCCCACAGGCGGGCGGTGGCGAAATAGGGGTGGCCCTGGGTTTCGTACTGGGCTTTGATGGGCGCTTTGAACGCGGCTTCCTCGTCGGCGTTCCAGGTGCCGCCCTTGGCTTCTAGGCCGTCGCGCTTGACAGTGGCCAAGACGCTGGCTGCTTGTTCGCCACCCATGACGCTGATGCGCGCGTTGGGCCACATCCACAAAAAGCGCGGGCTGTAGGCGCGCCCGCACATGCCGTAGTTGCCCGCGCC
>CANCJD010000072.1 GCA_947378275.1 Comamonadaceae bacterium
TGTCATTGGCATTAAAGCGCTTGCGTGAGGCAACAATGCGCTCGCGAATTTTGACGGAAACCGGGGTTCCAACGTCCTCGTCGGGTGGAGTCATGGCAATGGTGGTTTGATTGGCAACAGACCATGTTACCAGCGTTTGAATAGCCCCAGAACATTGGAAAAACCCAAGCGGCCATTGATGTATTCGCTATATTTTTCGTAGCAACAGCAGCAACTTTCAATACGCACGGCCAATCAAAAACAAAACCACGCGCATCACGCCCAGCGCCAGCAAGTCTAGGCTGCGCTGCCAGCGCCCACGCAGGGCGTATACAGCCGGATCTACCCGCACAGATTGGTGCTGCATCGCGTGGACCAAGCGCTGGCGCAAGAGCATCGAAAACGGCCCGTCGCGCACCACTACATTGGCCTCACGCGCCAACAGCAGGCTCAAGGGGTCCAGGTTGCTTGATCCCACCGTGGCCCAGCGCCGGTCCACCACCGCCACCTTGGCGTGCAAAAAGCCACCGGTGTATTCATAAATCTCGACACCAGCGTCCATCAGCACGCCGTACACGGTGCGGGCACCGTGGTACTGCATGAAGTATTCGTAGCGCCCCTGCAGCAGCACCCGCACCCGCACGCCGCGCTGGGCCGCATGGACCAAGGCGTGGCGCAGTTTGCGCCCCGGCACGAAATACGCGCTGGCAATCAGCACTTCACTGCGCGCGTCGGCAATCGCCTTGCGGTAGGCCTGCTCACTGCGGCTGCGGTGCAGCACGTTGTCGCGCAAGACCAGCGCCGCCCAGACGCCGTTGCCCGGCACGGGCGCCGGTGGCGCGGATTTGGGTGGCACCGGGTAGGGCGCGGCCTGGGCCAGCAGGCGGCGCGCCTCTTTCCATTTCAGGTGCTCGACCTGGCGCGCCAAGTCCAGTCGCGCCCAAAACTGCTCCATGGCCTGCTGCACTTCCTGGGCCAGCACGCCGCGCACTTGCACCGCGAAATCAAAACGCGGGCTTTTCAGCACGCCGTAATGGGGGTCCACCAAATCGTCGAGCACGTTGATGCCGCCGCAAAACGCCACCGTGCCATCGACCACGCATAGCTTGCGGTGCAAGCGCCGCCAGCGCCCGGGCCGAAATACACCCGAGTACCCCAGCGGCGAAAAGCGGTGCCACTGCAGGCCCGCGGCATTGAAGCGCTGCACCCACGGGGGCGGCAGCGCTGGCGTGCCAATACCGTCCACCACCAGGTACACCGCCACGCCACGCTCGGCCGCGTGCACCAGTGCCTGCGCCAAGCGTTCGCCCTGGCTGTCAAAGTTGAAGATATAAGTTTCGAGCCGCACTTCGGTGCTGCTGGCGTCCACCGCCGCAATCACTGCGGCAAACAGCTCCACCGCCCCCTGCAGCAAATGCACCTGCTGGTGGTGATTGAAGTGGGTCGGGCGCATGGTCAGGACGCCTACAGCAGGCCTGGGTGCGTGGCGGGTGCCGCTTGCAGTGGGGGCGTAGCCTGAGAGGCCAACGCAAGCGACGGCAGTTCAAACTCAGCAATCAGCGGTAGATGGTCCGACATCCTGGTCCACAGGCCACCGCGTGGCACCTCCAGGCGCAGCGGGCGCAGGCCGCGGGCGTAGACGTGGTCAAGCTGCAGCAGCGGCAAGCGCGACGGAAAGGTGGCGTAGCCCTTTTGGCGCCAAGACGACAATCCGGCGCTGCCGAGTTCGCGGTCCAGCAGCGGACCCCATTCGTTGAAATCGCCCGCTACCAGCAGGGGCGCCTGGGGCGCAATTTCGCGGGCAATGTAGCGGCACAACTGCTGCAACTGGCGCTGGCGGCTGGCGCGCACCAGGCCCAGATGCACCACCAGCACATGCACGCTTTGGCCATGCACCGTCATCTCGGCGTGCAACAGGCCGCGCTGCTCAAAGCGGTGGTCCGACATGTCTTCGTGCTGGTGCGCCAGCACCGGCCAGCGCGACAGCACCGCGTTGCCGTGTTCGCCATGCCGCGTGACGGCGTTGGTGCGGTACACGGCGGTATAGCCTTCGGGCGCCAAAAAATCAGCCTGCGGCAGCGCGGGCCAATGGGCAAAAAACTTTTCCTCGCCCCGGTGCAGCTTGCGCACCTCTTGCAAACACACCAGGTCCGCGCCAAAGCGGGAAATGGCGTGGCCCAGGTTATGGATCTCCAGGCTGCGCCCCGGCCCCATGCCGCGCACGCCTTTGTGGATGTTGTAGGTCACCACCCGCACCAATTGGCTCATGGCTGCCCCCCCGCATTTACAAAGCGCGGCAACAGGGCGCAGGCCTCGGCGTTGGACGGCGAAAAGCAAGTATGCGCCGCCTCTTGGTAAGGCAGCCACTGGTAGTGCGTGTGTTCGCGCGGATCAAGCTGCACCGGTGTGCCCACGGGCACCTGCAAGCCAAACAGTCGCTCGGTGTTGAAGACCACGCCCGGCGCGTAGCGGTGCAGCCAGTGCGGGTAAATGGCATAGACGTTCTCTAACTGCCAGTCGTGCAAATGCGCACCCAAGGGGCTTTGCGCTCGGCAGTCGATGCCCGTTTCCTCCAGCACCTCGCGCGCGGCGGTCAACGCAAAGGGCTCATCCAACGTGTCCTTGCTGCCGGTGACCGATTGCCAGAACGCGCCAGCTTGCGGGTCAGGCTCGGCGCGGCGGATCAGCAGCACGTCCAGGGCCGGGGTGTAAATCACCACCAGCACGGACTCGGGAATTTTGAAAGGATGGGGCATGGTGAAAAAGACAAGATCCTGAACATTGTGCACCGGGCGCAGGACCGGGAAAAGCCGCATTCGCAGCCTGCGTTAGGATATCCCGCCATGCCCCCAAACGCCCTGCCCGCCCCTGATCCTGCGCCACTGGTACGCGTGCGTGACCTGCATTTCTCCTATGGCGCAAGCCCTGTTTTCGCCAGCCTGAACCTCACCATCCACACCGGCCTGACCCTGCTGCATGGCGGCGAGAGCTGTGGCAAAACAAGCCTGCTGCGCCTGATGGCCGGGGTTTTGCCCGCGCAAACAGGCACCATTGAATGGCGGTGGCTTGATCCAGCGCAATCCTTGGGTCAAAGCCCTGCGCCCTCGGTCTACTGGATGGACCCGCGCGACGCGCAACACGACGGTATTGCGGCGCGGGCTTACTTCGACCTGCTGCGCGCGCGCTTTACCGACTTTTCGCAAGATGCCTTGGACGCGCTGGTGCTGGACCTGGGGCTGACTGGGCAAATCGACAAGCCGCTGTACATGTTGTCCACCGGCAGCAAACGCAAAGTCTGGCTGGCTGGCGCCTTTGCCAGTCGCTGCCGCCTCACTTTGCTCGACGAACCCTTTGCAGCCCTGGACCAGCGCTCCATCGCCCATGTAAAAGCCTGGCTGAACCGCGCGGCGCAGGACACCGAACGCACCTGCGTGTTCGCCGATTACGAGGCGCCCGAAGGCGTGCGCATCGGCCACAGCATCGCGCTGGACGCACTGGCTGTGCGGGTATAAACCCCAGTTCCCTCCCTTTTTTACGTACCGCCCCTATGAGTGTTCTGGTCTTTTTTGCCGTGCTGGCGTTTAGCCTGCAAATGCGCAGCGCGATGGAGCAGCGCCAGCGCATTGCGCTTTTGGGGCGCTATTTGCACAACTACCAAATCGAGTCGCTGATGGAAACGCTGATCCAGGGCTACCTGCGCGCCATGGGCGAGAGCGATCCGGAGCGGCGCAACAGCGTCTGGCATGTCATGGGCCAACACGAAGAGCGCCTCGTTGGACAGTTAGAGCAACTGCAAACTGATCTGGCCAAAGACCAGGGCGGAGCCTGGCGCGCCAGCACCCTGCCCCTGAGCCTGCCGCTGGCCGTACATTGGCTGCCGGGCGCCAGCTTCGACCTGCGCGCCTTGCTGCGAGTGCATACCCAGGGCGTGAGCAGCGGCGTCGCCAACCGGGATGCGCTGTCAGCGCGCGACCGGGCGTTTCGGCTCAGCGCCGAATTGCTGCTGCTGCAACACAGCTGCCATTGGTTTTGCCGCTCCAAAATGGTGGCCTCGGCCCGCATGTTTGCGCGCCACCAAACGCATTACCTGCAACTGCTCGCTGCGGTGGCTCCAGCCACGCGCACGGCCTACCTTCAAGCCCTGGGCGGGCGTCAAAGCGGATAAGCAGGCAAAAAAAAGCCACCCGCAGGTGGCTTTTTTGGCTGTACGCTCAGGCCGGTTTATGCCGCTTTGGGCGCTTCCACCGTCCGTAGGCGAATATGCAATTCGCGCAGCTGCTTTTCGTCCACTGGGCTGGGCGCTTGCGTGAGCAAGCACTGGGCGCGCTGGGTTTTGGGAAAAGCAATCACGTCGCGGATCGACTCGGCGCCGGTCATGAGGGTGACCACGCGGTCCAGGCCAAAGGCCAGGCCACCGTGCGGGGGCGCGCCGTATTGCAGTGCGTCGAGCAAAAAGCCAAACTTGAGCTGCGCTTCTTCAGGGCTGATCTTGAGTGCATCAAACACTTTTTGCTGCACGTCAGCGCGGTGAATACGCACCGAGCCGCCGCCCATTTCCCAGCCGTTCAACACCATGTCGTAGCCCTTGGAGATGCACTTCTCGGGCGCGGTGACCATCCAGTCTTCGTGGCCGTCTTTGGGCGCGGTAAACGGGTGGTGCGTGGCGGTGTAGCGCTGTGCTTCTTCGTCGTACTCGAACATCGGAAAGTCCACCACCCACAGCGGACGCCAGCCGGCCTGGAACAGACCGTTCTTTTTGCCAAACTCGCTTTGGCCCACCTTGAGGCGCAGCGCGCCAATGGCGTCATTGACGATTTTTTCCTTGTCTGCACCAAAGAAAATCAGGTCGCCGTCTTGCGCACCGGTGCGCGCGAGCACTTCGGCAATCGCCTTGTCGTGGATGTTTTTGACGATGGGGCTTTGCAAGCCGTCGCGCCCGTTGGTGATGTCGTTGACACGGATATAGGCCAGGCCCTTGGCGCCGTAAATCTTGACAAACTCGGTGTAGGCGTCGATCTCGCCACGGCTGATGCCGCCGACCTCTTTGGAGCCACCCGGCACGCACAAAGCCACCACACGGCCGCCCTTCATGTTGGCTGCGCCCGAAAACACCTTGAAGTCCACGTCAGCCATCACGTCGGTAACTTCGGTGAACTTCAGCTTGACACGCAAATCGGGCTTGTCCGAGCCATAGATGTGCATCGCATCGGCGTAGCTCATGACCGGGAATTCGCCCAGATCGACACCAATGGCGTTCTTGAACACCGTAGTCATCATGCCCTGGAACATGTCACGGATTTCCTGCTCGTCCAAGAAGGATGTTTCGATATCAATCTGGGTAAATTCGGGCTGGCGGTCGGCGCGCAAGTCTTCGTCGCGGAAGCACTTGGTGATCTGGTAGTAGCGGTCAAAGCCGGCCACCATCAGCAACTGCTTAAAGAGCTGGGGGCTTTGGGGCAACGCAAAAAACTGGCCGTCGTGCACGCGGCTGGGCACCAGGTAGTCGCGCGCGCCTTCGGGCGTGCTCTTGGTCAGCATGGGGGTTTCGATGTCCACAAAGCCGTTGGCGTCCAAAAACTTGCGTACTTCCATCGACACGCGGTAGCGCAGCATCAGGTTGTTTTGCATGTAGGGGCGGCGCAAATCGAGCACCCGGTGCGTCAGGCGCGTGGTCTCGGACAGGTTGTCGTCGTCAATCTGGAACGGCGGCGTGACCGAGGGGTTGAGCACGATGAGTTCGTGGCACAGCACTTCGATCTTGCCGCTTTTGAGGTTGTCGTTGACCGTGCCTTCGGGGCGCGCGCGCACCAGGCCTTTGATCTGCACACAAAACTCGTTGCGCAGGCCCTCAGCCGTCTTGAACATGTCGGCGCGGTCCGGGTCGCAGACCACTTGGACATAGCCTTCGCGGTCGCGCAGGTCCACAAAAATCACGCCGCCATGGTCACGGCGGCGGTTAACCCAGCCGCACAGGGAAACGGTTTGGCCCAACAGGGCATCGGTCACAAGACCGCAATAGTGGGAGCGCATGGCCATAGCGTGCTTTCAGTGCCCAAGCGGGCATTCAGGGGGTAGGAATCAGGATTTCGGAGCGGCATTCGCCACCGGTGCAGGATGCGCCGTAGGGGATACCGATCCCATGGAAATAACGTAAGTCAGCGCCTCATCGACGCTCATCTGCAACTCAATCACCTCAGCGCGCGGCAGCAACAAAAAGTAGCCGCCCGTTGGGTTGGGAGTGGTGGGTACGTAAACGCTAATGAAGTCTCCAGGCAAATGCTGGGCCACTTCGCCGTCGGGCACGCCGGTCTGAAACGCAATCGTCCAACTGCCCGGACGCGGAAACTGCACCAGCAAGGCGGTACGAAAGGCGTTGCCGTTGCTCGAAAAAAGCGTGTCAGACACCTTTTTCACACTGTTGTAAATCGATTTGACGACCGGAATATGGGTGAACATGCGGTCCCACTGCTTGAGCCACCAGCGCCCGGCCACGTTGGAGACCAGCGCGCCGGTGACCAGCATAAAACCCAGCACCAGCACCACGCCCAGACCTGGAATGTGGTGCAAGCGCTCCAGCGAGACGCCCACCGCGTCCGAGCTGACCGCGGAAAGCGCAAGCAAGAAACTGCCAAACAAACCGTCCAGCACGCTGGTCATCCACAGCAAGACCCAGATCGTGATGGCCAGCGGCAACCAGACCATCAGGCCGGTGAGCAGGTATTTTTTAAAGGGCACGGTAATCCTGTCCGAACGCGGAAAAACGCTCAAGTCGCCGCCGGGGCGGTGCTGGGACCGCTGGCTGCGGGTGTGCTTGCCGCTGCTGGCGCTGCTGCGGCGACCGGCGCTGCGCTTGGCGCGGGTGCAGCAACGTCAGACGATGAAGCAGCTTCACTGGCGCCGCCGGTCGCGGGGGATACTGCGGTGGCAGGAGCATTTTTGTCGCCCCGAAAATCGGTCACGTACCAGCCAGAGCCCTTGAGCTGGAAACCGGCGGCCGTGACCTGCTTTTTGAATTCGGCTTTGCCGCAGCTCGGACAGTCGGTGAGCGTGTCGTCAGACATCTTTTGGAGCACGTCCTTGGCAAAGCCGCAGGCGTCGCACTTGTAGGCGTAAATCGGCATGGCGTGGTGGCCTCTAACAGTCAGGTGGCAAAGCCTTTGATTATAGGTTGCCGCCTGCTACAGATGGAGCCGCCAGATCAGCTGCATGCCCAGCGCACCAAGGGCGAAACCGCCTAGGGTGTAGACCAGCGCCTGCATCAGGCGGTGGGTGCGTTTTTGCTCGCGCACCATTTGTTCGAGCAAGCGGTGGGTCTTGGGATCCGCACTGCCACGCTGCAAATAGGTTTGCAGCAGCAGCGGCAGGTCGGGCAATATCTTGGCGTAGCGCGGTGCCTGGGCCTTGAGTTCATCCCACAGACGCTGCGGGCCCACTTGTTTGAGCATCCACTGCTCCAAAAAGGGCTTGGCGGTGGCCCACAAGTCGAGCTCGGGGTCCAAGTCACGCCCCAGGCCTTCGACGTTGAGCAAGGTTTTTTGCAACAGCACCAGTTGTGGCTGAATTTCGACCTGAAAGCGCCGCGAGGTCTGGAAGAGACGCATCAGCACCAGCCCCAGCGAGATTTCCTTGAGCGGTCGGTCAAAGTAGGGCTCGCAAACGGCGCGCACCGCCGCCTCCAACTCGTCCACCCGGGTCGCGCCAGGCACCCAGCCCGACTCAATGTGCAACTCGGCCACGCGTTTGTAGTCGCGCCGGAAAAAGGCGACAAAATTTTGCGCCAGGTATTCCTTGTCCACCTCGGTGAGCGTGCCCACGATGCCAAAGTCCAGCGAAATATAGCGGCCAAAGGTCTCGGGTGCCAGGCTGACCTGGATATTGCCCGGGTGCATATCGGCATGGAAAAAGCCATCGCGAAACACCTGGGTAAAAAACAGCACCACGCCGTCGCGCGCCAGTTTCTGAATGTCCACCCCCGCCTCGCGCAGACGGTCCACCTGGCTGATCGGCACGCCGTGCATGCGCTCCATCACCAACACGTTGGTGGTGCAATGGTCCCAGAGCATTTCCGGAATCAAGACCAGGTCCAGGCCTTCCATATTGCGGCGCAACTGGGCGGCGCTGGAAGCTTCGCGCACCAGGTCAAGCTCATCGTGCAGGTATTTGTCAAATTCGGCCACGACTTCGCGCGGCTTGAGGCGACGACCATCCGCCGACAGGCTGCCCACGATGTCAGCCATCAGGCGCATCAGGCCCAGGTCCTTGTCGATGGCGCCCAGCATGCCCGGGCGCAGCACCTTGACGGCGACCTCGCGCTCGCGCCCGGTGCGGTCGCGCAGCACTGCAAAGTGCACCTGCGCAATCGAAGCGCTGGCCACGGGTGTGTGTTCAAAAGACACAAATATTTCGTTCAGCGGTCTGCCCAGAGCCTGCTCGATGGCGGCCACGGCCACTTCAGACGGAAACGGCGGAACGCGGTCTTGCAGCTTGGCCAGTTCCAGGGCTATGTCGGGGGCCAGCAGGTCGCGCCGGGTGGACAAGACCTGTCCGAGCTTGACAAAAATCGGCCCTAAGTCTTCGAGCGCCTGGCGCAGGCGCTCGCCGCGCGGTGCGTCTAAGCGGCGACCCATGGCCAGCAGGTGCCCCATCCGCTGCAACCACGGCCGGGGCAGGCTTTGCAGCAAGAACACATCAAGTCCGTAGCGCCGCACCACCCGCAATATGGCCCAGCCGCGCAGCAGGCGACTCATGGCGCGCTTTCGGTGGCGGCGGCAGGTGTGGATGCGGGAGGCGTGGGATGGGAAGCAGGCACGAACTGGCGGCCCTGCGCCACAAATTGCTGCAGTGCTTGGGTAATTTTGCGGCCATTGGACACCAGCATGTGCGCCGGCACATCACCCACGATGCGGGCCAGGTCAGCCTCCACATCCCAGCGCAGATGGTCGGTGAGCCAGTTCACGTCGGCGGCGAGTTGTACATCGCCCTCCACGCGCACCGCCGGTTTTCCGCCCTGCACCAGACCTTGCACCAGCGCCAGCGGCGAGGGCTCGGTCAGCGTGAGCACCAGGTCAGACAGGCCGCCGCCCGGCGCCAGGTCCAGCAGGCCTGCGGGCGTGATCAGCACCTTGAAGCTCAGGGTTTGCCACTGCACCAGCACCGTGCGGCCTTTTTGCCGGGCCAAGCGCTCGGTGGCCTGACTCTCTTGCATCAGCACGTGGTTGATCAGCAAAACCACGCGCCGCTGTGTTTCTTCAACAGCCCAATCGGGGGGGGTAAACGGGAGCTTGAAGTCTTGCAAAAAGGTTTCAAGGATAGAAAAAGGGGACTGTGTTGCCATAGTCCCCCATTATTCCCGATGTGGCCCGCCGTTCTGCTGCCGCAGGGTAGCGCCCTTGCGTCGGCGGCCCTTATTGCAGTGCTTGCACGCCAGCCACCAGCCAGCCGCCGCCGTTCTTGCCCTTGGTCATGTTCCAGACTTCGCGGAACGGGGTGGGTGCGGAGGCCGCATCTTCGCGGATCATGCCGGTGTATTCGACGCTGGCCATGTATTCGTCGGCCAGTTCCTCGATGCCCAGCAGGCGGGCATCGAGCGCCTGCACGTCGGTGTGGTTGGGCTGCGCGCCGGCGTGGGCTTCGCGTTCGCCGAGCTGGGTTTTGATTTCCAGCAGCATGCCGTCGGTCATCATGGCGCGCAGGCTGCTGATGTCAGACTTGTCCCAGGCCGCCTGCAAGGTGATGAAGTTGGCCTTGGCGGCCTTGATAAAGCCGTCGGTGTCAAAACCGGCGGGCACGCCCCAGGTTTGTGAGCCCAGAAGCGCTGATCCGATCATGGAGCCCGAGGCGCCACCGGCGACAGGCGTAGCGTCGTAATGCGCCGCGTTTTGTTCCCAGGGGCGGGCTGATGCGTCGTTGCCCACGTTCTCGGGGCGGTAAGGACGCGATTCCACACCGCCCATATTGCCCGCACCCTGGTAGGCGAAGGGGCCTGGCTGTACTTGGCGTCGGCGCATGAAAGCGCCAATCAGCATCATCACGCCAAACGCCAGCACGGCAAACATCAAAATCTGGCCAAAGCCCTCGCCCATCCCCATGGAATGTGCCAACCATGCCAAGCCCAAGCCCGCAGCCAAGCCACCAAGCATGGCGCCCCAAGGGCGGCGCGGGGCTGCGGGCGCAGCCACTGGAGCGGGTGCGGGCCGGGGTGCCACATTGCCCACGCCTTGGGGCGGTGCGCTGGGTGCGGCTTCACGCTGCATTACGTTGCCGGACTGCTTGCCCATGGACTTGCCGCCGCCCAAGCGCGCGGCATCTGCGTTTGCGCCCGCAAAAAGCAAGAACGCCGTCAACACCAAACTCAACCATTTCATATCTGTTCCTTAAAAACCAAAGTGTCCAACTGTGACCGAGAGCCTGTCAGGTGCGGCCAATCTGCCGCCCCGCAAGGGCCCGCAACCTTGCTAGCACTTGATTCCAACATGCAAGGCGGCAATGCCGCCGGTGAGGTTGTGGTAATCCACATGGCCGAAACCACCTTTGTGCATTAAGGCCTTTAGCTCTTTTTGCCCGGGATGCATGCGAATGGACTCGGCCAGATAGCGGTAGCTGGCATCGTCACCCGCCACCAGCTTGCCCAGTTTGGGCAAGACCTTGAAGGAATACCAGTCGTAGAGCTTTTCCAGCGGGGGCGCCACTTTGGAAAACTCCAGCACCAGCAGCTTGCCGCCGGGTTTCAGCACGCGGCACATCTCTGCCAGCGCCACGTCCTTGTGCGTCATATTGCGCAGGCCAAAGGCGACGCTGACCAGGTCAAAGTAGCCGTCGGGGAAAGGCAGCTTCTCGGCGTCGCACACCACCGTGGGCAGCAGCACGCCCAGGTCAATCAGGCGGTTGCGCCCGGTGCTGAGCATGGCCTCGTTGATGTCGGTGTGCACCACCTGGCCGGTTTTGCCGACTTTTTTGGAAAAAGCCAGGGCCAAATCCCCTGT
>CANCJD010000073.1 GCA_947378275.1 Comamonadaceae bacterium
TTGCCACCATCCGCGGCGGCGACATTGTGGGCGACCACACGGTGCTGTTTGCCGGCACGGGCGAGCGCATCGAGATCAGCCACAAATCGTCCAGCCGCGCCACCTATGCCCAAGGCAGCTTGCGCGCGGTGCGCTTTTTGGCGGGGCAAAAAAGCGGTTTGTTTGACATGTTTGACGTGCTGGGGCTGAAATGAACCCCCTGGCGGGCCTTGCCGCCTTGTTCCAGGGCGACGCGGTGCACAACGCGGTGGCGCTGCTGCTCCTGCTGATGTCGGTGGGAAGCTGGCTTGTGATTGTGTGGAAAAGCTGGTTGCTGCGCCGCGCCTTGGCCGACGTGGCGCGCAGCATTGCCGCGTTTTGGCAGGCGCCCGACGTGACGCAGGCGCTGCACACGCTGCAGGCTTTTGACCGAAGCGCGCTGGTGCGGCCCCTGCTGCAGAGTGGCCAAGAACAAATCGCGCAAACGCACAGCGCCCAGCGCCTGGCTGGCCAGGGCGACTTGGGCGCGCAGCTGACCCGCGTGTTGCGCGAGGCACTCGCTACCAGCCTGCGCAAGCTGCAGTCGGGCCAGGTGCTGCTGGCCACGGTGGGTTCGGTGGCGCCTTTTGTGGGTTTGTTGGGCACGGTCTGGGGCATCTACCACGCGCTTATCACCATTGCCAGCGCAGGCCAGGTGAGCATCGACAAAATCGCAGGCCCCGTGGGTGAGGCGCTGATCATGACGGCCGCGGGCCTGGCGGTGGCTATTCCGGCGGTGCTGGGATACAACATTTTGGGGCGCGTGATTAACCGCATTGAGGCCGATCTGGACGGTTTTGCCCGCGACCTGCGCGCCTTGCTGCTGACGCAGGCATGAGCACCGCCGGGCCGTCCCAAGGTGCGACGGCCCCCCCGGGGGGCCGTGCAGTACGCGAAGCGACAAACGTGGAGGCTCCGTTCGGTCGTATGGAACGCAAGCAGGGCAGCGCGCCCATGGGCGACATCAATATGACGCCGCTGATTGATGTGATGCTGGTGCTGCTGGTGATTTTTATCATCACCGCGCCGCTCATGGTCAGCGCCGTCAAGGTGGATTTGCCCAAGGCCAGCGCACCAGCGGTGACTGAGGCCGCCGCGCCCACGCTGGCGGTAGCCATAGACAAAGACGGCGCCGTGTACGTGCGTGACCAGCCCCTGGCTGGCGAGTTGCTGGAGCAGGCCCTGCGTGCCGCCGCCACCCAAAATCCCGATACCGAGGTGCAACTGCGTGCCGACCGCGCCGTGCCCTACGGCCACGTGGTGGAATTCATGGCGCTGGCCAACCGCGCGGGCTTGAGCCGGGTGGGGTTTGTGGCCCAGGCGCCCCAGTAATTCGCCCCCGGCCACCGCCTAAAATGGGCGGATTCCCTCCAAGACCCCCCATGCAAGACAAGTACCAACACACCGCCATTGAACAAGCCGCCCGCGACCATTGGGCCCAGCCCCTGTGGAACGGCCACGAGGCCTATCGGGTGACCGAAGACCAGTCCAAGCCCAAGTTCTACGCCTGTTCCATGCTGCCTTACCCCAGCGGCAAGCTGCACATGGGCCATGTGCGCAACTACACCATCAACGACATGCTCGCGCGCTACCTGCGCATGAAGGGCTACAACGTGCTCATGCCCATGGGCTGGGACGCCTTTGGCCTGCCGGCCGAAAACGCCGCTTTGAAGAACGGCGTGCCCCCGGCCCAATGGACCTTCGAGAACATCGCCCACATGAAGCAGCAAATGCTGGCCATGGGCCTGGCCATCGACTGGAGCCGCGAAGTGGCCACCTGCGAGCCGGGCTATTACAAGTGGAACCAGTGGCTGTTTTTGAAGATGCTGGAGAAGGGCATCGCCTACCGCAAAACCCAGGTCGTCAACTGGGACCCGGTGGACCAAACCGTGCTGGCCAATGAGCAGGTGATTGACGGGCGCGGCTGGCGCACCGGCGCGCTGGTGGAAAAGCGCGAGATTCCGGGCTACTACCTCAAGATCACCGACTACGCCGAAGAGTTGCTCGACCAAGTCAAAACAGGTTTACCCGGCTGGCCCGAGCGCGTGAAGCTGATGCAGGAAAACTGGATTGGCAAGAGCGTGGGCGTGCGTTTTGCGTTTCCCCATGGCATCAAAGATGCGAACGGCGCGCTGATTGGCGACGGCAAGATGTATGTGTTCACCACCCGCGTGGACACCATCATGGGCGTGACCTTTTGCGCCGTGGCGCCTGAGCACCCGCTGGCCGCGCACGCAGCAGCCAGCAACCCGGCGCTGGCCGCTTTTGTGGAGGAATGCCAAAAAGGCGGCACCACCGAGGCCGAACTCGCTGTCAAAGAAAAAGAAGGCATGGCCACTGGCCTGTTTGTCACCCATCCGCTTACTGGCGCTGCTGTGCCGGTGTGGGTGGGCAACTACGTGCTGATGGGCTACGGCGACGGCGCGGTGATGGGTGTGCCGGCGCACGACGAGCGCGACTTTGCGTTTGCGCTGAAGTACGGCATTGAGATTCGGCAGGTGGTGGGCGTTGACGCCGCACCAGCGGCACCGGCAGGCACGCCGGGTTCCTCATACCGCGAGCAGAAATCGTCACCCGGCGCACCTGCCGATGCCGCTTCGCTGGTGTTCGATGCAGCAGCATGGCAAACCTGGTACGCCGAAAAAGGCGCGGGCCGGGCAGTGAACTCCGGTAAATACGACGGCCTTGGTTTCCAGGCCTGCGTGGACGCGGTCGCCGCCGACCTGGCCGCCCTGGGCTTGGGCGAAAAGAAAACTACCTGGCGCCTGCGCGATTGGGGCGTGAGCCGCCAGCGTTACTGGGGCACGCCGATTCCGATCATCCACTGCGCCGAGCACGGTGCGGTGCCGGTGCCCGAAAAAGACCTGCCCGTGGTGCTGCCGCTGGATTGCATTCCTGACGGCTCGGGCAACCCGCTGCACAAGCACGAAGGCTTTCACGCCGGCGTCACCTGCCCGATTTGCGGGGCAGCGGCGCGGCGCGAGACCGACACGATGGACACCTTTGTCGATTCGAGCTGGTATTACATGCGCTACTGCGACCCGGCCAACGCCGACCAAATGGTGGGCGCAGGCACCGCGTATTGGATGCGCGACGCCAGTGGCCAACCCGGCGGCAGCGGCATGGACCAGTACATCGGCGGCATTGAGCACGCGATTTTGCATTTGCTCTACGCCCGCTTCTGGACCAAGGTGATGCGCGACATGGGGCTGGTCAGCATTGACGAGCCCTTTACCAAGTTGCTGACCCAAGGCATGGTGCTCAACCACATTTATTCCCGCCGCACCGACAAAGGCGCCAAAGAGTATTTTTGGCCGCACGACGTGGAGCACGTGTTTGACGACACCGGCAAGGTGACCGGCGCGCGGCTGATCAAAGCCGTGGGCAATTTGCCCGTGGGCACGGCGATTGACTACGAGGGCGTGGGCACCATGTCCAAGTCCAAGAACAACGGCGTCGATCCGCAAGACCTGATCGAGAAATACGGCGCCGACACCGCGCGCCTGTACACCATGTTCACCGCCCCGCCCGAGGCCACGCTGGAGTGGAACGACGCGGGCGTCGAAGGCAGCTACCGCTTTTTGCGCCGGGTGTGGAACTTTGGCTACAAGCTCTCGGGCCTGGACTTGGGCGGTGCCCGTGCCGCGCTGGCCAGCGCCGGTGGCGTGTCCGCTCTGGCTTTGTCCAAAGAAGCCAAGGCGCTGCGCTTTGACGTGCACACCGTGCTCAAGCAGGTGGACTACGACTACCAGCGCATGCAATACAACACGGTGGTATCTGGCGCGATGAAGATGATCAACGCCCTGGATGACTTCAAATCGCACGACAGTGCGGCCGATCTCGCCGTTTTGCTGGAAGGCTTTGGCATCCTGCTGCGCTGCCTCTACCCCGCCACGCCTCACCTGGCGCACACGCTGTGGGCGGAACTGGGCTACGACCAGGCGGCAGGTGATTTGCTCGACGCGCCCTGGCCGCAGGTGGACGCCGCCGCGCTGGTGCAAGACGAAATCGAGCTGGTGCTGCAGATCAACGGCAAGCTGCGCGGCGCGGTGACCGTGCCTTCGGGCGCGTCCAAGGACGAGATTGAGGCGCTGGCGCTGGCCAGCCCGACCCTGATCGCTTTTGCCGCTGGGGCGGCGCCTAAAAAAGTGATCGTGGTGCCCGGGCGCCTGGTCAATGTGGTCTTGTAAACCATCAATTGCCTGACCATGCAGCACCCTTCGCAACCCCTGGCCTTGCTTGGTGCCCGCGCCTCACTGCGGCGTTGGCTGGTGGTAGGCGGCTTGGCAGCAGGCCTGGCTGTGGTGGCGGGTTTGCAAGGCTGCGGTTTTGCGCTGCGCAGCAGCCAGAACTACGCCTTTGAGACGGTAGCCGTGACGCCCGAAAAAGGCGCTGGCGTGGCCGCCGAGCTGGCGCGTTACTTGGGCGCGCGCGTGCGCCCTTTGGTTCCTGCGGTCGGCGCCGCCGCACCGGATGCGGTGATTGACATCCTGCAAGAAGCACGCGAAAAAACCGTGGTGGGCGTCAACGCCTCGGGCCAGGTGCGCGAATTTCAGTTGCGCCTGCGCGTGCGCTTTCGCCTGCGCACGCCCGCTGGTGTGGAGCTGATTGCACCCACGGATGTGCAACTGCAACGCGATATCAGTTTTAACGAGACGGCCGTGTTGGCCAAAGAGGCCGAAGAGGGCCTGCTTTACCGCGACATGCAGACCGACGCGGTGCAGCAACTGGTGCGCCGCCTGGCCGCCGTCAAAACCCTGGCGCCCTGAGCGCGCAGCCATGCAAATTTCCCCGCTGCAGCTTGGCCGCCACCTGGAGCGCGGGCTCAAAAGTCTGTACGTCCTGCACGGCGACGAGCCTCTGCTGCAACTCGAAGCGCTAGATGCCTTGCGCGCCCAGGCCCGTGCCCAGGGTTTTACCGAGCGCAGCGCCCACACCGTGGCCGGCGCGCACTTTGACTGGAGCGAGGTGCTGGCCGCCGCAGGCAGCCTGAGCCTCTTTGCCGACAAGCAGATCATTGAAATCCGCATTCCCAGTGGCAAACCGGGCAAGGAAGGCAGCGCCGCCTTGCAGCAACTGGCCGAACAAGCCCAGGGCAACGACAGCACCCTGACCATCGTGCTCTTGCCCCGGCTGGACAAGGCCACCAAGTCCACCGCCTGGTTCATGGCGCTAGAAAACGGCGGCGTGACCCTGCAGGTGGAGCCGGTGGAACGCCAGGCGCTGCCGCAGTGGATCGCCCAGCGCCTGGGCGCCCAAGGGCAGCGCGTGGCCGCCGGTGTGGAAGGCCAGCACACGCTGCAGTTTTTTGCCGACCGGGTGGAAGGCAATTTGCTCGCTGCGCACCAAGAGATCCAAAAGCTGGGCCTGCTGTACCCAGCCACTGCGCACAACGACGGCGTGCTAACGCTGGCGCAAGTCGAGGGCGCGGTGCTCAATGTGGCGCGCTACGACGTGTTCAAGCTGTCCGAGGCGGTGCTGGCCGGGCAGGGCGTACGCGTGCAGCGCATGCTTGACGGCCTGCAGGCCGAGGGCGAGGCCGAAGTGCTGGTGCACTACACGCTGGCCGAAGACATACGCGCGCTCAAGCGCGTGAAAGACGCCATGGGCCAGGGCCGCCCGCTGCCCATGGCCTTGCGTGAAAACCGCGTCTGGGGCGCCAAAGAGCGCCTGTTTGAGCGGGTGCTGCCCCGCCTGAGCGACGACCAACTGGCCGAGCTGCTGCACGCCGCGCAGGTGGTGGACGGCATTGTCAAAGGGCTCAAGCAGCCCGGCTGGCCAGCCAACGGCTGGCAGGCGCTGCACCGCCTAGCGCAGCAGCTGTGCGGCTTGTGCGCCACGACGCGCCCAGCGTCCTCACCCGCCCGACCTTAGTGTTTGATCGACGCCGGGCGCCAGCGGAGCGCCGCTGCGCTTTGGGGTAAATACCGCAGTAAAACGTAATTTGTTAATTTAGACAATTAAATTTTATTTGGCATTAAAATTCTTTAATGCCGTTTAATCATTCGTATCGCAATCGCAGCTCGGGTTTTACCCTGGTGGAGCTGATGGTCGTGGTGGCGGTGCTGGGGATCTTGGCCAGCATTGCGCTGCCTTCGTACAAAAGTTACATCACCAAAAGTCGGGCCCAGGCGGCCACGTCGGACCTGGTGGGCATGGCCTTGGCGCTGGAAAACACCTTCCAGAAGACCTTGAGCTACCCCGGCGCCTACGCCTCTGAGACCACGATTCCTGCCTTGCCCACCAACCGCACGGCCAGCACCGGCCTGAACGACTTCAGCGGCTGGTCCCCGGCGCAAAGCAGTTACTTCAGTTACTCCGTGGTCACCACCAATGCGGGTTTTATCGTCAAAGCAACGGGTAACGGTAGCGCTATGGCGGCTAGCTGCTTGCTTACGCTGAGCAACGACAACGTGCGCACTGCGCCTGCCGACAGCTCCTGCGGATTTACTTTTTGGTGAGGAGCCAGTGATGAACGCTTCCTATCGTCAGCAGGGATTCACGCTGGTGGAGTTGTTGGTGACGCTGGCTATTACGTCGATGGTCCTGCTGGCCAGTGCACCCTATCTCTCCGACTGGACGTACAGCCGGCAAATCAAGGACGCCAACAGCAAGCTGATGTCGGCCTATGGGCTGGCCAAAGCGCTGGCCCTGCGCAATCCGGAGGCGGCACCCGCTGCAGCGCCTGCTGCTGGCATCAAAGTAGTCACCGGCAGCAGTACACGCGCCATCTATGTTTGCAAGGGAGACCCCGCCAGCGCTGCTTGCACCACGGGCGGCTCCAATGTGCTGTGGTCCGCCGACTTTCCGGCCGCTATCAGCATGACGCTGGGCGGCAGCAGCGTGACCAGCGGCTCTGCGGTTACGGTGGCCATCGATAACCGGGGTGTACCTACGACCGGTTTGGTGTATGGCTATACCCTGTCGCGCGGCGGATCGGCCAATGACGTGTCGCGCCCATTGCTCTAGCCCGCCGCGGGACCGGTGGCGTGCGAGAGCGCAGCCCTATGGTGTGCCACGCCAGCGCGGCAGCATGCTGTTGGAGGCCATGGTGGGCGTGGTGTTGAGCGCCTCGCTGGGCTTGGGCATGAGTTACAGCGCTGCCCGCGCGCTGGCCTTACAGCGCCAGTCCAGCACGCAGAACATGGCGGTCTTACAGATGCGCAGTTTGCTGGCCACGCCCAGCGATTTGGGTGCGTGGTGCGCCAACAGTGGCGCGCGCAGTTTTGATCTGAGCCTGAACAACGTGGACGCCGCAGGAATTGACGCCACGCCGAGCACGGTGACCGTGCCCTACATGCTGACTTGCAATACGTTCACCCCCACGGTAAGCGGGGCCAATCAAAGCGTCACGGTCAGCCTGACTCGCCCCGCTACGCTGACAACCACGAATACCGGAGCCGTGGCCAATGCCCTTTTGGGTGGCAGCGGCGTACTGAGTTTCGGCCAATAGGCGTGTGCTTGGCGATGCAACACCGTCCAAACCGCCAGTCGGGGGAATCCTTGATCAGCCTGATGGTGGGCTTGCTGGTGTCCATGGTGGTGGCCTTGGCCATGATGTCGATGTTCAAGGTCTCTAGCCGCTTCACCAGCCAGGCCGGTCAGGACGCTGCGGCCGATGCACAAGTAACTTCTGCGCTGCTGCGCGCGAGCATTGCCACGCAAGACGCCGGGTTTGGCCTGGCGGACGCAACGCTTGGCGCGCAGTTAACAGTCCTTACGGATGCAAGTTTGTCGAGCAACAAATTGGTCGGCAACGTAGCCCCCATCGGCGCCAGAGGCAACGCGGTCCTTTGGGCCATGCAAACGGGCGCAGCGTCGCAGTGCGCGGGTTTGCTTTTCAAGGACGCCAGCGACGCCAGCGGAGGCCTGTATTACTTGGGTCCGGTGGATTGCAACGGCGGCAATGTTTCGACCTGGGCGGCGCTGACCTGGACCAGCACGCTCTGGACGGAGCGCCCGGCGAACCAGCCAAATGCCGCCTACAAGCAGACCAAAATCAGCTTTAGCGCCACCAGCAGCGTCTGCAAGCCCTTTGGCCTGACCACCAACACAGGCAAGGTGATGATGGCGATCGCCAGCACCAATCGCAGTGGCGCAGCACTCCTGGAGCAGCAATGCCTGTTCAATTTCAAGGCCTGAACCCATGACTACCGCACGCATGCGCCTTGTCCTAGCTCACCGCCAGCGCGGCGCGGCCACGGTGATGATGGCCATGCTGGTGGGACTGGCGGTGATGGCCAGTGGCTTTGCCGTGGTGCAGCATGTGCGTACCAGTCAGGACCAGAGCATGACCGTTCACGCCCAAACCCAGGCACAGATGAACGCATGGGCGGGCGCTGAGATGGTTCGCCAGTACCTTCAGGGGCTCACGGACGTACAGCGCAGCACCTTGTTAGCGACCGTACAAGCGTCCTCGGCGGCCACGCCCCTGAATTTTTCCAGCGACCTGGGCGTCAGCGCTGTGCTGTTGCCCACGTCCACCGGCAGTAATTTCCTTGCCCGCGTCACAGGTATTACCGCTGCAGCCATTGCCAAAGCCAGAACAACGGTCTCCCTAGAGCTCAACTATGGGGTCAGCACCAGTGGTCTGAATACCCTGCGCAGCGCTTTCAAGGCCGGTTTGGCAACCCAACTAGGGGGGACGGTCACCCTGTTGACGGACCGGGCCGATCAGGCCGTGGTCAACATCCGTGGTGACCTCTTCTCTGGTGGCTACAGCATGGCAGGCGCAGACACCATTAACGCCACAGGCACTATCAATCTGGGTAGCAATTCCAACTACCGGGTCTTGAATTCCAACTGTGACGTCGTCCTGAACGGGACCACCACGGTAGCCACGGTCAACGCTATGCGCAATGTTTGCGGCGGCGGTACGGCACGGGTCAGTGGGGTGGCAACGGCCAACGGATCAATCAGCTTAGACACCCCCAACAACGGCACCCTGGCGGCATTGGGGCGCACCATTTCGGATGGCAGTTGCAGTGCCCAGGGGTTTGCGGGCAACGCGGCCCAGGGGCTGGCAGCAAGCTGTGCAGTACCAGGCTTTTCCGGCGTCAAGCTCGGCAGTGGCGGGGGCTCGGCCAGCGTCGTCCGTTCGGGCATGGACGTTTACCTGGGAACAGCCACCATGGTGAGCCTGGCCGCAGCCAGGGACCTGGTCCTGACCGGTTGGAACGGCTCCGTCAACGGCACGGTTGGTCGCCAGGTGGTGCGTAACGGCTACAACTACCAAGGCACGGTGACCACGGGGGGCGCCAGTCCCACCATCACGCCGGTCCAAGCGCTGGTCATTGAGGCCGATGCGCCCTTCAATGCGACAGATTACCGAGGCTTTGCCAATTACGCCTTTTATGTCAGCGGCAACGACCTCAAGGTGGACATCAAAAATGTGAATGGCGTGGGCGACGGCAGCTACTACATTGGCACTACCGGCCGGACCAGTGCCATGCGCTTTGCATGCAGCTTCAGCGGCGACAACTGCAACGCAGGCAACAAGACCTTGGACTTGTGCACCGCCATGACCAATACCCAATGCCTGTCGTACGCGGCGGGCACCTGGACGCTGGCCACCGACATCGGCGCAGGCATGCGCCCAGGCGTGGCCTGGTTCAGCGGCAATCTGCTGGCCAGCACCGGCACCTACTACAACACATTCATCGCCACCGCCAACATCACGACCAGTGGAACCCATACCATTTACGCGCCCAACTACGCCGGGTATTCCGGCAAGGTGGGGGCTAGCACCTATGCGCCCAGTGGCGTTTGCACCACTGCGGCGGGCGCACCCATCAGCAACTACCCCAGCAATTTTTGCGACCTGGCCAATGCCACGTTTGACTTCACCGCCGCCAATGGTCTGGGCAGTTACGCCTACATGGCCGGCAGTTTCAAAGGCGCCAGTTACAACGCCAGCAGCTACCTGGGGGGCAACGTGGCGCTGGGTGGCGGCTCCATCAACGGTTATGTGTTGGCGGGCAATGCGTTTTCCAGCGGTGGCGTGTCCACCATCCGGGGCTACATCAGCGCACAGGGTTCGGGCGTAGGCAATGCTGGCCAAACCGTCAAAAGTGCGAGCCTAGGCGCCAACACCACGATCGATTTACGTGCCTTGCCCCCGACGCTGGCGCTTGGAAATGCCGGGGCGACATCCGCCATCGCCACCACGGTCTCGATTTTGTATTCGCGCTACCTTTAGAGCACAAGCAGGCGGGGTGACACGGGCACAATGGACGCCAACGCCCCATCGGTGAAAATTGTCCCATGAACGCCACCTCTAATTCCGCCTCCATTTCCGATTACGCCTACACCCTGGGCGCCCAGGCCAAGGCCGCCAGCACGCTGATGGCCAGTGCGTCCACCGCCTGCAAAAACCGCGCGCTCGTGCGCCTGGCCGCCTTGCTGCGCGACAACACCGCCGCGCTGCAAGCAGACAACGCCAAAGACCTGGACCGCGCCCGCGCCGCCGGGCTGGCCGCGCCCCTGGTGGACCGCCTCAAACTCACCCCGGCCGTGCTGGAAACCTGTGCCCAGGGCTGCGAACAGCTCGCCGCCATGGCCGATGTGATTGGCGAAGTCGTCGGCATGAAGCAGCAGCCCAGCGGCATTCGCGTGGGCCAGATGCGCGTGCCCATTGGCGTGTTTGGCATGATTTTCGAGAGCCGCCCCAACGTGACCATTGA
>CANCJD010000074.1 GCA_947378275.1 Comamonadaceae bacterium
GCTTGCATCTTGCCAAACAGTTCGCTGGCTTTGGTTTTGTCACCGGCCAACACTGCTTTTTCGACGTTTTTCACCGCAGTGCGGTATTTGGAACGCAGCGAGGTGTTCGCGGCGTTGATTTTGACGTCCTGGCGGACGCGTTTACGGCCCGACGCCAAGCGCGGGTTCTTTTTCTTGGGTTTTCCAGATGCCATGATTGAGTTTCCTTGTGTCTGTGGATGATGCCAGCAAAGCCCACGATTATAACCATCGCGCGTTTGCGCCTAACCAGCCATGACGCTACGGCTAAACTTGGCGGCGTGAGCCTCCTCAAATCCGCCTCTACCGTGTCCCTTTGGACGCTCGCCTCACGCATTACCGGCCTGGTGCGCGAGTCGCTTTTGGCCGCGCTGTTTGGCGCCAGCGCCCTGACCGACGCGTTTAACGTCGCGTTTCGCATTCCCAATCTGTTTCGCCGCCTGTTTGCCGAAGGCGCTTTTAGCCAGGCTTTTGTGCCGGTGCTGGCTGCCACCCGCGCGCAGCACGGCGACGCTGTCACCAAGCAAGTGGTGGACAAAGTGGCCACCGTGCTGGCCTGGGCGTTGGTGCTGACCTGCGTACTGGGCGTAGCAATTGCGCCCTGGATGGTATGGGCCATGGCCAGCGGTCTGCAAAAAGACCCGCGCGGCTATGACGCGGCAGTGGTGATGACGCGCTTTATGTTTCCCTACATCGGCTTTATGTCCATGGTGGCGCTGTCTTCGGGCATTTTGAATACCTACCGGCGCTTTGCCGTGCCTGCGGCCACGCCGGTGCTGCTCAATGTTTCCACCATTGCTGCGGCCTGGGGGCTGGCGCCGTGGTTTGGCGCGCAAGGCATTGAGCCGATTTTTGCCATGGCCGTGGGCGTGATGGTGGGTGGCGTCTTGCAGTTGGCGCTGCAAATTCCGGCGCTGCGCGCCTTGGGCATGTTGCCGCGCTTAGGTCTGGGCTGGTCGTCCATTCGCGCGGCTTGGGCCGATCCGGCCACGCGCAACATCACCCACCTTATGGCCCCCGCGCTGCTCGGCGTGAGCGTGGCGCAAATATCTTTGCTGATCAACACCCAGATCGCCTCGCACCTGCCCACGGGCAGCGTGAGCTGGCTCAGCTACGCCGACCGCCTGATGGAATTCCCCACCGCCATGCTGGGCGTGGCGCTGGGCGTGGTGCTGATGCCGCAGTTGGCCGCGGCCCGGGCCTCGGGCGACGCGCAAGACTATTCCGATTCGCTGGACTGGGGCTTGCGCATCGTGGTGCTGCTGGCCGTGCCCTGCGCGGTGGCGCTTTTGGTGTTTGCGCAGCCGTTGGTGGCGGTGCTGTTCCATTACAAGGCGTTTACTGTGTTTGACGTGGCGCAGACGGCGCGCGCGCTGCAAGGCTGGGGCGTGGGCCTGGTGGGCATTGTGGCCATCAAGGTGCTGGCGCCGGGCTATTACGCCAACCAAGACATCAAGACGCCGGTGCGCATTGCCATTGCGGTGCTGGTCATTACCCAGTTGCTGAATTTGGTCTTGGTGCCACTGTTTGCGCACGCGGCGCTGTCTTTGTCGATTGGCCTAGGCGCGGTGGTGAACGCCTTGTGGCTGCTGGTGGGCTTGCGTCGGCGCGGCAGCTACCGTCCGTCGCCTGGGTGGGGCCGGTTTTTGCTGCAAGTGGTGCTCGGTGCGGCGCTGCTTACCGGCTATTTAATATGGGCCGCGCAGGCGGTGGACTGGCTGCACATGTCCGGCCAGCACCTGCTGCGCATCGGCTTGGTGGGCGCAGCGGTAGCTGGCGCAGCTTTGCTGTATCTGGCGGCGGTGGCGCTGCTCGGTTTGAACCTGCGTCAATTTTTGCGCCGCTAAAAGCGCTACTGTGCGGCGTAGCATGACCATGAACCTGTCTTTTGAAGCCCCGGATCCGCTGGACTACTTTGCCACCTTGGTGCAAAGCGATGAGGGCTTTCCCCTGCTGGAGGCGGCCACGTGTTTGGGCCAAATTCAGGTACCAAGCTTGGATGTGCAAGGCGTGCTGTCGCAGGTGGACACCTGGCAGCAGCGCCTGCGCCAGCGTGTGGCTACCGACGCCGCGCCCATGGCCAAGCTCCTGCAGCTCAACCAGTATTTCTTCAAAGAGTTGGGATTTGGCGGCAACCTGAACGACTACTACGCGCCAGACAACAGCTTTTTGCACCACGTGGTTCAGTCGCGCCGGGGTATTCCGATCTCCTTGGCCGTGTTGTGGCTCGAATTGGCCCAAGGTATGGGGCTGGACGCCAGCGGGGTGAGCTTTCCGGGGCACTTTTTGGTCAAGATCAGCCTGCCGGTGGGGCAGGCGGTGATGGACCCGATGACGGGCGAGTCTTTCAGCCGCGAAGACCTGCTGTCCATGCTCGAACCCTACCGACCCGGCGGCAAGGGTGAAGACTTTGACGTGCCGCTGGGCCTGTACTTGCAGGCCGCGCCCAGCCGCGACATCATGGTGCGCATGCTGCACAACTTGAAAGAAATTTATAAAAGCCAGCGCTACGGCGCCCAGTGGCTGGCAGTGCAAGAGCGCCTGGTCGTGCTTTTACCCGAAGGCTGGTCGGAATACCGCGACCGGGGCCTGGCCCACGCGCTCCTGGGCAACCACGGCGCTGCCTTGTCCGACCTGGAGTGCTACAGCGTCTATGCCCATGACGCGGTGGACGCCGAGGCCATTGGTCGGCAGATGGACTCGCTGCGCGGGCAGCTCAAGTCTGCGCGCTAGGCCACCTGGCCGTCCACCACTTCAATGGTGCGGTCGCAGCGCTGGGCGAGCGCGGCGTTGTGGGTGACAAAGAGCACGGTCGTGCCTTGCTCTCGGTTGAACTGGCGTAGCAACTCAAACACGCCGTTGGCGCTCTTGGTGTCTAGGTTGCCAGTGGGTTCATCGGCTAGCAATACGGCCGGGTTCATGGCCAGGGCGCGGGCCACGGCCACGCGCTGCTGCTGGCCGCCGCTCAAATGCCCGGCCAGGTTGTTTTGCCAAGGCCCCAAGCCCACGCTCTCGATCAGGGTGGTGGCGCGCGCGCGCATGGCGGCGTTGGGAAAGCCGGCCGCGCCCAGCATGGGCAGCATCACGTTTTCCAGGGCGGTAAAGGCGCTGATCAGGTGGTGGTACTGGAACACAAAGCCGATCTTGTGGCCGCGCAGGCGGGTCAGGGCGCGGTCGTTCATGGTGGTGGTTTCTTCGCCGCAGACCTGCAAAGTGCCCACGGTGGGGCGGTCGAGCAGCCCTACGATATTGAGCAAAGTGCTTTTGCCCGAGCCCGAGGGCCCGACCACCGCGCAAAAGTCGCCGCGCTGCAAGCTCAGGTCGATGCCATGCAAGACTTCGGTTTCGAAGGCTTTGCCCACGTTAAACGCCTTGCGCACGCCTTGCAGGCGCACGACGACTTCGGCCTTATCTGCGGGCAAGGTGGGGGAGAGGGGCGCCAGGGCTTTAGCCACGGATAGCCACCACCGGGTCGAGCCGCGCAGCGCGCAGCGCGGGGGCAAAGGCGGCCAGCAGGCCGGTCAGCGTGGCCAGCAGCAGCGCCAGGTAAAACAGGTTGGCGTCAAACGCCAGCGCAAACAAGGGCGTGCCGTCGGCGTTGCGCGCCAAGCGCTGCCAGCCCACCAGCCCCAGCGCGCCAATGCCGCAGCCCAGCACCGAGCCGGCCATTCCCAACAGCCCGCCCTGGATCAAAAACAAACGCAGGATTTGCCCCTGCGAAATGCCCATGGCCCGCAAGATGCCAATTTCGCGCGAGCGCTGCACCACGGAGACCACCAGCACGCTGGCAATGCCAAAAGCCACCGACAAGCCAACAAAAAAGCGAATCGCCGTGTTGGCCGTGCTTTGCGCGCTGACCGCCGAGAAAAACTGCGCGCTGTTCTTGATCCAGCTATCAGCCTGCACGTCGCTGGCCGCAGCAATGCGCTGGGCGATGCGCTCTGCGGCATAGATGTCGTGCACGGTCACTTCGATGCTGGTGACGCCGCCGGGCAAGTCGAGTAGGTTTTGCGCGGTGTGCAAGGTGGTAAACGTCATGCGCTGGTTGGCGCCTCGGTTGCCCAGGTCAAACACGCCGGCAATCGTCAGCACGCTGCTGGCGCCCTGGGCGGTGGTGATGTGCAGCTTGTCGCCCACGTCCACGCCCAGGTCGTGCGCCAGCTCGGTGCCCACCAGCACGTCGGCGCCGCCCAGACGCAGGCTGCCGCGCAGCAGCTTG
Source organism: Comamonadaceae bacterium (assembly GCA_947378275.1). Lineage (GTDB taxonomy): Bacteria > Pseudomonadota > Gammaproteobacteria > Burkholderiales > Burkholderiaceae_C > Allorhodoferax. Next base: position 4,238 of record CANCJD010000074.1, read on the forward strand.
TCGCTGAAATCGACGATGCGGAAATAGGTCTCGGACTCAATGCCGGTCACCGTCACGGCCCGCGTGGCGCTGCCGCGCAACACCAGCGCCGACCCGCTGGTCACGGGCGACACCACCTTGACTTCGGGCATGCGCCGGGTTTGCTCGACCAGCGCCTGCCACTGGTTAATCGACTTGGTTTGCTGCAAGGGTGGCTGCACGATGGCGCCCTCGATGGGCGCGCTGCTGCCGGGTGCGGCGCCGCGCAGTGGCCGTGTCACTTGCTGGGGCAGCAGTAGTTGAATGTGCGACTGTGCCGACAACACGCGGCGGATAAAGTTGCCCTGCAGCCCGGCCAAGAGCGCCGACATGAACACAATCACCGCCACCCCAATGGCAATGCCGCTGATGATGAACAGGGTTTGCAGCCGCCCCTCGCGCAAAAAGCGCAGGGCCACGATCCATTCAAAAGGCAACCAGGCGGTTCGCATGCGGCGCCTTGTTAGCGGGCGGCGGCGCGCGCCGACACGCGGTCACCGGCTGCCACGGTTGCCAAGGCGGGCACCAGCAGATCGCCTTCTTGCACGCCTTCAAGCAGCTCGTAAAAGCCACCGCTGCGCAGGCCCAGTTGCACGGGCACCTTGACCGCGTGCGCGCCTTCGATGCGCAGCACCCAGGGCTGCGCGCCCTCGGGCTCGTGCAGCACGCCCGCAGGCACCAACAAGGCGGCTTTGCGCTGGGCCACTTCAATGTCCACCGACACCGTCATGTCCTGGCGCAAAAACGCCGGGGGCTGGGCCACGTCAAGCTTGACGTCCACCGCGCCGGTCTGCGGGTTGACGCCGGGGTTGATGTAGACCAGGGTGGCGTCAAAGTGGGTCTGGGCGTAGGCGTCGGCAGACACCAGCGCCTTTTGGCCAAGTGCCAGCAGGTGCAGGTTTTTCTCGTCAATGGCCAGCACCAGTTGCGAGCGGCCCAGGGGCGACAGCGTCATCAGCAGCTTGCCCGGTTGCACCACGTCCCCAGCTTCCACGCTGCGGCTGATCAGCACGCCGTCCACGGGCGCGCGAATCTGCGCGTACTGGCTGCGCGCCCGAGCGGCAGCCGCGCCGGCCTGTGCCTGGGCGACTGCCGTCTGCGCAATGGCAAAGTCGCTGCCTTGTGGCGCGGCAGATGCGAGCTGCTGCTGGGCCGAACGCTCTTGCGCCTGTGCCAGATCAGCCGCCTTGCGGGCCTCGTCCAGCGCGGCGGCGCCGATAAAGTTTTTGGCAAACAGCTCTTCGCTGCGGCGCAGCGCCGCGCGTGTGAAGTCCGCGGTCACCTGCGCCTGGCGCAGCGTCTGTTCGGCCAGCGGCGCCTGCACTTCCTGCAGTTGGCGCAGCCGGGCCTGGGCTTGGGCCAGCGCCATATCCGCCTGGCGCTCGGTGGCTTGGAGTTCGTCGGTCGAGAGCTGCACCAACAGTTCCCCCGCCCGCACGGTCTGGCCCTCTTGCACCGGCACGCGCAGCACCGTGCTGGTGACTTGGGCGCCAATATCGATGCGGTGCGGGTTCTCCACCCGACCACTGGCCACCACCGTCTGCACAAAATCACGCCGCAGTACCGGCTCGCCCACCACAGGCACACCCTGCCACCACCGCAGCGCCAAATACGCCGCAGCCAGCACCACGCAGGTGCCAAAAAGGATCCGCCAAAGGTATTTTCGAAACAGGGGCAGGGGAGACATAAGAGGGGGCCGCAAGGCAAAGTCGCAAAAGCGCGGCGCAGCCGACGAGCGCAAGCACCGCTCCCGCCCGTAACGCCACACCCACATGGTGCGCGAAAACGCGGCGCGACCCCCTGATACAAGTCAAACGCCAGCGCTTGCGCGCCTTGACGCGCCCCGTAGAAGCGGCGTGCTGCCCGGTAGGAGCGGCGCCCCCGCCGCGAAAGCGGGTCGATGCCCGTGGTGTCCTGGCCGAAGCAAAACAACCAAATGTGGCTGTTAGCTCCCCCTTTCCTTACCGCTGGGGAGGAAAGGGGGCCGGGGGGATAGGCGGGGAAAAATGGCCCTACAACTCCAGGTTATCGATCAAGCGCGTGCTGCCCAACCGCGCCGCCGCCAGCACGACCAGCGCGTCGCCAGCTTGGGGTAATTGCAAGTCCGCTTGCCGCCGCAGCGCCACATAGTCAGGCTGCCACCCGCCAGCGCGCAAGCCTTCCATGGCTTGGGCCTCCAAAGCGGCAAAGTCGGTATTGCCCGCACGCACTGCTTGGGCGATTGCTTGCAGACAGGCGTGCAGTTCGGCCGCCCGGGCGCGCTCAGCAGCACTCAAATAGCCATTGCGCGAAGACATGGCCAGACCATCGGCGGCGCGCCGTGTCTCACCGCCCACGATATTGATGGGCAGGTTGAACTGCCGCACCATCTGGCGGATCACCATCAGCTGCTGGTAGTCTTTTTTGCCAAACACCGCGCTGCGGGCCTGCGTGCAACTCAGCAGCTTCATCACCACGGTGCACACGCCAGCAAAAAAACCGGGGCGAAACTCACCTTCCAGCACATCGGTCAGCGCCGCCGGGGGCGCAACGCGAAACGTTTGCGGCTCGGGGTAGAACTCTTGTTCGGTGGGCGCAAACACCAGGTCGCAACCAGCGGCTTGGAGCTGTGCGCAGTCGGCCGCCAGGGTGCGGGGGTAGGTGTCAAAGTCGTCTTGCGGGCCAAACTGCAGCCGGTTGACAAAAATCGTGGCCACCGTCAGGTCGCCCAGAGGTTTTGCCTGGCGCACCAGCGCCAGGTGGCCTTCGTGCAGATTGCCCATGGTGGGCACCACGGCCGGGTGGCGGTAGGGTTTGAGTGCGTCTGCCAGAGCGGGCAGGGTGTGGACGATTTGCATCAATGGCGAAGCAGTAAAGGAATCAAAAGGCGCCAGCGCCGCGAGCCGCTGGCCAGCGCAGCAGTGTTACCAGGCGTGCACCGCGTTGACCGGGAAGCTACCGTCTTTCACAGCAGCCACATAGGCCTCCATGGCGCCGCGAATGGAAGCGGAGTCTGCCATAAAGTTGCGCACAAATTTGGGCATCTTGCCCAGGTTCACGCCCAGCATGTCGTGCAGCACCAGCACCTGGCCTGCGGTGTCTTTGCCCGCGCCGATGCCAATAGTGGGGCAGCGGGTAAGCGACTGCGTGAGCGACGCCGATAGTTCTGCCGGCACCATCTCCAGCACCAGCATGGACGCGCCGGCCTCTTGCAGGGCGTGTGCCTCTTGGGTGAGCAGTTCGGCGCTGGCGTCTGATTTGCCCTGCACCCGGTAGCCGCCCAGGGCGTGCACGGTCTGTGGCGTGAGGCCCAAGTGGGCGCACACCGGAATGCCGCGCTGCACCAAGAAATGCACTACCTCCGTGGTCCAGCCGCCGCCTTCTAACTTGATCATGTGGGCGCCGGCCTGCATCAGCACCGCCGCGCTGCGAAAAGCCTGTTCCTTGGATTCTTGGTAGGTGCCAAAGGGCAGGTCGGCGATCACCCAGGCTGTGCCCTGGGCGCGGCGGATGCCACGGGCCACGCTTTCGGTGTGGTAGCGCATGTCGTCCAGGCTCACGCCCACGGTGCTGTGCAAGCCCTGGCAGACCATGCCCAGCGAGTCGCCCACCAAGATGCATTCCACCCCTGCGGCGTCGGCCACGGCGGCAAATGTGGCGTCGTAGGACGTGAGCATGGTGATTTTTTCACCCCGCGTGTGCATTTCCAACAGGCGCGGCAGGCTGATGGGGCGGCGCGTGCCCATGGGCGAGGCCGGGGGCAGCGTGCCATAGGGCGTGCCGCCCACTTGGCCGGCGGCATGGGTATCAGGGGAAGCGGGTGCGGCCATGGTCGGGCTCCTTAGGGGCAGTCGGGGCGAAAAGTGTTCAGGTGGCGGTATACGCCAAACGCACGTAAATCGGGGCAAACGCTTCGGCCTGGGTGATTTCCACTAGGGTTTCCTTGGCCAGCTCCAAGAGCGCAATAAAAGTCACCACCAGCACGCCCATGCTGCTGCCGGTCTCAAACAGGTCTTCAAAACCGACAAAGCGCCGGCCCTGGAGCTTCTTTAAGACCATGCTCATGTGCTCGCGCACCGACAGTTCTTCGCGGCTGATCTTGTGGTGCTGCACCAGGCGGGCGCGCTGCAATATGGACGCCCAGGCCTCGCGCAGATCGACCACACTCACTTCCGGGAAACGCGGCTGCAGGCTTTGCTCGATAAACACGGCGGCCTGCAAAAAGTCGCGGCCAAACTGGGGAACGGCGTTGAGCCGCGCGGCCCCGAGCTTGATTTGCTCGTATTCCAGCAGGCGGCGCACGAGTTCGGCGCGGGGGTCTTCGGCTTCTTCGCCGTCGGCCACTTTTTTGGGCGGCAGCAGCATGCGCGACTTGATCTCGATCAGCATGGCCGCCATCAGCAGGTATTCGGCAGCCAGTTCTAGGTTGCGCTTGCGGATCTGGTCCACGTAAACCAAGTACTGCTTGGTCACGCTGAGCATGGGAATGTCCAGGATATTGAAGTTTTGCTTGCGGATCAGGTAGAGCAAAAAGTCCAGCGGCCCCTCAAACGCCTCTAAAAACACCTCCAGCGCGTCGGGCGGGATGTACAGGTCGTGCGGCATCGCAAACAGCGGCTCGCCGTACAGGCGGGCCACGGCCACGTGGTCAACCACTTCGGGCATCGAAGATGCCTCTGGGCCGCTGGCCTGGGGGAGGGTGAGTTGCTGCGTCAAGGGCGGCTAGCGCAAGGTCGGGTGGGGCACGCGGACAAATGAGACGCGAGAGGCGCAGCCGATGCCCGGTGCCACTGGGGGCCTAGTGGTCCGACTTGGTTTGGTACACGTAAGCGCCTTGGGGCACTTTGGCGCTTTTGAACTCTTGCTGCTCGCTGCGGTCCAAGTCTTTGTCCCACAAGAGCGCGCGGCCTTCGCGCTGCTGGGCTTCGAGCTTGGGTCGGGCAGATTTGAGCTTGTCAATGAACTGCGTGGCTTCAGAGTGGTAGTCGGGGCGGCGAAATAGTGACATGTTGAATCCTGGTTGCGACGGATTTTACCGGGTCAGCCCAAGGTCAAGACCTCAAGCAGCATCTGGCGCCGGGGCGGACGCTATGCTACGCGCCCTATGACGCATTTTGACTTTTCTCCCCAGGCCATTGCCGCCCTGACCCGCGCCGATGTAGCGCGCGCCCTGGCCGAGGACGTGGGCGCTGGCGACCTGACCGCCGCCCTGATTGACCCCCAGCGCCGCGCCCGCGCCCGCGTGCTGGTGCGTGAGCCCGCTGTTTTATGCGGCAGCGCCTGGGCCAGCGCCGCCGTGCGCTCGCTCGACCCTAGCGCCACGCTCACCTGGACGGTGGCCGAAGGCCAGCGCACCCAGACCGACCAAGTGGTTTTGCAGATCGAAGGCCAAGCCCAGGCGCTGCTTACCGCCGAGCGCACCGCGCTGAACTTCATGCAGCTGCTCAGCGCCGTGGCCACCCACACCGCCAGCTTTGTGCAGGCCATTGCCACGGTGCCGGGTAACCGCGCCGTGATTGTGGACACCCGCAAAACCCTGCCGGGCCTGCGCCTGGCGCAAAAGTACGCGGTGCGCGCCGGGGGCGGCACCAACCACCGCATCGGCCTGTATGACGCGGTGCTGATCAAAGAAAACCACATAGCCGCTGCCGGGGGCGTGCGCGCCGCGCTAGAACGCGCGCAGGCCGTGGTCGCGCAGGCGGAGTTCATCGAGATTGAGGTGGAAACCCTGGCCCAGCTCGAAGAAGCCCTGAGTGCTGGCGCGCGCATGGTGCTGCTGGACAACATGACGTTTGCGCAAATGCGCCAGGCCGTGGCCCTGAACGCTGGACGCGCCATTTTGGAAGTCTCGGGCGGCGTCAATATGGCTACGGTGCGCGAGATTGCCGCCACTGGCGTGGACCGTATTTCTATCGGCGCGCTGACCAAAGACGTGCGCGCCACCGATTTTTCTATGCGTTTTGAGGACTTGTGATGGCCAACGCTAACCAAGACAGCACCGTCATTGACGTCGAATACGAACAACCCGCCTGCAGCACCCGCCACGCCTGGGCGCGTGTGCCGGTCGAGCCCAGCCAGAGCGAACGCGCGCTGCTGAAAGAAAAAATCGCCCGGCTGCTCAAGGAAAAAAACGCGGTGATGGTGTCGCACTATTACGTGCACCCCGATTTGCAAGACTTGGCCGAGGCCACCGGCGGCCTGGTAAGCGATTCGCTGGAAATGGCCCGCTTTGGCCGCGACCACGCCGCCCAGACCCTGGTGGTCTCGGGCGTGCGCTTTATGGGTGAGACCGCCAAGATTTTGAGCCCTGAAAAGCGCGTGCTCATGCCCGACCTGGACGCCACCTGTTCGCTCGATTTGGGTTGCCCCATTGACGAATTCAGCGCCTTTTGCGACGCCCACCCGGACCGCACCGTGGTGGTCTACGCCAACACCAGCGCCGCCGTCAAGGCGCGCGC
>CANCJD010000075.1 GCA_947378275.1 Comamonadaceae bacterium
GCTCTGGAAGGCACCTGGACGACCGGTGGCGTGTGGTGGGGTGTGAAAGAAGGCGCGATTGACCTGGTGTCGATTGCCGAAGACGTGCCCGCTGAGACCAAAGCCAAGGTGGACGAAGTCAAGGCCGGTCTGAAAGACGGCAGCTTCTCTATCTGGAAAGGCCCACTCTTGGACAACACCGGCAAAACCCTGCTCAAGAAAGACCAAGTCGCTGACGACAAGTTCCTCAGCGGCGTGAACTTCTACGTCAAGGGCGTTGAAGGCAAGGTGCCGGGCGCGAAGTAATCCTTCTCACCTGCAAGCAAAAAGGCCGCTCTTGAGCGGCCTTTTTTTGTCTGGCATTCCTGCAATTTAGCGAATCCGCGGCGGCGTCTGCAGCTGTTCGGGCGTGGTGAAGTAGCGTGCGCCGTCGCCTGCGCGGGCCTGGGCGGCTTTGAGTTCGACGCGGGCCACGGTGCGCAAATGCACTTCATCGGGCCCGTCCATCAGGTGCATGGCGCGGCCCCAAGACCAGAAGTCGGCCAGCGGCGTGTCGGGCGACAAGCCCATGGCGCCAAAAATCTGGATGGCGCGTTCCACCACCCGGGTTTGCAGGCGCGCGGCCACCACTTTGACTGCGGCGGTGTCAGACTTGATTTGGTCGTGCGCATCGGGCTCGCAGTCCAGGCGCCAGGCCAGTTGCAGCACCAGCAGGCGCGCCTGCGTGATCTCAATGCGCGAATCGGCAATCCAATCTTGCACGTTGGCAAAGTCGGACAGGCGCCGGCCAAAGGCCTGGCGCTCCAACACCCGCTCGCAGGCCAGTTGCAGCGCGAGTTCGCATTGGCCGATGGTGCGCATGCAGTGGTGAACCCGCCCTGGCCCGAGCCGGGCTTGCGCCATGGCAAAGCCTTCGCCCCAGGCGCCCAGCACGTGGTCGCGCGGCACGCGCACCTGGCGCAGGCGAATTTCGCAGTGGCCCTCGGGCGCCAGGTGGTTGAGCACCGGGATATTGCGCACCACTTCCACGCCCGGCGTGTCGATAGGCACCAACACCATGCTGTGGCGGTGGTGCTGCGCGTGTGCGGTGTTGGCATCCGGGGCGCTTGGGGTGTCGCCGCTGGTGTGGCGGCACATCACGATCAGCAGCTTGCATTGGGGGTGGGCTGCGCCGGTGATAAACCATTTGCGACCGTTGAGCAGCAGGTCGTCGCCATCCACCGCTACCTCTGTTTGCAAATTGGTGGGGTCGGACGAGGCCACGTCAGGCTCGGACATGGCAAAGGCAGATCGGATGCTCCCCGCCAGCAAGGGTTCCAGCCACTGGCGGCGCTGCGCCGGGCTGGCAAAGCGGTGCAGCAGCTCGATATTGCCGGTGTCGGGCGCGCTGCAGTTAAACACTTCGGACGCCCAGGGCAGGCGACCCAGCAACTCGGCAATGGGCGCGTAGTCCAGATTGCGCAAGCGGGTGCCGGGCTCATGGGGAAGCAGCCGGGGCAGGAACAGGTTCCACAAGCCTTCGTCTTGCGCCAAGGCTTTGAGGTCTTCCAGAAACGGCGGCGGGTACACGCCCTGGGCCACGCTGTGGTGCCAGGCCGGGTTGTGGGGAAGCAGGTAGCGGTGAAAAAATGCGTCGGCTTTGGCCCGCAGGCTCCTGCCTTCGATAGAAGGTGAAAAATCCATGCGGCCATTGTGGAGCGCGGGCGTTTACCATGCGCTTGACTTGCATCAAAGCATGCGCATGGTGAGAGACACCTGCGCGACGCTCTGGCAAGGCTTGTTCTTTGCGCGTTTTCTTTTTTTTGAGCCTTCAACACGATGCAGGAATTTCCCCACGGCGCAGTTTTGGTTCTGGTCGCCTTGCCCCAAGAGCTTGACGCCGCCTTGCTCGGCGCCCACGCCACCGTCTGCTACACGGGCGTGGGCAAGGTCAACGCTGCCTATGCCACCGCGCAAGCGCTGCGCGCGCATGCACCGCAGCTCGTGATCAACTTCGGTTCCGCCGGTCGCGTGGCACCCTGCCCGCCGGGGCTGGTGGAAGTGGCCAGCGTGCTGCAGCGCGACATGAACGCTGAGCCGCTGGCGCCGCGCGGTGCCACACCGTTTCAGGACGGTGGCCACACGCTGCACTCGGGACGCGAGGGTGTGGTGTGCGGCACGGGCGACAGCTTTGTCACCGCGCCCGACCCCTGGTTTGACACGCGGGGCGTGCAACTGGTGGACATGGAGCTGTATGCGGTGGCCAGCGTCTGCGCGCGCCAAAAGGTGGCTTGGCGTGCCTTCAAGTTTGTGTCGGACGACGCCAACGCCGAATCAGCCAATGACTGGCAGGCCAATGTGCGCCGGGGCGAAGCCTTGTTTGTGGACTGGTTTTTGCGCGAATCGGCGCGCACAAGGGCTTGCTAGCTTGCCGCTGGCGCAGCAGCAGGCGCTACTTACGCGATCCTTATTCTGCGGGTGATACGCTGCGCCACCATGAAACCGCAGCACAAAACCCTTCCAACCCGGTTTGCCTGGCGCGCCGGGGCACTCGTGCTTGCGCTGCTGTCGGCGGCCACCGCTTTGGGCTTTTTATGGGAACCGCATGTGTCCTTGGCAAGCCAAGCCATGCTCTATGTCTTGGCGGTGGTGATCGCGTCTTACACCCTGGAGCCACTGGCTTCGGTGGTCTGTGCCCTGGGCGCAGTGACGGCTTTCAATTTCTTTTTTGTGCCGCCGCGCTGGACGTTTGAGGTCGATAGCCAGCAGAACCTGATATCGCTCGTGACCATGCTGGTCGTGGCTTTGGTCGTGAGCCGCCTTGCGGCTGACTTGCGCCGAAAAACTGCGTCGGCCCATCTCAGCGCCTCGCGCGCCCGGCAGATGCAGTCGCTGTCAGCGGCCTTGGCAGAGGCCGCTAGCCCGCAGGCGATGCTGGGCTTGGGGCAGGCTGCGCTGGCCCAGGCATTCGCGGGGCCCATCGCCATTGCGCTGCGATCAGAAGGCGGGGCGCTGGTATTTCCCGATGATCTGTCGCAGGACGTTCCCCCAACCGTGTGCGATGGAATGCTGACCTGCATGCGCGAGGCAGCCGCCTTGGGGCCGGGCACCGGGCGTTGGCCGGGACTCAATGCCTGGTACATCCCTTTGGGCTCTGCCATACAGATGCAAGGTGCTGCTTGCATCCAAGATATTTCGGCAGCAGACCAGGCAGGACGCGAACATGCCGTGGCGCTTTGCGGCCTGCTGGCCCAGGCGCTGTGGCGCATGAAGCTCGCTGCAGACATGCAGGCGGCCCAGTCGCAGGCACAGCGCCAGCAAGTGCAAAGTACGTTTCTGGCGGCCATTTCACACGACCTGCGCACGCCGTTGGCGGCGGTCTTGGGCGCGGCCTCGGCCTTGCAAAGCCAAGGCGAAAAACTGGGTATTGCCGAGCAACAGGCCTTGCAGGACAGCATCATTCGGGAGGCGCGTTACCTGAGCACCCTGACCGAAAACACCCTTCAGCTGCTGCAGCTGACCAACGCCGCCCAAGCACTGCGCCGCAGTTGGGAGTCGATGGAGGAGGTGGTGGGTGCCGTACTGGGCCGGATGCGCCCGCGCGACCTGCTGCATCGCATTACGGCAAAAGTTCCCCAGGGCCTGCCCTTGGTGGAGGCAGACCCCGTTTTGCTGGCGCAGCTGCTGGACAACTTGCTGGACAACGCCTTGAAATACAGCGACGGCCCCATCACGGTGGTGGTCAGCAGCGCTGCGGGGGCGATGCACCTGAGTGTCAAAGACCGTGGGGGCGAGATTGCCCCTGAAGTGCGGGCGCAGTTGTTTAAACCTTACGCGCGCGGCGACCAGGGCGGCCCGCACGGCAGTGGTCTGGGTCTGGCCTTGTGCCTGGCCATTGCCACGGCCCATGGCGCGGAGTTGCAGTGGATGGCGCGCTCCGGTGGTGGCAACCATTTCCGTTTTTCTTTGCCGCTGAGCGCGGCGCAGCCCCTGTCGGAGGAAGCATGAGCCTGCATCTGTTGCTGGTGGAGGACGACCGCGAAATCCGGACCACGGTGCAGACTTCGCTTTCCGTGGAGGGCTTTGTGGTGCAGACGGCGGTTTCTCTCAGTGAGGCCCGCGCCTTGCTGCAACACCGCTTGCCAGACGTGGTGCTACTGGACTTGGGTCTGCCAGACGGCGACGGCCTGGAGCTGGTCTTGCACATTCGCAAGCAGCACACCGTACCTATTTTGGTCATTTCAGCGCGGCACCAAGAGGCCCAGAAAATCACGCTGCTCGACGCCGGGGCCGATGACTACCTGGCCAAACCCTTTAGCGTGGGTGAGTTGCTCGCGCGCATTCGGGTGGCGCTGCGCCACCGAGGCACAAGCCTGGCTGCTGCAGTCACCGAGCACGCGCTTGACGGCTTGCACATCGATCTGGGCTTGCGCACGGTACGGTGCCACGGTGAAGCGGTGCATCTCACGCCCACCGAGTTCAAGCTCTTGGCGCGCTTGGTGCGCAGCGCCGGGCGCGTGGTCACGCACCGCCAATTGCTCGCCGATGTATGGGGCGCAGAGTTCACCGAGCACACGCATTACCTGCGCTTGTACATGGGGCAGTTGCGGGCAAAAATCGAACGAGACCCCGCGCAGCCCCGGCATTTGCTGACCGAAACCGGCGTGGGCTATCGCCTGGCCGTGACCTAGGCTACTGCGGGCGGGGCCTCGGGCCCACGCACTTATGCTTTCCTGATGCAGCCCCGGTGACAGTGGAGGCCATTTCACTTCATTGGGTTCTTATGCTGAAGACGGTTCATCGAGAAAGCCTGGCGGCCATGGCCTTAGGCGCCTTGGGCGTGGTGTATGGCGACATTGGCACGAGCCCGCTGTACACCATGAAAGAGATTTTCAGCCCCGCCAACGCGATACCGTTGGACGCGGTCCATTTGGTGGGCGCGGTGTCGGTCATTTTCTGGGGCCTGATGGTGATCGTTACCTTGAAGTATGTGTTGCTGATCCTGCGCGCGGACAACCGGGGCGAGGGCGGCATCATGGCGCTCACTGCGCTGGCCGCCAAAGCCGCGGGCAGTTCACGCCAAGGCCGCACCATGCTGCTGCTGGTCGGTGTTTTTGGTGCGGCGCTGTTTTACGGCGACAGCGTCATTACTCCCGCAATTTCCGTGCTCAGTGCGGTGGAGGGGCTGGAAGTCGTAACGCCCGCATTTACGCCGTATGTGCTGCCGGTGTGTGCGGTGGTGCTGGTGGCATTGTTCAGCATGCAGCGCTTTGGTACCAGCGTGGTGGGCAAGTTGTTTGGCCCCATCATCTTGGTTTGGTTCGCCGTACTCGCCCTCACGGGCATGCTGGAAATTGTGCGTCAGCCGTCCATTTTGGCGGCACTCAACCCTATCAACGCAGTGTTGTTTCTTTACGACCGGGGTCCCTCTATTTTTGTGGCCATGGGCGCCATTGTGTTGGCGTTTACCGGGGCCGAGGCGCTGTATGCAGACATGGGCCACTTTGGCAAACGACCTATCCAGTACGCCTGGGTCGGCTTGGTGCTGCCCGCTTTGGCCATCCACTACATGGGCCAGGGGGCGCTGCTGATGCGCGACCCTTCGGCCCTTGCCAATCCGTTTTACCGGATGTTTCCAACGCAATGGATTTTGCCCACGGTGGTCTTGGCCACGCTGGCCACGGTGATTGCATCGCAGGCGGTGATTTCCGGTGCCTACTCCATGACCAAGCAGGCGATTCAGCTCGGTCTGCTGCCGCGCATGGGTGTGCGTTACACCTCGGCGAAGGAGTCGGGGCAAATCTATATTCCAGCGGTCAACTGGGTCTTGCTGCTGGCCGTGCTCTTGGCGGTGTTTGGCTTCGGAAATTCTTCGGCCATGGCATCGGCTTATGGCATTGCCGTGACCGTCACCATGCTGATCACGACGCTCCTGACGTTTTTTGTGGTGCGCTATGGCTGGAATTACCCGCTGGCAGTGGTCATTCCCATCACTGTGGTGTTCATGGCCTTGGACTTGTTGCTGGTGGTGTCTTGTTCGGTCAAATTGCTGCAGGGGGGCTGGTTCCCGTTGGTGCTGGGCTTGGGCATCTTCAGCGTGATGGCGACCTGGCGGCGCGGTCGCGAACTGCTGATTGACAGCATTCGCCATGAAGACCCGGAGCTCATGCCCTTTATTGCTGCGCTGTCGCAGGACAAAGTGCAGCGTGTACCGCGCACAGCGGTCTATGCGGTGGCCAATCCGGACACGGTGCCGCAAGCCTTGTTGCACAACCTCAAGCACAACCAAGTCCTGCATGAGCGCAACCTGATACTTACCGTGGTGTTCCACGACGTGCCCTGGATTGCGTTTGCGCAAAGGGTGGAAGTGACCGCGCTGGTGCCCGGTTTTTGGAAGGTGCAGGTCAACTACGGTTTCAAGAACACGCCGGATGTGCCCCAGGCTTTAGAGCTGTGCCGCGAAAAAGGCTTGCCACTGAATTTGTTTGAGACCTCTTACTTTCTGAGCCGCGAGACCGTGGTGCCCACCAAAGGCGCCGGCATGGCGCTGTGGCGTGAGGCCCTGTTTGCCCTGATGTCGCGCAATGCGGGCAGCGTCGCGGGCTTCTTTCGTTTGCCCAACAATTGCGTGATTGAACTGGGCACCCGCGTGCAAATTTAGACCCTTTAGGGGGAGAATCAGCACCATGTCCTCCCCCGATTTCCCCTTCTCCGCCGAAGCCTCGCTTTGGCACCCCGTCGTGTTGGCCGATGCCTTGGGCGCGCAGCCGCTGGCCGTGCAATTGCTTGACCAGCCTCTGGTCTTGTGGCGCGATGCCCAAGGCGCAGCGCACGCCTGGGCCGACCAATGTCCGCACCGAGGCGCGCGCCTGTCCTTGGGGCGGGTGTGCGCAGGCCAGCTCGAATGTCCCTACCACGGCTGGCAATTTGCGGGCACGGGCGACTGCGTGCACGTGCCGGCCTTGCCCGGTTTTGTGCCCGGCCCCAAGCACAGCGCGCGCACCTTTGAGGCGCAAGAGGCCTACGGTTTGCTCTGGGTGCGACTGGCAAAACCTGCCACTGCGTCGGTAGCCAACGCGCTACCCGCCTTTGGCGCCGAGGCCGACACCCGCCTGCGCAAGCTCAACTGCGGCCCCTATGACGTGGCGACGAGCGCGCCGCGCATTGTGGAAAATTTTCTGGACATGGCGCACTTCGGCTTTGTCCACGAAGGTTGGCTGGGCGCACGTGACGCCACCGAAATCGCCGACTACCAGGTGGTGCCCACGCCCACGGGCCTGCTGGCCACCAACTGCCGCGCCTGGCAGCCGCAGTCCAACCTGCATTCGACCCAGGCCGCGTTGGTGGAGTACAGCTACGAAGTCACCGCCCCGTATACCGCGCTGCTCACCAAAATCCCCGAGGCAGGCAGTACGGCGGTGGACGGCTGGCGCGAGTCGATTGCGCTCTTTATTTGTCCGGTATCGCCAGAGTCCAGCCGCGTCTGGTTTCGGCTGGCGGTGGCCGACTTTGAATCGCCGGATGACAAATTGCAGGCCTTTCAGCACACCATCTTCACCCAAGATCAGCCGGTGCTGGAGTCGCAAACGCCGCGCAGCCTGCCCTTGAGCCTGCAGGCCGAGGCGCATACGGCCGCCGACAAGGCGTCTTCCGCGTATCGGCGTTACTTGGCGCAGTCGGGCATTCGCTTTGGTACCTGCTAAGGCCCAAAGGCGCGCTTAAGCCAGCAGTGGATAAGCCAGGGCCTGGGCCGATTCCCGCATGTCTACGCAGCGCTGGTAGGCGTTTGGCTCGGGCACCTCAAAACTAACGATGCTCAGGGCCTGCAAGGTAGGCGCCGCCGCAGCGCTGGCCATGAGTGCGCGCAAGGCGGTTTGGATCAGCGCGATTTCGGCAGCAGAAGTGCCTTTGGCCGTAATCAGCGGCAGACCAGGATAGACCTCGGTCGTGGCGACGATGCACAGACCCTCGGTGGCCTGCGGCGTGTAGCGCGCCAAGGCGGCGAAGGTGACGCAGTCAATCGAAGCCAGGTCGGCGCGGCCTTCGCGCACGGCGGCGACCGATGCGCCATGGCCGCCGGTTTCCAGGGCGCTGGCAAAGAAGCGGCCTTGGGTGGCTAAGGGCGCCACCAGCGCGCGAAAGGCGTTGTAGCCGGACTGCGAGTTGGGCGCATTAAAAGCCGCGCGCAGGCCACGAAAGCCTTCCAGTTCCAAGTGTCCGTGCTCAGCGCGCGCCACCAGCACGCTGCGGCACGCAATGCCGCTGCACTGCGGCGCGTCATAGGCAAAGGCGCCCAGCAATTGCACCTTGCCCGCCAGGTCGTCGGTCAACGGGTAGCCACAGGTCTGGCTCAGCAGCAAATCGGTCTCCAGCCAATGGGCGTGGTAGTCCTGCGGCCAGGTCAGGTCGGGCGGCAGGCGTTCCATTCCTGCATCGGCCAATGCCTGGCGCAGCAGTTCCCATAGTGCCGCCACGGCAGGGCGGTTGGCCAGGTACATGGGCAGGGACGCCAGGCGTGCGGTCATGGCGTGCTCACGGTTCTGTGGCCGCGCTGCTTTGGGGCCGCGTTCGCTGCGCCGGGTGGTCTATGGGCAAAAACGCATGGCGTACAAACAATCTCACATAGCCCGGTACCAAAAAGCCGCCGGTGCCTTGCACAAAGGAGTCGCGCTGCGCCCAATAAGCCTTAGGTATCTGGTACCAGGGCAGGTTGGGCTGGTCATGGTGCACCGCGTGGTAGTTGTTGTTCAAAAACAGCAGGCGCCAGGGCCAGGCCGCTTCATTGACCACAATGCGGTGCGCGGGCAGGGCGGCAGGCCGGTGCTCGTACAGCGAGCGCATGATGGCCAGCCCCAGGCAGGGGTAGCCCACGCACAATAGATAAGTGACCGGCGACATACCGGTCCAGGTTTGAATAGCCCACAGCATCAGGGCAAGCAGCGCGGCGTGCTGCACCCAGGTCCAGCGCATCTTGGGGCTGCGCCAATACGCGCCTTGGCGCAGCGGCCACAGCAAATGAAAAATCGCAAACGCCGGGGTAATAAAGAAGCGCCCGAGCGAGGTGCGCTGCACCACCAAGAGCGCGCGCAGGGGCGCAGTGCGCTGGGCGTAGTCCGACGGGTCGAGGTAATTGCTCTCTGGGTCTTGGCCGGGGTAGGTGAGTAGTTCGTCGCGGTGGTGCGCCAGATGGCTGCGCCTATAAATGTCAAACGGGTACCACACGGCAATAGGCAGCAAACCCAGCCAGCGGTTGAGCCGGGCGTTGGTGCTGGGGTGGTTGTGCACCAGCTCATGCTGCAGGCTCATATACCAAGCACAAATGACCACCAACGCCGCCACTGCGGCCCATGCGCCCCCATGCGCGTACCAGAACAGCGCTGCCAACCAGCTGCCATAGATCACGCCAATGAGCAGCCAGGTTGGCCATTCCACGCTTTGTGCGTTGCTTGCGGAGTCGTTCGAGGAGGCGTGGCGCGCGCGGTTCATGCGTGAAGTTTCAAAAAACGAGGTGCGGCTGGGTAGCCGGGCGGCAGATTGCGGCGCGGATCGTAGCACTGGCCCAACCATGGTTCTTTGTCCTAAGGCAAAGAAGTGCTCCTGAAGGGCGGCGGCGCCGTCGCCATTGCGCCAGGCTTGTAAACTCCCAACTCCCCTGGCTGCGGGTCCGGCGCAGCGGGGAATTTTGTTTTTCCGGGCCATGTAGAGGACTACCATGTACAAAAACCTCGCTGCGATCGTCGTCGCCCAAGCTTCGACCGTCCGCGAAATCCCTTGCCTTGCCGCCGCGGCTGCCCCAGGGGTGGCGGCACCATGAGCTACCAGGTCAAGGAAATTTTCTACACCTTGCAAGGCGAAGGCGCCAACGCTGGCAAGCCCGCCGTGTTTTGCCGCTTTGCCGGCTGCAACCTGTGGTCGGGCCGCGAGCAAGACCGCGCCACCGCCATCTGCCAGTTTTGCGATACCGACTTTGTCGGCACCGACGGCACGCTGGGTGGGCGTTTTGACCGTGCCCAGGCCCTGGCCGCGCAAATTGCCGCGCTGTGGCCCGCCGGTGACAGCGCGCACCGCTTTGTGGTGCTGACCGGCGGCGAGCCCTTGCTACAAGTGGACACCGAGCTGATTGATGCGCTGCACGCCCAGGGTTTCAAGATCGCGGTGGAAACCAATGGCAGTCTGGCCGCGCCCGCGGGCATTGACTGGATTTGCGTCAGCCCCAAGGCCGGTGCGCCCTGGGTGCAACGCCAGGGCCAAGAGCTCAAGCTGGTGTGGCCGCAAGCCGGTTTTGCGATGGACGACTTGCAAGCCATGCAAGACTTGCCTTTTGATCACCACCATTTGCAGCCCTTAGATGACATCTTGCGCGGCAAGAACACCGAAATTTGCATCGCCCTGTGCCTGCAAAACCCGGCCTGGAAGCTCAGCCTACAAACCCACAAAATGACCGGAATCCGATGAGCCACGCCACACCCACCCGCGGACTTTTCAGCGTCAGCCAAAAGTTTTTCTTTGACGCCGCCCACACCTTGCAGCGCGATATCGAGCGCGAAGGCAGCTTGCGCGTGCACGGCCACACCTATTACGCTGAAGTCACCGTCAGCGGAGCGCGCGATCCGGCCACCGGCATGGTGGTGGACC
>CANCJD010000076.1 GCA_947378275.1 Comamonadaceae bacterium
ATTGCGCTGGGCTTGCTGCAAGGCGGCACGGCGCATGTGGGCAAAGAGATCATCGCCACCTCCCCCACGCAGGGGCGCAAGTACCGCCTGCGCGTGGTCGAACCCTGCTTCCTGGACGCCGAAGGAGCGCGCTACCGTGTCTGATTCCAACACCCCCGCCCTGGCTGCAGCATTTTGCAGCCCCTTTTTCAGCCGTGTGGCGCACGAACACCCGACCCGTGAGGGCGTGGTGCAAGTGCGGCTACGCGCCGAGCGCCTGAGCAGCGTCACCCTGATCAGCACCTGGATGGGTGGCACCCAGGCCTTATGCGCCGCGCTGGGCCAGGCGCTTGCGGCGACCGATTTGTTTCCCCTGCCTGTAACTACCGGCCAAACGGCGCAGTGCCCGCTGGGGCTGCTGATGCGTACCGGACCGCATGAATTCATGCTCATTGGCAACGGCACAGCCGATGTTGCTGCGGCAATGCAAGCCCACATCACGCCCGACATCGGAGCGGTGCTCGACCTCAGCCACGCCCGTTGCCGCGTGCATATTGAAGGTCCGCAGGCCGTGGCCACTTTGGGCAAGCTGTTTGCGCTGGATTTTCGTGATGCCACCTTTGCCATTGGCCAACTCAAGCTGAGCGGCCACCACCATGTGCCTTGCAGCCTGCACCGCCTGGGCGTCGACAGTTTTGACTTGTACCTGCTTAGCACCTATGCCCATGGGCAGTTGGAATCGCTGCAGGATGCGGCGCTGGAATACGGCGTGGCGGTCACCGTCGCAAATTAGCGCGGCCGGTGTGAAGCGCTTGTCCAGGCCCGGTCGCCGCGCTGCAACGCTGAACCATTAAGATCAGCCGCCCGCCGCAAGCCTGCAGCGGGCGATGTGTGGCGCACCAGGGCGCAGCATCCGGCGCCCTGCGTACCGCGAAACCCGAGCTCTCATGAACTATTCTTATTCTTCGTTGGCCTTGTGTGCCGTGGCAGCGGCCCTGGCTTTGCCAGGCTGCAGTGACAAAAAGCCCGCAGACGCTGCGGCACCCAGCGCATCCACAAGCGCTGCAGCCGCTCCTGGCGCCTCAGCCCCGGCGTCCGCCGCATCGGCAACCACCCCCCCCGGCCCCCCGGTGTCGGTGACCACGGCCAAAGCCGAAGCGCGCGACATGGCCATCAACCTGCGGGCCACCGGCACCGTGTTCCCACTGGCCAGCGTGGACATCAAGTCGCAGACCAATTCGGTTGTGACCAAGATGCACATCAACGGTGGCCAATTTGTCCGCACCGGCGACCCGCTGTTCACACTCGATGGTCGTGCCGACGAGGCCAATCTGGCCAAAGCCCGCGCCCAGCTGGCCAAGGACCAGGCTGCGCTGGCGGACGCGCAGCGCCAGCTCAAGCGCGCACAAGAGCTGCTGGCGCAAAACTTCATCGCCAAGAGCGCAGTGGATACGGCCCAAGCTGGGGTGGATACGGCCTCGGCAACGCTGCTGTCGGACCAAGCCGCCATTGACGCGGCAAAAGTGGCGCTGTCCTACAACCACATCAACTCACCCTTAAGCGGGCGCGCCGGAGCCTTGAGCGTTTCTATCGGCACGGCGCTGCAAAGCAACGTGACTCCCATCGTCACCATCACCCAGCTTGACCCGATTGCGGTGACCTTCAACTTGCCCCAGCGCAATTTGGCCGAGGCTATCGCGGCGCTCAAGGACGGCGGAGCCAAGGTGACGGCCACGTTGGCCGACGGCGGAGGAAGCTTTCAGGGGCGCTTGTACTTTGTGGACAACGCGGTGGACCCTGCCTCGGGCACGGTGCGGGCGCGTGCCAAATTCGACAATAAGGACGGTCGCCTTTGGCCCGGCGCATTTGTGGAAATTTCACAAACCATTAACACACTCAAAGAGGCGGTTGTCGTGCCTCAAGCCGCCCTGATTCAGTCCGCGCGCGGCACCATTGTGTATGTCGTGGAAGATGGCAAAGCGCTGATGAAGCCGGTCAAGCAAGTGGGCGGCCAAAGCGGCGAAGCGGCCGTGACTGGCATTGCCGCTGGTGAATCGGTCGTCGTGGACGGCAAGCAAAACCTGCGACCGGGCTCCTTGGTAGCGGAGCGGCCCAAAGAGCCCAAAGCCGGCGCATCGGCACCGGCGGGCGCTACGTCGCGAAGTGCGCCATGAATTTTTCGGAAATTTTTACCCGCCGTCCTGTGATGACGGTGCTGCTCAACCTGTCCATCGTCGGCGCAGGCATTTTGGGTCTGCGCAACATCCCCATTGCTGCGCTGCCGAGCTACGACACACCCATCATTAACGTATCGGCACAGCTGCCGGGTGCCAACCCGGAAACCATGGCCAGTTCGGTGGCTCTGCCCCTTGAGAAGCAGTTCCAAACCGTGCCTGGACTCAAAACCATCAGCTCCAGCAGTACCTTGGGAAGCACATCCCTGACTCTGGAGTTTGATGAAGGCCGCAATGTTGACGCCGCATCGGTTGACGTGCAGGCTGCGCTATTGCGCGCCCAAAAGTCGCTCCCGCAGGACATGACCACGCCGCCGTCCTACCGCAAGGTCAACCCAGCGGACGCGCCGGTGCTGCTGATTGCGCTGACCTCGCCGTCTCTCTCGCCGGCCGATTTGCAAGACTATGCCGAACACCTGATTTCTCCGAGCTTTTCCACGATCGACGGCGTGGCGCAGGTCAACATCTATGGCGCCAAGCGTTTCGCGGTACGGGTGCGGGTCAAGCCCGATGCCATGGTCGCCGCCAATGTGAGCCTGGACGAACTGAGCGCAGCTTTGCGCGCTGCCAATGTCAACACGCCCGTGGGCACGCTGGACGGCCCCAAGCAAACCCTGGTGCTTCAGGGGAACAAACAGCTCAAAACCGCCTCCGACTTCGCTAACCTGGTGATCAGCGCCAAGGGCGGCATGCCTTTGCGCCTCAAGGACATTGCCAAGGTCGAAAACAGCGTGGAAACCTTGAAGAGCTGGGCCACATTCAACAGTGAAAACTCGATCACCATCGCCATCTTGCGCCAACCCGGCGCCAATACGGTACGCCTGGTGGACGCGGTACGCGCGGCCATGCCCGCCATGCAGGCCCAAATGCCCCAGTCGGTGAGCATGACGCCCATTAACGACCGCTCTGTGTCGGTACGTGACGCCTTGCACGATGTCTCGCTCACGCTCATTGGCACCATCGTGCTGGTGGTGCTGGTGATCTTTTTGTTCCTGCGCCGCTTTGTGGCCACGGCCATCCCAACGCTTTCCTTGCCGATTTCGCTCATGGGGGCGGTTGCGCTGCTCTGGGGGTTTTCCTACAGCTTGGACAATATTTCGCTTTTGGGCTTGACCTTGGCGGTCGGTCTGGTGGTGGACGATGCCATCGTGGTGCTTGAGAACATCATCCGCCACGTGGAAAACGGGGAAGAACCTTTTCACGCAGCGCTCATGGGTGCGCGCGAGGTAGGTTTCACCATCGTGTCCATTTCCACCTCACTGATTGCGGTGTTCATACCCATCTTTTTCATGCCGGGGGTCATTGGCCTCTTGTTCCACGAATTCGCGGTGGTCGTTGGCTTGGCGATTATTGTTTCGGCCTTTGTTTCACTGACGCTGGTACCCATGCTGGCCGGGCGTTTTCTCACCGATGACGCGCACAAAAAGGCCCCGGGGATGCTGGTGCGCTTGTTCGAGCGCGGATTTGACGCCACGCTGGCAGGCTACACCCGGCTGCTCGATGTCGCACTGGGTCACCGCAAAACCATTTTGCTTTTGGCCGCCAGCACTTTTATCGCCACATTTTGGTTGGTGAGCATTATTCCCAAGGGCTTTTTCCCCGAGGAAGACATCGGTCAGATCCAAATCACGACGGAAGCCAGTGAAGATATTTCCTTCCCCGCCATGGTGGCCTTGCAAGAGCGCGCGGCAGCCATCATTCGGGCTGATGCCAATATCAACGCCGTAAGCTCCTTCAATGGCGGCAACAACGCACAAAATTCCGGGCGCATGTTTGTCAGCCTCAAGCCCGCAGGCCAGCGTCTTCCTATGAAGCAAGTAATCGAAGGCTTGCGCAAAAAGTTGCGAGGCCTCGCCGGCATCAATGTATTCATGCGCCCGGTGCAAAACCTGCAATTGGGCGGCCGCCCCAGCAAGGCGCAGTTTCAGTACATCCTGCAAAGTGTCAAAGCCGATGAACTCAACGTCTGGGCCAGCAAACTGCAGGAGCGTATGCGCGCCGATCCGCTGTTTCGTGACGTGACCAGTGACGCGCAGCTTCGCGCCTTGCAGGCGCAGCTCAACATTGACCGCGACAAGGCCAACATCCTGGGCGTATCTGTGGACGCCATCCGTTCGGCACTCTTCAGCGCCTTTGGCGAGCGCCAGGTCTCCACCATTTACCTGCCCACAGACAGTTACCAAGTGATCATGGAAGTCGCACCCGAGGCCAAGCAGGATGAGTCTGCGCTGTCTGGCATTTACGTACGCTCCAGTTTTGGCACCTTGGTACCTTTGTCGAGCTTTACCACGGTAGAGCGCAGCGTAGGCCCCACTGCCATCAACCACGTGGGACAGTTGCAGGCGGTGACCGTGTCGTTCAATCTGGCGCCGGGAGCCGCCCTGGGTGACGCCACTGCCAAGATTGACGCCGCCCGCGAAGCGATTCAACTCCCTTCCAGCGTGATCACCACGTATGGCGGCGACGCAGCGGTGTTCAAAAGCTCGCAGGGCAGCCAAATGGTGCTGGTAATTGCGGCACTGGTGGTGATCTATGTGCTGCTGGGGGTGCTTTACGAAAGCTATATCCACCCGATCACGATTTTGGCGGGACTGCCGTCTGCGGCCGTGGGCGCGCTGGCGACCTTGATGCTTTTTGGCCAGGACCTGACACTGATTGCCACCATCGGCATCGTGCTGCTGATCGGTATTGTGAAAAAGAACGCAATCATGATGATCGACTTTGCCCTGGAAGCACAGCGTCACGAGGGTATGACGCCCCATGATGCCATTCGCACCGCCTGCGTACTTCGCTTTCGCCCCATCATGATGACCACCCTGGCAGCCCTCGTGGGAGCGCTCCCGATTGCTTTTGGAGTGGGAGCAGGTGCTGAATTGCGTCAGCCGCTGGGCTTGGCAGTTGCCGGGGGCCTGGTGTTCTCACAGGCCATTACGCTCTTCATCACGCCAGTACTGTATCTGCTGATGGATCGATTTAGCGGCAGCGGACCAGATATGCGTCCGGAGATGTCCGCGTCCTAATCGCCGCCGCCCTGCCACTCGCATCTACCAGCGGCGATGCTCACGTTCATGGCCGTATCCGTAGTAGCCAAAGGGGATGATGACTGGCGGGTAGTAGTAAGGCGTGTAGTAGGGCCGCTGCTGCACAGTGACGTAAGTCGTGGTCGGCGGAGCTATTTGGCCTTGAACCATTGGAGCCCCTACCAATGCCGCGCTACCCACGGGTGACACCTGAAGGGCAATGGTCGGTCCCGGATCGTTAGGCATCTGGACAGAATACTGCCGGCCGGCAAATTCGTAGACCACGCTATAAGCCACGGTGCGGCTTTCATAGAAATGTTGAACGCTGCAGCGCTGCACGTTCTCGGTGCGCTCTGGCGCCGGGCCTTCGAGTCGATCCCCTAAGACCGCGCCTCCCACCATGCCGATGGCCGTAGCTGCCGCCCGACCTGCGCCATGCCCGCCGGCCGAGCTGCCCAATGCGCCTCCGGCAATCGCGCCGATCAACGCCCCGGCGCCACTGCTCGCGCCTTGGTAATTGATTTGTTCAGTACTACACACTTGGCGGGGAACCGCCACCTGCTGCACCACAGGCGTCGAAGAAATGACCCGTCCTAGGTCCTGCGCCCAAACACCTGCGACTGCGCTCAGTGCCAAAGTACTTGCGATGATTCGTTTCACGGTTTGCCCTTCTGAATATTCCATCCATAACGGCATCCTAGGATGGGCTGTTGACAGCATCAAGCACCTTTACCTGGGCGTAACGAAGTCGTTACCACCCCATGGGTCCGGCATGCGGCCCTCGGGCCCATGGATAATCCCGCCCAACCGCCGCTTTCAAGCGATGCCTACTATCCATTCGCCCTGCGGCACTAGCCCCATGCATGTACCTGCCCCCAACACCACCACTCCCCGCTTTTACCTGGCCCTGACCCTGGCCCTGGTCGGCCTGGCCTTGGTGCCCACGATGTGGCCCACGCTGGATTTGGCCGCGGCCCATTGGTTTGCACCGCCCGGTGGACAGACGCAGATCAAAGACTGGTGGTGGGTGCATGCCATCAACCTCTATATTCCCGCCTTTTTTCGGGGCCTGATTTTTGTGGCGATCGGTGCCTGGACGCTGGCTACCTGGCGCCCGCGCTGGAAGCAATGGCGCCTGCCGCTGGCGTTTTTTATTCTCTCGGGCGCGTTGGGCCCCGGTTTGCTGGTCAACGCCGGTTTCAAGGACAACTGGCAGCGCGCCCGCCCCTATGAGGTGCAAAATTTTGGTGGCACGCAGCAGTTCACCCGGGCCGGCGTGGTGACCGACCAGTGCGACAACAACTGCTCTTTTGTCAGCGGCCACGTGGCATGCGGTTTCTTTTTTGCATCATTGATGCTGGTGCAACCGCGCCGCAGACGCAGTTGGGCGTTGGCGGGCTGCACGGCCGGCGTGCTGATTGGCTTTTCCCGCATGGCCGACATGGCGCACTGGCTGAGTGACGCGCTGTGGGCCGCGCCCATCACCTGGGTGTGCAGCTGGCTGGTGTGGCGCGCGCTGGTGTGGGCTTACCAGGACCGGGTCGCCACCTCGGACGCCGAAGCTGGCAGCTAAAGACCGGCGGCCAAGCCGTCGAGCACGCTGGCAAAGCGCAGGCGCAGCCCCAATTCCTGCTTCATGCGGGCGTTGACCATGCGCCGGGACTCGGACATAAAACTCAGTTGCATCGCCCCCATTTCCACCGCTGCCCGCGCACGGCTGATGCGTGGTGTCAGCGGCAAGCCGTAGAGCGCAGCGGCAGCGTCAAAGTAGTCGCCCATCTTCAGGCTGGCGTCGTCATTGACGTTGTAGGCACGCTGCGGCTTGCCGCGCCACAAGGCCCGTACGCAGGCGCGGGCCAGATCATCGGCATGGATGTGGTTGGTGAACACGTCATCTGCCGCCTCCAGTACGGGCGTGGCCTTTCGCAATCGCTCTAGGGGCGTGCCGCCCTCGCGGTTGGGCGCGTAAATACCGGGCACGCGCAGCACCGTGGTGCGCACACCCGCCGAGCGGCCAAAAAACTGCACACGGGCCTCGGCGTCCGCCCGGCGCTGGGCGCGCGGCGTGGTGGGCGACAGGGCCTGCCCCTCATGCACCCATGCGCCACCACAGTCGCCATAGACGCCGCTGGTAGACGCGTACACCAAGGCGGCAGGTGCGCCGCGCCTGCGCAGCGCATGCAGCAAGGCCTCGGTGCGCTCATCGGTGGTGCCCACGGTAGCCGGTGGCGCCAGGTGCAGCACACGCTGCGCCAGGCCAGCGAGGCGGCGCAGGCTCTGGGGCCGGTCCAGATTGCCCCATAGCGGCGTGGTGCCTGCTGCACGCAGCACGGGCGCGCGCACGCGCTGCGAACTGAGCGCACGCACCGTCAGCTTGCCCACTAGCAGGGCCGCAACGCGCAGGCCAATGTCGCCACAGCCCACGACCAGCAAACGGCTGCGGCGAAAGCGCGCGGGCAATGCGCCTAAGGGGGATTGGATTGAGGGCAAAATCGGGGGCTCCACTGTTGTGTGGTTTCAAGGATAACTAAAAAGATGAGCTCCAGCGCTTCGACCTTCACCATAACGGTAGAACCCAGTGGTACCACTTTTTCGGCCAACGCCGACGAAACAATTCTTGCGGCTGGCATTCGCCAGGGCGTGGGACTGCCCTATGGCTGCAAAGACGGCGCCTGTGGCTCCTGCAAATGCAAAATGGTTTCCGGCAGCGTGCTGCACGCCAACTTCCAACGCAAGGCCCTGAGCGTTGAAGACGAGGCTGCCAACTTCGTGCTGACCTGCTGCGCCACTGCGCAAAGCGACATCGTTCTCGAATCGCGCCAAGTCACGCCTGCAGGCGCCCTGCCCGTCAAGAAAATGCCCACGCGCGTCAGTAGCCTGGTCAAGAAGTCAGCCGACGTAGTGGTGATGCAACTTCAACTTCCCGCCAATGACGCGTTCACGTTTCGCGCTGGCCAATACATCGAGTTCATCTTGCGCGACGGCGCGCGGCGCAGTTACTCCATGGCCAACGCACCGCACATCGGGCCGGGGCTGGAGCTGCACATCCGCCACATGCCCGGCGGCCGCTTTACCGACCTGGTGTTTGGTTCGATGAAGGAAAAAGACATATTGCGCATCGAAGGCCCGTTTGGCTCGTTCTTTCTGCGCGAAGACTCGGACAAGCCCATGGTCTTTTTGGCCTCGGGCACTGGTTTTGCGCCGCTCAAGGCCTTGCTGGAGCACATGCAGCACTGCGGCATCACGCGCCCCACCACGCTCTACTGGGGCGGACGGCGTCCCGGTGACCTGTACATGGACGACTGGGTGCACGCGCAGTTGGCGCAGATGCCCCATGTGCGCTACGTGCCCGTGGTGTCCGACGCCCTGCCCGAAGACCAGTGGACGGGCCGCACCGGCTTTGTGCATTTGGCGGTGCTGCACGACTTTCCTGATCTATCAAACCACCAGGTCTACGCCTGTGGGGCGCCCATCGTGGTGGAGTCCGCCCGCAGCGCGTTTAGCGCGCAGGCAGGGCTGCCAGCGGATGCGTTTTTTGCGGATTCCTTTACCTCGGCGGCAGACAAAGCGGCTTGATTCAAACCGCTTTCAGCGCGGGCTTCATCTCGCTGAGCACCACCGCAAACACCACGATCAGTGCGCCGATAGCCGCGCGAACGGTCAGCATTTCCGAGAGCCAAAGCCAAGCAAACAGCGCGGCAAACACCGGCTCCATGGCGTAAATCACCGCCGCCTTTTCTGCGCTGACGTGGCGCTGGGCCACGGCTTGCAAGAAAAACATGCCCGCTGACGCCACCACTCCCAGGTAGATCAGGCCGCCCAGGATCTGCGCATCAAGCCGCTGGGGCAAGGTTTGCACCGCGCCAAGGCCGCTGTCAGCCAGCATCCACACGCCGCCCAGCAAAGCCATGCAAAACATTTGCGCGGTGGCCAATTGGTGGGGCACGTGCGACTTGGCCCGACCAGATAAAAGCAGCACATACGCCGCATAGGCCAGCGCGCCCAGCACCGTGGTGCTGTCGGCCAGCAGGTGGGCGCCGCCGTCAAAAGACATGAGGCCAATGCCCAGGCAGGCCAGCACGGCGGCTACAAACACCACCCAGCCAGGTCGCGCGCCCAAGCTCCAGGCCAGCAGCGGCACCATCAGCACGTTCAGGCTGGTCAAAAACGCGCTGCGGTTGGAGGATATGAATTCGAGCCCAAAGGCCTGGCCCACATAAGACACCAGAACCAGACTGCCCAGAACCAGGCCGTCACGCCAGGTATGGCGCGGCACCCGCAGCACAAACGGGGCCATGCAGAAGGCGGCAATCAGAAAACGCAGTGCCGATATCTCGACCCCGCTCAATTTGCCGGTGGCGATTTTCAGGATGGGAAAGGTGACGCCCCACACCAGCGTGGCAAACAGCAGCGCCAGGACGTAGCGGTCCAGGCGCGGCACAGGCAGGCGCAAGCGCTTGTCGGCTACTCGCCCAGGTACGCGGCGCGCACTTTGGGGTCGTTGAGCATTTGCTTGGCCTCACCGGTCATGGTGATGATGCCGGACTCCATCACATAGCCCCGGTTGGCAATCGACAGCGCGCGGCTGGCGTTTTGCTCCACCAGCAAAATAGTGACGCCTTGGGCGAACACGTCTTGCACCACTTCAAATATCTTGTCCACCATGATGGGAGACAGGCCCATGGACGGCTCGTCCATCAGCAACACTTTGGGGCGGCTCATGAGTGCCCGGCCCATCGCCAGCATTTGCTGCTCGCCACCGGACATGGTGCCAGCCAACTGGTCGCGGCGCTCCTTGAGACGCGGAAAAATGGCAAACATCTTGTCGATGTCGGCCTCAATACCGTCCTTGTCGTCGCGGATGTACGCGCCCATCTGCAGGTTTTCGATGATGGTCATGCGGGTGAACACGCCCCGGCCTTCGGGCACCATGGCCAAGCCCTGCTTGACCAGATCCCACGGGCCCTGGCCGCGGATGCTGCGGCCCAGGTATTCGATGTCCCCTGCGTTGATCGGCAAGGTCCCGGTAATGGCCTTCATGGTGGTGGTTTTGCCCGCACCGTTGGAGCCGATCAAGGAGACGAGTTCGCCCTCATGCACCTCAAAATCGACGCCCTTGACAGCCTGAATGCCGCCATAGGACACCTTGAGGTTGCTGACTTTGAGTAAAGTTTTGCTGGTCATGTACTGTCCTGGAAATTAGTGGCCGCTGGTGCCCAAATAGGCTTCGATGACTTTTTCGTT
>CANCJD010000077.1 GCA_947378275.1 Comamonadaceae bacterium
TACTCATACAGGCCCTGCTGCGCCTTGGTGGTCGATTTGATGTGCCACTGCAGCAAAGGCAGGTTCAGCGCGGACGCCACTTCTTCGGCCAGCATGGTTTTGCCGGTGCCGGGTTCGCCCTTGACCAGCAAGGGCCGCTGCAGCGTGGCCGCCGCGTTGACCGAGAGCATCAGGTCCTGGGTGGCAATGTAGTTTTTTGTACCGTTGAATTTCATGGATGGGGCAATCGAACAAGACGAGGGTGGGATCACAAAAATCAGCAACAAAGACACCCAAAGGTGGCTGGTGGCTGGGCAACAGGCAGCGGCGTAAAGTGCATCAGACTGGCCGATATAATCCGCGCAGCCAATTTATACCAATACCCTTTCGATTGTCTGCGCAAAATGAATCTATCGCTTCGCTCCCTGACCGCACTGCTTGTCGCTTCTGTGACGGTCCTTTCTGCCCAAGCCCAGGACATCAAGGGTGACGCCGCTGCCGGCCTCAAGAAAAACGCCATGTGCATTGGCTGCCACGGCATCGTGGGCTACCAAGCCAGCTTCCCCGAAATTTACAAAGTGCCCAAGATCTCGGGGCAGGGTGAGAAATACATCATCTCCGCACTGAACGCCTACAAAAAGGGCGAGCGCAAGCACCCCTCCATGCGCGGCATCGCCACCTCTTTGAGCGACCAAGACATGGCTGATCTGGCGGCTTTCTATTCCGCAAGCGGTGTGGACGCCAACGCAAAGCCCCTGGAAAAAGCGGCTGACGGATCGGCCAAAGCGGTCGAACTGGTGGCCAAAGGCGCTTGCAGCTCCTGCCACGGCGAGAGCCTGAGCAAGCCCATTGACCCGAGCTACCCCAAGCTTGCCGGCCAATACAGCGACTACCTGTTTGTCGCCCTGAAGTCCTACAAGACCGAAGGCAACCCGCAAGTCGGCCGTGGCAACGCCATCATGGGCGGCGTCGCCAAGCAGTTCTCCAATGCCGAATTGAAAGTTCTGGCCAACTACCTCGGTGGACTGCCAGGCGAATTGAAGACTGTGCCTGAGAGCCGCTTCCGCTAAACGGACACGCGCCGCACAAAAAAACCGCCCTCGGGCGGTTTTTTTACGTCTGGCGTTTCCTTCTGTTTCCTAATCGCGCGTCGCGTGGCGCTGCACGCAGGCGATATAGGCGTCGCCGTCCGGCGGCCGGCCAGCGCGCTGGCTTTCCCACAGCATCTTGCCAAGGCATTCCATGGCGTCGTGGTGCGCGCGGTGCAGGGAATTGCGCTTGTGTGTGAGCAACTCCACCGCCTGGCGAATGCCGCGCGGCTGGTCAATCGAGCTTTGCTCGCTGATGGACAAATGCATGGACAGGTGCAAAAACGGGTTGGTGCGGCCGTCAACACCGTCATAGACCGCCGCCACGGCCGCCTCCGCATCGCGCAGTTCGGCGTGGTATTCGGGATGTTCGTCAATCCACTGGGAGGCGATGGTTTCCAGGGCTTCGAGCGGCTGCTTGGTTAGGGCTTTTTCGTACACGGCGCAGAAATAGCGGCGCACATCGGCTTGGGACGGGTTGAACATGGGCGGAAGGTTACCATGGGGCTTTGCGCCCATGACCGAAGCCTGGCCCCTGATTACCGACCCCTATTTCTACGCTGTGTCGGTGCCCGCGGTGATCTTGCTGGGCATCAGCAAAAGCGGTTTTGGCGCCGGTTTCGGCTCGCTGGCGGTGCCGATGATGGCCTTGGCGGTGACCGTGCCCGAGGCGGCGGCGATTTTGATGCCGGTGCTGTTTGTCATGGACGTGCTGGGCATGGCGGCCTTTCGCAAAGACTTTGACATGGCGCTGCTGCGCCACGTCCTGCCCTTTGGCATGTTGGGCATTGTCATTGGCGCGCTGCTGTTCAAGCTCTTGCAGGCGCACACAGTGGCGGCGATTGTGGGCGGGTTTACCTTGCTGTTTCTGGCCCAGCGCCTGGCCTTCCCGCCCAAGATGGGCGACGCGCCACCACCACGCTGGGTGGGCGCCTTGTTGGCCGCGACCTCGGGCTTTACCAGTTTTATCGCCCACGCGGGTGGGCCGCCCATCAACGCCTATGTCATTGGTCTTCGCCTGAGTCCCATCCAATTTACCGCCACCATGGCGTTTTTCTTCTTTGTGGTGAACCTGTGCAAATGGATTCCCTACGCCTGGCTGGGGCTGCTGGACATGCGCAATATGACGACCTCGCTGGTGCTTT
The DNA here is from genome assembly GCA_947378275.1 of Comamonadaceae bacterium. Taxonomy (GTDB): domain Bacteria; phylum Pseudomonadota; class Gammaproteobacteria; order Burkholderiales; family Burkholderiaceae_C; genus Allorhodoferax. The sequence goes on from CANCJD010000077.1 coordinate 2,213, forward strand.
TGCCGCTGGCGCCCGTGGGCGTGTGGATGGGCGTGCGGCTGGCGCGCACCATCAGCCAGGTGCTGTTTTACCGGTTTTTGTACGCGGGCATGCTGCTCACGGGCGTCAAGCTGCTCTGGGACGGCCTGGTCTGACGCTTTGCCTCGCAGACGGCGCCACCTGCGCGACGCAGGGGCATCCGCCGGTGGTCCGCCGCATTCCATAATGCAGCCTAGTTTTTATCTGGAATTCAGGAGCACACCATGAGCCTTATCGTTGTCATCAACCCCAAAGGGGGCGCGGGAAAATCCACCCTGTCCACCAATATTGCTGGCTTCCTGGCCTCGCAGGGCCACGCGGTGCGCTTGGGCGACGCTGACCCGCAGCAGTCGTCAAGCCTGTGGCTGAGCCTGCGCCCCGCCAGCGCCCACCCGATTGCGGCCTGGCCGGTGGACCCTGAGGCGCTGGCTAAGCCCCCCAAGAGCGCGGGCCATGTGGTGCTCGACACGCCCGCAGGCTTGAGCGGCAGGGCGCTGAAAGACGTGCTCAAAATGGCCGACAAGGTGGTGGTTCCACTGCAGGCCAGCATTTTTGATATGTACGCCACGCGCGGCTTTTTGGACGCCCTGGCCAAAAGCCGCCACGCCGAGCGCCTGGACGTGGGCATCGTGGGTATGCGCGTGGATGAGCGCACCCTGGCGGCTGACCAGTTCACTTCATTTGTTCAATCGTTGGACCTGCCGCTGGTGGGCACCTTGCGCGACACGCAAAATTATGTGCACCTGGCCGTCAGCGGCTTGTCGCTGTTTGACGTGGCGCCCAGCCGCATGGAGCGCGATTTGGCGCAGTGGGCTTCCATCTGCAAGTGGCTGTCGCTGCCGGCCTGAATTTCTTTTACCCCTCAACCTCGCTCAACTTGAGCGCACGTCCCCATGAAAACCATCAATACCTTGCAAGAGCTGGTCGGCCTGGTCGGCCAGCACGTGGCCACCAGCGACTGGATTCTTGTCACCCAAGAGGCGGTTAACCAGTTTGCCCAGGCCACCGGCGACCACCAGTGGATCCACGTGGACGTGGAACGCGCCAAGGCTGGCCCGTTCGGCGCGCCGATTGCGCATGGTTTTCTGACCCTGTCTTTGATTCCGCAATTTTTTGACTCGGCCCTGCACATTGCCGATGTGCGCATGGGCGTGAACTATGGTCTGAACCGCGTGCGCTTTATCGGCCCGGTGCCGGTGGGCAGCCGCCTGCGCGCCAGCCTGACGCTGCTCAAAGCCGAACCGATTGAAAACCAGGGCCTGCAACTGACCTGGGAAGTCACCACCGAGCGCGAAGGCGCGGCCAAACCGGTGTGTATCGCCGAATCGATCGCCCGGCTTTACGCCTGAGCCACGGCGCCAAAGCCGTTTTGCCGCCAGGCCTCAAACACCGTCACCGCCACGGCGTTGGACAAGTTGAGACTGCGCTGGCCGGTCTGCATCGGCAGCTTCAGGCTTTGGCCGAGGCCGAAGGCGGCGCGCACGGTGTCTGAAATGCCTTTGGTTTCTGAACCAAACACCAGCCAGTCGCCGGGCAAGAACGCCACGTCATACGGGCTGCGCGTGCCGCGCGTGGTCAGGGTGAACATGCGTTCGGGCGCCGGGCGCTCTTGGTCCAGAAAAGCGTGCCAACTGGCATGGCGGCGCAGCGTGGCGTACTCGTGGTAATCCAGCCCGGCGCGGCGCATGTGCTTGTCGTCCATGGAAAAGCCCAGGGGCTCGACCAAGTGCAGGCTGCAGCCGGTATTGGCCGCCAGGCGGATGACGTTGCCCGTATTGGGCGGAATCTCAGGCTCGACCAGAACAATATTGAACATGGGGCGATTGTCGCCGCCCCAGGCGCCTGCGCAGGGCGAGGCTGCGTGCCACGCTTCAGGCGTCGCGCTAGGCGCGCGCAAACACCAGCGCGGTAATGTGCGCCGCGCCCGCCTGGCGCAGGCACGCGGCAGCGGCGGCCAGCGAGGCGCCGCTGGTCATCACGTCATCGACTAGCACCAGGCGTTTGCCTGCGATGTCGCTTTGGCGCAAAGGGTCCACCGCAAATGCGTGTTGCACATTGGTCAGCCGCGCGGCGCGTGAGAGGCTGCTTTGGGCAGGCGTGTCGCGCACGCGCAACAGCACGTTAGCGTGGGTTTTGTCGGGTGCCAGGGCATGCGCTAACAGCAAAGCTTGGTTAAAGCCGCGTTCTTGCAGCCGTTGGCGCGACAGCGGCATGGGCAGCAGCATATCGGCCGCGTCCAGTGCCGGCTCTACCCAAGGCGCGCTGCGCATGAGCAGCGCCATGCTGTACGCCCACGCCGGGTGCTGTGCAAATTTGAACTCCAACACCAGCTTGGACCACGGGTAGGCGTAGGCCACGGCAGCTAGCGCTCCGTCCAGCGCCGACGGTGTGGTCGCGCATGTACCGCAATAGTCTTGGCTGTGGGACCAGTCCGGGGGCAAGGGCAGGGCGCAGCCACGGCAGCGTGCGCACGGTTGGGCAAACAGTTGCACACAGGCTTCGCACACTGGTTGGCTCGGCCAAGCGTGACAGACCGCGCACTGGCTGGGCAGGCGACGGATGAGTTTCTGAGGCCAAAGCCAGGACATGCAGCCAATATACTGCGCGCTCTGCGGGGCCTGTCGCCCCGCGTCTGTGTTTTTTATGCCGCCTTTGTCCCCCCAGCGTCCTCCCACCATCGATGCCCTGGCCGCTGCGCGTTGGGCGCAACGGCCCGGCGTAGTACCCAGCGCCTCGTCGGCTTGGTTGCACGAAGAGGTGGCGCGGCGCATGGAAGAGCGCCTGCAGTGGATCGTCAAAAAGCCGGCGCACTGGTTGCATTGGGAGCCCCTGCGAGGCTCCATGGCCATCCACCCGGTGCTAGTTCAGCGGTACCCGCAGGCACAGTGTTTTGTGGCCCAAACACCGTCCCAGGCTGTGCCAGAGGTGCGCCGCGCCTTGGCCAAACCTTGGTGGGACGCCCGGCATTGGCGTGCGCCCGCCCTGGAATTTGACGCGCCCACGCAGCCCGTGGACATGCTGTGGGCCAATATGGCTTTGCACATGGCAGCAGACCCGCAAACCCTGATCGCACGTTGGCACCAATTGCTCGCTACCGACGGTTTTGTCATGTTTTCTTGCTTTGGCCCCGACACGCTGCGCGAACTGCGCCAGATGTACGCGGCCATGGGCTGGCCCGCCCCCGCCCATGAATTTACCGACATGCACGATTGGGGCGACATGCTGGTCGAAGCCGGTTTTGCCGAACCGGTGATGGATATGGAGCGCATCACCCTGACGTTTTCCTCGCCCGCCCATTTGCTGGCCGAATTGCGCGGTCTGGGACGCAATTTGCATCCACAGCGCTTTGCGGGCTTGCGCGCACGCCAGTGGCAGGCCGAGCTGCAGGCACAAATCAACCAGCGCCTGCTTGATCCGGCCCAGCCTGGACGCCTGCGCTTGGGCTTTGAAATTATTTACGGTCACGCCTTCAAACCCGCGCCCCGCATGCCGGTTCGGGCGCAAACCCGTGTGTCGTTGGATGACTTTCGCAGTGCCTTGCGCACCAGCCCAGCGGCACCGGCCAAAGACCTGCCTTGATGGTGCTTGGTTCGTGGTGTTTCGCCTGAAGGCCTAAGGGAAATGTGCCAAATACCTTGGGCTACAATCGCGGCCACTCGTTGGATACCTTTCCTCCCGCACGCGGGTCAAATTGGCCCTGTCAACCATCGGTACATTGCGTGAATTCTCGTGAGTATCGATTTGCGACGGTCCAGGGCCACCGGGTGGAATGGTTATTGCGGCAAAACTGTGCAATGACCCCGGCACAGCTTGGAATCTTCTACTTGTCCCTGAGCGCAATTTCCTTGTGCATAGGCTTGTTTTTCTGGGTGCTGGGGGCGACGCTGGTGTTGCCGTTTTCTGCATTGGAGATAGTGGTACTGGGTCTTTGTTTCGTGTGTTTTGCACGGCGCAGTTTGGACCGGGAGCACATTTCCATCGATGCAAACCAGCTTACGGTGAAATGTGAGCTGGCTGGTGTGTTGCACCAGACCGTGTTTCAGCGGGAATGGGTGAATGTTGAGTTGCCTGTGCATGCGCAGCAACTCATTGTGTTACGCGGTCAGGGGCAGGTCATGATGGTAGGACGATTTGTCCGTCCGGAATGGCGCGCAGCACTGGCGGCAGAGATCAGGCGCGCCGCGCGTGCATCTTGAGGCGCCGCTGGAGCGGGTTGTGGTACTGGGTTTGCATACTTTGAGGCATTGAAAGTGAATACGATGAAGAGCATTTGGAAAAATCTGGCTTCAATGTTGGCCACCGCCATTCTGTGGCTCGCCGGCGCCGGTATCAATTTGGCGCATGCCGTCAATGATTTGCCCGGCGGCCCCGCCGTCAACCAGTTGAATCTGTATCCCCCGGTCACCTCGGTGGCGCGTGATCAGCAATGGCTGCACTGGTTCATGCTGATTCTGTGTGCTGTGATTTTTGTCGCCGTGTTCGCCGTGATGTTTTATTCGATCTGGAAGCACCGCAAGTCGGTGGGCCACAAGGCCGCCACTTTCCACGAATCGGTTACGGTGGAAATCATCTGGACTGTGGTGCCTTTCATCATCGTGATTTTGATGGCCCTGCCTGCGACCAAAGCCGTGGTCGCCATGAAAGACACCACCAACGCCGACCTGACCATCAAGGTCACCGGCATGCAGTGGAAATGGGGTTACGACTACCTTAAGGGTGAAGGCGAAGGCATCGGCTTTGTGGCCACCATTGACGCTGCCCAGCGCGAAATGTCCAACAACGGCGGCCCGAAAAAGGGCGAAGGCGTTGATGATTACCTGCTTAAGGTGGACAACCCACTTGTGATCCCCGTGGATAAGAAGGTGCGCCTTATTACGACGGCCAATGACGTAATCCATGCTTTTTACGTGCCCTCGTTTGGTATCCAGCAAGCCGCGATTCCCGGATTTGTGCGTGACACCTGGTTCCGTGCGGAAAAAATCGGTGACTATTACGGCCAATGCTCGCAGTTGTGCGGCAAAGAGCACTCGTATATGCCCATCCATGTGAAGGTGGTGTCGGCGGAAGACTACACAAAGTGGGTCGCGGGCGAGCAAAAGAAAATGGCCGCCTTGGCTGACGACCCTAGTAAGGTCTGGACTTTGGACGACATCACCAAGCGCGGTGAAAAGGTTTACGCCCAAAATTGCGTAGCCTGCCATCAAGCCAATGGCAAGGGCGGCGGCGCGGTCAAGCCCCTGGACGGCGCAGCCGTAGTGCTGGATGCTGACAAGAGCAAGCAAATCATGGTTCTTCTAAACGGTCAGAACAACGGCGCCATGCCGTCGTGGAAAGCCCTGAGCAACACCGACATCGCCGCGGTAATCAGTTTCTCCAAGAACCACTGGTCCAATAAAACCGGTCAGCTCGTGCAGCCCTCCGAAGTGGCAGCCCTGCGCAAGTAAGGCTGTTTGGCCAACGCTTGCAACATTGAATTAAGAGTAGTGAAAAGGAAGCCAGTATGAGCGCTGTTTTAGACCACCATGATCACGATCATGCTCACCACGACGACCACCATGCCCCTACCGGCTGGCGCCGTTGGGTGTTTGCCACCAACCACAAAGACATCGGAACGCTGTACTTGTTGTTCAGTTTCACGATGTTGATGGTCGGCGGCATTTTGGCCCTGATCATTCGCGCCGAATTGTTTCAGCCTGGTTTGCAGTTGGTCAACCCTGAGTTGTTCAACCAGCTCACCACCATGCACGGCCTGATCATGGTGTTTGGCGCCATCATGCCGGCCTTTGTGGGTTTTGCGAACTGGATGATTCCGCTGCAAATTGGCGCGTCTGACATGGCGTTTGCGCGCATGAACAACTTCAGTTTCTGGCTGATGATTCCTGCCGCGCTCATGATTGTTAGCTCCTTCTTTATGCCTGGCGGCGCACCAGCTGCCGGCTGGACGCTGTACGCACCGCTGACCCTCCAAATGGGCCCTAGCATGGACGCCGGTATTTTTGCCCTTCACATTTTGGGCGCCTCGTCCATCATGGGCTCGATCAATATCATCGTCACCATCCTGAACATGCGCGCTCCTGGCATGACGCTGATGAAGATGCCCATGTTCGCCTGGACCTGGCTGATTACGGCCTATTTGCTGATCGCCGTGATGCCCGTGTTGGCTGGCGCCATCACCATGACGCTGACGGATCGCCACTTTGGCACCAGCTTCTTTAACCCCGCCGGTGGCGGTGACCCGGTGATGTACCAGCACATTTTCTGGTTCTTCGGCCACCCTGAGGTCTACATCATGATCTTGCCGGCCTTCGGCATCATCAGCCATGTGGTTCCTACTTTTGCCCGCAAGAAGCTGTTTGGCTACGCCTCCATGGTGTACGCCACGTCCAGTATTGCTATTTTGTCCTTCATCGTCTGGGCGCACCACATGTTCACTTCGGGCATGCCGGTCACGGGCCAGTTGTTCTTCATGTACGCCACGATGCTGATTGCCGTGCCCACCGCCGTGAAGATCTTCAACTGGATCGCAACGATGTGGCAAGGTTCAATGACCTTTGAGACACCGATGCTGTTTGCCGTCGGCTTTATCTTTGTGTTCACCATGGGCGGATTCACCGGTCTGATTCTGGCCATGGCGCCCATCGATATCCAGATCCATGACACGTATTACGTGGTGGCGCACTTCCATTACGTGCTGGTAGCGGGTTCCCTATATGCCATGTTTGCCGGTTATTACTACTGGAGCCCCAAGTGGACGGGCGTGATGTACAACGAAACACGCGGCAAAATCCACTTCTGGTGGTCGCTGATTGCGTTCAACGTCACCTTCTTCCCGATGCACTTCTTGGGCTTGGCAGGTATGCCTCGCCGTTACGCCGACTACCCGATGCAGTTCGCCGATTTCAATGCGGTGGCTACGGTGGGTGGTTTTGCCTTCGGTTTTGCCCAGGTCTACTTCTTCTTGTTCGTGGTGCTGCCAACCATGCGCGGCCAAGGTGCAAAAGCGCCCCAAAGCCCCTGGGAATCGGCCGAAGGTCTGGAGTGGGAAGTTCCATCGCCTGCGCCGTTCCATACTTTTGAAACGCCCCCCAAGCTCAATGCTGCTGCTAACAAAGTGATCGGCTAAACCGCCAATCGCACAAGCCCTCTTTACGCATATGACGCCTTCGCAAAAAAAATCCAACCTGAAGCTGGCTGTGGTTCTAGCCTCCGTCGCTCTGGTGTTTTTTTGCGGCGTGATATTCAAAATGGTTGTGCTGGGCGCCTGAGCTTGCCATGAACCTGCAGCGCGCAAACTTTCAAATGGTGGGCAAGCTGGCCGTAGTGGCCAGCCTGATGTTCGCCTTTGGCTATGCGCTGGTGCCGCTGTACAAGGCGATTTGCGAGATGACGGGCCTCAATGTATTGGCCTTGAACGAGCAAGTCGTGGCGAGCGCGAAGCCCGTACTACCGCAGAACAGCCAAGTGGACACGACACGCACCATTACGGTGGAGTTTGACGCCAATTCCCGTGGTCCCTGGGATTTCAAGCCCGCGCAGCGCTCGCTGCAAGTGCATCCGGGTGAACTTACCACCGTGATGTACGAGTTCCAGAACATTCAGAACCGGCGCATGTCGGCCCAGGCCATTCCCAGCTATGCGCCTCAGCAGGCAGCCGCCCACTTCAATAAGGTGGAATGCTTTTGTTTTAACCAGTACACGCTGGAGCCGGGTGAAAAGAAATCTTGGCCTGTGGCCTTTGTGATTGATCCCAAGCTCTCCAAAGACGTGAAGACGATTACCTTGTCCTACACGTTTTTTGAAGTGGGTGGACGCACACCTGCCGCGCCCGTGGCCAGTGTGAAGTCGGAAATTGTTGCTGTGAGTGGCACCTGATGGCTGGCGAACCCGACAAAGTGCCCACGGCCTCTTGGTTGCGTAGCGTAAAGCTGGTGGCGTGGTCGTTTTTGGGTATTCGCAGCCGCGCGGGATACCAGGACGATTTGGCCAAGGTCAATCCAATGCATGTGGTGGCGGTGGGATTGGTCGGTGCCTTGCTGTTGGTTTTGGGTTTGATTGGCCTGGCAAGCTGGGTCGTAAGTAAATAAGTCTCTGAAAAAACAGAGCATTTTTAGATTCGTATTCGGAAAAATGGAGTTGAAATGAGTACAAGCGCACACGGAACAACACCGTATTACTTTGTCCCGGGTCCTTCGCGTCATCCGGTGATGGCCGCTTTTGGCTTGCTGTTCGTGGTGCTTGGTG
>CANCJD010000078.1:0-10105 GCA_947378275.1 Comamonadaceae bacterium
CGCGCCGGGGCCATCAAGCATGGCTCCAAAATGATCCAGGCCGTGGCCAATGCGCGGGTGGCCAAGTTCACTTTTGTGCTGGGCGGCTCGTTTGGCGCGGGCAACTACGGCATGTGCGGGCGCGGTTTTGATCCGCGCTTTATCTTCGCATGGCCCACAGCGCGCACCGCCGTGATGGGCGGGGCGCAGGCGGCCAAGGTGATGGACATCGTCAACCGCAGCAAGATGGAGCGCAGCGGCGAAGTGCCCAATGAAGAAGCCCTGCAAGCCATGTCCGACGGCCTGCGCCTGCGCCTGGACAAAGAATCCACCGCCCTGTTTGGCACCGCCCGCCTGTGGGACGACGGCATCATTGACCCGCGCGATACCCGCCGCGTGCTGGGCCTGTGCCTGGCGCTGGCCTTTGAAGCCGACGGGCGCAGCCTGCGCCCCAACACCTATGGTGTGGCGCGCATGTAGGCCCGCCGTATTCCATTACCACCATGAATTTTTCCAAAATACTCATCGCCAACCGGGGCGAAATCGCCTGCCGCGTCATCCGCACCGCGCGCAGCCTGGGCTACGCCACCGTGGCTGTGTTCAGCGACGCTGACCGCGACGCGCTGCATGTGCGCCAGGCCGACAGCGCGGTGCACATTGGCGGCTCTAGCGCCGCAGACTCGTATTTGCGCATAGACGCCATCCTCGACGCCGCCCGGCGCAGTGGCGCCGACGCGGTGCACCCCGGCTACGGCTTTTTGAGCGAAAACCCGGACTTTGCCCAGGCTTGCCTGGACGCAGGCCTGGTGTTTATCGGCCCGCCGCCTGCGGCCATGCGCGCCATGGGCGACAAGGCCCTGGCCAAGCGCCGCATGCAAGACGCCGGCGTGCCCTGCGCACCCGGTTATCTGGGCGCGCCCGAGGACAACGACGAGGTGCTGACCGCCCAAGGGCTGGCGCTGGGTTTTCCGCTGTTGGTCAAAGCCACGGCGGGCGGCGGCGGGCGGGGCATGCGCCGCGCCGACGCTGCGCAAGACTTGCCCGGTGCCATCGAAGGCGCCCGGCGCGAAGCCCTGAGCGCCTTTGGCAAGGGCAGCTTGATGCTTGAGCGCCTGATTGACCACGGCCGCCACATCGAGATTCAGGTGTTTGCCGACCAGCACGGGGGCGCCGTGCACCTGGGCGAGCGCGACTGCACCGCCCAGCGCCGCCGCCAAAAAGTGATTGAAGAAGCGCCTTCTCCCATCGTGGGCCCCGCGCAGCGCGCCGCCATGGGCCGGGATGCCGTAGCCGCCGCGCTGGCCGTGGGCTACCAGGGTGCGGGCACGGTGGAATTTATTGTGGACGCGCAGGGGCGCCACTACTTTTTGGAAATGAACACCCGCTTGCAGGTGGAGCACCCGGTGACCGAACTCATTACCGGCCTGGACCTGGTGGAGTGGCAGTTGCGCGTGGCCGCGGGCGAGCCGCTGCCGCTGGCGCAGACCGACATCCGCTTTGCTGGCCACGCCATTGAGGCGCGCTTGTACGCCGAAGACCCCTACGCCGGCTTTGCGCCGCAAACCGGGCAGGTGCTGTGGTGGAAGCCCGAATCTGCCTCGAATGCAGGCGCACGCATCGACCACGGCCTGCAAGAAGGCGACACCGTGTCGCCCTACTACGACGCCATGGTGGCCAAGGTCATCGCCTATGGCCGCGACCGGGGCGACGCCATTCGCCGCCTGCGCGCCGCCCTGGCCCACACGCCGCTCTTGGGCCTGCGCAACAACAGCCGCTTTTTGGCCGACCTGCTGGCCCACCCCGACTTTGCCCAGGCGCAGATGACCACCACCCGCATCGATGAATGGGCGGAGCAGGGCGCGGCGCTCTTGCAGGCGCCACAGCCCAGCGACACCGCCTGGCTGGCGGCGGCGCTGGCGCTGTTGGCTGCGCAGGGCCACAGTTGGCGCAGCGACAGCGTGGCCGCGTTTGACATGGGCCTGCAATGCGGCGAGCAGCTTCGCCGCCTGCGCCTGCACCCGGACCGCCATGGCGGCGTCGCCATCACGCTATTGGCCCATGAAGCGGAAGAGGGCGCCGCGCCCACGCAGGTACAAGCCAGCGTGCTGAGTTTTGAGGCCGGGCAATTGCGCTTTGCGCTCGATGGCGTGGTGCAAAGCGCCGTGGCGCTGCTTGCGAGCGCGCAAGCGGGCACGCAGGTGCATTTGGCACTGGGCGGCGACTGCTTTGTGATCCATGAGCCATCGGCGTTTCCCGCCACGCACAGCGCGCAAGACCCCGGACGCGCCCGCGCCCCGGTGGCTGGCAAGGTCAGCCGCGTGCTGGTGGCCGCAGGCGACGCGGTGGTATTGGGCCAGCAGCTGCTGTGCGTTGAGGCCATGAAGATGGAAATGTGGCTCTGCGCCCAGGCGCCGGGCACGGTCAGCGCGCTGCACGTGCAGAGCGGCGACCAGGTCGAATCCGGCGCGCTGCTGGCCGAAATCACGGTGGCAGACTCCGCCCCCGTGCAATAAATCAACCCCATCCACAGAAAGCCCCAAGCCCATGGACAAAGCCATACTCACCTGCGCGCTCACCGGCGTGCTGACTGACCCCGCCCAGCACCCCGTGCCGGTCACCCCCGCGCAAATGGCCGCCGAGGCGCGCGACGCCTTTAACGCGGGCGCCAGCGTCATGCACGTGCATGTGCGCCAGCAAGGAGAGGGCATGGGCCACTTGCCCTCGTGGGACCCGGACGTGATGGAGGCGGTGGTGGGAGCGATCCGCGACGTCTGCCCTGGCGTCATCATCAACCTGACCACTGGTGTGGTGGGTAAAGACATCAGCGGCCCGCTGGACTGCATCCGCCGCATCCAACCCGAAATCGCCGCCTGCAACGCCGGCAGCCTGAACTACCTCAAGATCAAAGACAACGGCCAATGGGCCTGGCCGCCCATGGTGTTTGACAACCCGGTGGCCAAGGTGCAACAGTTTTTGGACGTCATGGCCGAATGCGGCACCCACCCCGAGTTTGAGTGTTTTGACGTGGGCATCGTGCGCTCGGTCACCATGTACCTCAAGGCCGGCATGCTCAAACCCGGCATGGGTCGCGCCGAGTACAACCTGGTCATGGGCGTGGCTTCGGGCATGCCCTGCGACGTCGAGCTGCTGGCGCTGCTGCCCCGCTACATGGCACCGGGCAGCATCTGGCAAAGCACCCTGATCGGCCGCGCCGAGATCTGGCCCGTGCACCAAAAGACTGCCGACATGGGCGGCATGCTGCGCACCGGCCTGGAAGACACCTTTTATCTGCCCAATGGCGAACGTGCCAGCGGCAACGGCGCCCTCATCACCGAACTCGCGCTTTGCGCCCAACGCGCCGGCCGCGCCATTGCCAGCCCCAAAGAAGCAAGAGCACTTTTAAACTTGTGATAGACTACGCAGCTTCGCGGCTGTAGCTCAGTTGGATAGAGTACTTGGCTACGAACCAAGGGGTCGTGGGTTCAATTCCTGCCAGCCGCACCAAAAATGAACTAAGCCGTTGATTCGTCAACGGCTTTTTTCTTTTCTGACCACGGATCGGGTGACCACTTGAGGTTCCCACATGATCCGAGTCCCCCGCCTGAAACAGAACAGGCATGGCGTGTACAGCATCCGCATTCTTTGGACGGACGCGGCAGGCAAGCGCAGGGAGAGCCTACACAGCTTAGGCACCCGACACCCCACCACGGCCCGACTTCTCGCACTGGCGTTTAATGAAGCCTATGAGAGGAAACGCGCCATGACCGAAAAGCCCAAACTTCCCAACCTAGACGAACTGGTTCGCAAGTACGAACTGGACATGGCCCGTGGCGTGATGAAGGCCGACGGAGCCACCGACCATGCGTTGATGATGGAAGCCCTCAAGGCCTACAAAGAGATTCACGGCCAATTCCCTCCCATTCAGGAGGCCATGACCATCGGCAGGCCGCAAACCCATGCCATGGTTCAGCGCGTGCTTGCCAAGGCCATGCCGTTCAGCCAAGCCACCGCTGCCTATCTGGAAGAAAAGCGGCACGACAACGCCCCGCAAACCTTGGTGGAAAAAGGCCGCACCTACAAAGACTTCACGGACGTATTCGGCGACCTAGACATCAACCTTTACGGCAAGCCCGAACTGGTTCAATGGAAAACCGCCGACCTCAAGCGCGGTATCAAAGCCAACCGCATCAATAAGAGGCTGGGGCAGGTCAACGACTTTTTCAATTGGGCGATCCGTCACGGCCACTACACCGCCAGCGACAAAAGCCCCGTGGAAGGCTTGTTCATTGCCAACAAGGACAAACTGGCCGCCAAGGTGGAGCACTACGAGCCGTTCACCAGCGACGAACTGAAGGCCATTTTTTCCAGTGCTTACCTGGAGGACATGCCCAAGCCAGATCACTACTGGATACCGCTGGTGTCTCTGTTCACAGGCGCACGGCGCGAAGAAATCGCCAGCCTCAAAGCCGCTAACGTTAAAACCATTGACGGCGTGGCCTGTTTCCAGATTGAAGGCGGCAAGACCGCCGACGCGCGGCGCTTGGTGCCCATTCACCCGCACCTGAACGCCTTGGGCTTCATGGCCTATGCCCAACACGTTCAGGGCATGGGCCAAGAGTTCCTTTTCCCCTTCACCACCGAAGGGGCCAACGGGCGCGGCAAAAATGCAGGCCGACAATTTGCTCTGCTGCTGGACAAGCGCGGCATCAAGGACGATAGAAAGGTGTTCCACAGTTTCAGGCACACCGTGATCACGCGCCTACACGCTTTGAATTCCAACCCCGCGCACGTCATGCAGATCACGGGCCACCGTGGGGAAACAGGGCAATCTGTTCACTTCAACACCTACACCCACGACATGGGACTAATGGCACTGGCCGAGACTTTGGGGAAACTGGTTTACCCGCTGGACTGGGAAGGGCTGAAACTGCCTGATCCGACTTTCAAAGTCTTTTTGAACCGATGGAAAATGACTGAAGATCGCAAGCGTCGAACAGGAAAGCGCAATGCCAAAACTTAGAGAACTTCACCTCAATATTCATACACAGTTCGGCGATCAAGTTCTGGTGATGGATCTGGACAAAGCGAAGTCAATCGCAGAGCACTATTTCATTGCCCCTGACGTACACGAGCGAATTTGTTGGCTGCTCTTGGCTGATATGTCCATCAACCTCGATGTGAACGGTATCAGCCCATTTTCAATTTCAGATCAAATTCGCCACTTGGAATCAGGGGTGGGCAGGAGGAGTCATATGAAAAAGGCAACCCAGTTTATGCGCCCGCCTCTTTATCCGTTGTGGCATCAACATTATTTCAGCGCTCATTTTCTTGCTCGAAATATTTATGAGGAGTTTAAACGCGGCGGCAGTGGCGAAAAAATCATCAAAGAAATCTTTGACCCGCAAAAGTCAGATGTCGTTACTCAAGAGATGATAAGTGAGCTTTCTCACCGAACAACTGTTGAGCTGTTCGAAAGACGCGCAAATGAAAATCGATCTACTGGTGAATGGTTGGTGTTTGCTGAGTACGACGATAAAAAATATTATTTGTGTATGGCAACGCATGCCACCCCTGATCAAGCAATATATGAAAAATTGAAATTGGTATGCCGAATGCAATTTCCTTTTCTTGAACCTTTTGCTTCGGATCGAACGCTCGACAGTCTTTGTCCGTTGGATTAAGTGAAAATTTGACGGCAGAAGGTAAACCGCCTACCTTGAAAAAACCAAACCCCCCGAAGGCTGGAAATCTTGCGGAGGGGCTGGAGCCGAAAGCGACTTTTGGGAGGACAGTTCCAAAAGTACGACACAAGACCCCAGCCGTCAAGTTTTTTCCAGCCACGGGATTTTTCAAGGAATGCCCGACATGCTGGAACTTTTATCGACAGACCCCCAACACCCCGCCCTACAGCGGTTTAAAAACAGCCTGCCCCGCTGGCTTCATTGCACGGACGACCTGAATCACGGCATCAAGCGCCGCGACAAATCGCAGGCCATCCAGTGCCGTTATGTGGAGTTGTACCCCCGCCGAATCACGCACTTGGCGCTGGACATTGACCGCCCCCATGCTTTGTTTGCGGCGCTGGATGCCAACTTGCCCCCGCCCACGTTGATCGTGGAGAACCCCAGCAACCGACATGCCCACTTGCTTTATGCGCTGGCCGAGCCTGTGAGCGCAGGCAAGAACAGCCACCAAGCGCCGCAAGACTATTTGCGGGCCATTCAGTGCGCCTATACCCAAGCCGCAGGGGCAGACGCAGGGTTTACCCACTTCATCACCAAAAACCCGCTTCATCCGCATTGGCACACCCACGCCACGGATCGCGTGTATTCGTTGGCCGAGTTGGCCGAATATGTGAAATTGCAACCCCGCGCCCGTGTCAAACCCTCGGGCCTTGGCCGAAACAGCACCCTGTTTGAAACCCTGCGCCATTGGGCCTATGGCCTTGTCGCCACGGCCACCAGTTATGAAGTCTTGTTGGCGACGATTGAGGCGCAGGCCGAGGCCTTGAACGCCACCTTTCCCGTGGCTTTGCCCGTGCGGGAGGTGCGTTCCACCTGTAAGAGCGTGGCGAAGTTTTGCTGGGTCAATCGCCACCGATTCGGGCAGCGTGTGGGCGTGATGGGTTTCGCCCCCATCCCGCCATGGATGCCAGCGGCAGAACGACAAGCCGAAGAAGCCAAACGCGAGGCGGCAGGCGGGCAGCACAGAGGCCAGCAAAGGGCCACAGACTTTGAAGCCAGACTGGCCCAAGCCTTGAAGCCTTTGGCGGGGCAAAGACTTCACGCCCGTTATGTCCGCGACTACCTGATCCGACAAAACGGACTGCGAACGCAGACCGTTTTCAGCCGATTTCCCTTGTCGGCTGGCATGATCCAACTGCCCTAAAACTTAACGCAAACATACAGAATCGATCCGCTAGGCCCCCCATCAGATACATAGCCCCACGCTATGGTTTTCGAAATAGAGCGAAGCGAACGACAGCACGACCGAAGGGAGTGCCGTTTTAAGGGGCTGCTGGTCAGCCCCGTCCCCCGACGAAGGGAGGGGGGAAAACGGAAGTGCCCCTATCTGGAAGGGGGTCTGGGGGAAACCGACTGCCCACCGCTCAGGCTTCGCCTGCCTATGGACAACCCCGCCCATGCTTGCCAAAGGGCAGCAGCGGGGTTGCCCACAGGTTCAGCCGTGGACAGTTAGGCGACCTTCAGCAACGTATCAAGGACGTGTCCAGGCCGCGCACCGCAAGCGGCGCACCATCGGGCAAAGAGCAACACGTCCCAAAAATTTTCCCCTCGTTCGAGTTTTGACACATAGGACTGACCCACGCCCAGCGCGTCGGCCATGTCCGTTTGCGTCAGCTTCGCCTTGATCCGAAGTTCGCGCAGTGCTGCCCTCAATGCCTCGTAGTCGGCATGGTAGAGGGAGGTAGACATGCCTCAATGGTCTAGTCCTTTTTGGAATAGTCGTAACGCGACTAAATTCCGATACGATCCACTCTACGGGGGCATGGGGCCGCCCGATTCAGAAAGGGTGAACATGAGAATGAAAATCGGGATCGCTGCGGCGGTCATGGTGCTGGTGAGCGGATGCGCCAACGTAGCGGGCATGGCGGGGGAAGGCATAGGCGGCATGGTGGGCAACGTCATGGGGACGCTGCTGGATAAGCCCATTGAGGTTACCGACAACGTGAAGAAGGTCGCCACTATCGAAGATGCGAAGTGGCGGCAACCTGCCAGCGACACGGTGGCTTACGCCTTCACGTTCAGCGTGCCCAAAGGCTGTAAGGCCGTTGTTTTCAGTGGCAAAGCCTACAACGGCCAAACCGTGGTGGGCGACTACTCCAGCATGGGCGTTCAGGGCACAACCAACATTGCCCCCAATTCCAAGGTGTTTGTCTCGCGGCAAATGTTCCCCTCGGGCAGGGCCAGCGTGACCCGCTTCACCCTGGACAGTTTTGGGTGCGGAAACTGAAACGGAGCCACACCATGAAAACGAAATTGTTGACAGTGCTAGGGGCTGTGTTTCTGGCTGCCTGTGGCGGCGGTGGCGGGGGCGGTTCAAACACCCCTACGTCTACCCCCAGCACTTACACGCCATCGGCTGCCGTGTTGGCTGCCAAGACCACGAATTACGCCACGCCGTTCTATGCGTCCACGGGTTCAGGCAGTGGCTGCGGCAACGTGAGCAACACCACGGTTTACCTGTTGCCCAACACCGTAACCTACGCCGCCCAAGGCGTGAGTGAACTCAGCCAGCAACAAGCCGCCGAATACGCCGAGCAAGCCATAGGCGAAATAAAGACGGTTTTGAGCCTGTCCAGCGGCACGGGCTACACGGGCCAACGGGTGCAGGTTTGCGCCCAATCCAACCTTGTTTTAGGGTCAGCCACGGGCATGGGTGAAAAAGACGGCCTGATCGTGACCAGCAGCGACAGCAGCAGCCTAGATGCGGGGTATCTGTCCAACGGTTTCGACCTTTACAAAAAGCTGGTCAAGCATGAATTGGCGCACGTCTATCACCAGTCCCTGTTTGGCACCAATGCAGCCGTGCTGGATACGTGGTTTGCCGAAGGCTTCGCCGAGTACATCGCCAGCGGCAAATCCAGCAAGAGCAAGGCGGAAATCATGGCCTTGGTGAATGCTCAAAACCCCATTGCCCTGATGACCACGGGGATAGGGTCAGGCAACTTGCAGTATTACCCTGCCTTTCAAAGCAGTGTGGCCTATCTGTTCGACACCAACGGAGCCAAAAACAGCCTGAGCATGGCCCCCATGTTCCTGACTGCCCTCAAAACCGACTACGCCAATGCCAGCTTGACATGCGCGGCAGCGGGAACCTGTGCCACGTTCAGGCAAGATGCTTTCACCCGAACCTTTGAAGCGAACTTCAAAGAAGCGGACGGCACGGCCCTGAAGCTGCGCACGGGCACGAACAACCTTCAAAGCACCATTGCCATGCGGTTGACGAACTTTCTGCAGTGACGGTTTGGGCTGATGCGGTACGCCCATCCAAGTGACCGCGCAATGAAAGGACAATCATGGACAACCAAGGCCGCTACATGCGATTCAAGCCAATGACCCAGCAGCGATGCAACTATTGCTATGGCACGGGCAAGGAGTCGGACGGATACAAGTGCCGCACCTGTGGGGGGAGGGGCTGGGTCTAAAGTCTGACAGAATCAAGCCCGCTCATGCGGGCTTTTTACAATCACCTCAAACAGAGGATTTTCATGCAAAAAAATCGATTGGTAACTCTTGCTGTCGCTGCCTGTGCTGGCTGGGAGTGGTTCGTTATCCATACTCACTTGCCACTTTCGCGTAATGCGTTTTTATTTCTATTGACTGGGTTGATCGTGTGGGGCTGGGGAATCGGAACCGTCGGGGATCAGTTATACAACAAGTGGTTAGAAAAAAATCAAACAACCGTAATCACGCGGAACATCGTATTGTTTTCAGCAGTCATTGTAATTTTGATTGCCAGTTGGTTCGCTGGTTTTATCATTGACTTCTTGTTTTATTGACTGAATAAAATAGGAGATAACATACCACCAGCAAACAATCTGAAATATAAGTTCTAAATACAGAAAATAATCATTTAAAGCATTCATTTCTTCTCTCCAAAAACAAACTCAAAATCTTGATCATTGATCGCTGCCTGTAAGGCGGGCAGCACCATCATTTTCAAATCAGGATCAACCTCAAACGCCCTGAGCAATGCCACCCCCGCGATGATCTTTTTTCGATCTTCAATTTTTCGGGTGTTTTCCTTACTGGCTTTCCTCAACTTTTTAATCCGCGCCTCCGCCTTTGCAATTTTTTCTTCCGTTGTGAGGTCAGGCCGTTTGGGCTTCTGAGTGGTCAATTCGGGTTCAGGCATTTTCAATCTCCTAATTTCAGGGCCGAGCGGTAGCGAGGCCCTTTGTGTTTGCGCGGTTGTCTTTTGACAAATCGGGTTTGATCCTTTTAAATAAATCAGACCCCGCCCACTTTGTCAAATCCCAGCCATGAATCACGGAAATCAATCAGCCTCTGTGGCGAACAGCGCACTTAGAAGTTTCTCCCCTTCGGGGACGTTGCGCTGCGCTCCACTAGAAACTTCTAAAACCACTGGCGTGGTTTTCGTCGCG
>CANCJD010000079.1 GCA_947378275.1 Comamonadaceae bacterium
GGACATCGTGGCTTTGTTGTCAGCTAATTTCATCTCGGAACCTTTCAACGAGTTTCTCTAACCATTTTCAAAATTTCATGGAAGTCCGCACTGTCGAGCGTGACTTCTACTTGCGCAAGCGATTTGCGTGCCAAAAACAGGTCTAGCAAATCGTTGTCGCTCAAATCCATCATCACCCCCAGCGCGTCTGCTTGGCGGACGGTGAGGGTTTTGTCAAAACGCTCAAAAAAGCGCGCAATGAACAAGTCGTTTTCTAGCAAGCCGCGGCGGCAGCGCCAGCGCAATTTGCTTAAGGCGCGCTCGTCCAGTAATTCATTGCCAGGATTAACGCCTTGGTTCACCGCTTAGACCGCACGCAAAACCATCATTTCCTTGATCTTGCCAATCGCCTTGGTTGGGTTCAGCCCTTTGGGGCAAACGTCAACGCAGTTCATGATGGTGTGGCAGCGGAACAGGCGGTAGGGGTCTTCCAGGTTGTCCAGGCGTTCGGCCGTGGCTTCGTCGCGGCTATCGGCGATAAAGCGGTAGGCCTGCAGCAAGCCCGCAGGGCCGACAAACTTGTCCGGGTTCCACCAGAAGCTTGGGCAGCTCGTAGAGCAACTCGCGCACAAGATGCACTCGTACAAGCCATTGAGCTCCTCGCGCTCTTCAGGGCTTTGTAGACGCTCTTTTTCGGGCGGCACGTTGTCGTTGATCAGGTAGGGCTTGATCGAGTTGTACTGCTTGAAGAACTGCGTCATGTCCACGATCATGTCGCGGATCACCGGCAGGCCCGGCAAGGGCTTGAGCACGATCGTGCCGGGCAGTGTGCGCATATTGGTCAAGCAGGCCAGACCGTTTTTGCCATTGATGTTCATGGCGTCCGAGCCACATACGCCTTCGCGGCAGGAGCGGCGAAACGAAATGGTGGGGTCAACGGCCTTGAGTTTCATCAGGGCGTCAAGCAGCATGCGCTCGGAGCCGTCAAGCTCGACCTCGATGGTCTGCATATAGGGCTTGGCGTCCTTATCAGGGTCGTACCGGTAAATGGAGAAAGTGCGTTTGGACATGGAATGTGCTCGCTGGTTTCGATTTAGAAGGTACGGGTCTTGAGCTCAACGCTCTCAACCGTCAAGGGCTTCATCTGCACGGGCTTGTAGCTCAGGCTGTTGCTCGCGCTGTGCCACAGGGTGTGCTTGTGCCATTCGGTGTCGTTGCGGCCGTTGGGATGCTCGGGCGTGTCGCCGTAGTCGTTGACGGTGTGGGCGCCACGGCTTTCACGGCGCGCTGCGGCTGACACGATGGTGGCTTGCGCCGCCTCGATCAGGTTTTCCACTTCGAGGGCTTCGATGCGGGCGGTGTTAAAGACCTTGGACTTGTCTTTGAGGCCGATCTTGTTGACGCGTTCGCGCAGTTCGGCGATCTTGACCACGCCTTCGTCCATCGTGGCCTGGGTGCGGAACACGCCAGCGTGTTGCTGCATGGCGGCGCGGATGTCGTTGGCCACGTCCTGGGCATATTCGCCTTCGGTCGCATTGTCCAGGCGTGCGAGACGGGCAATGGTGGCGTCAGCGGCGGTGGCGGGCAGCGGCTTGTGCTCTTTGCTGTTCTTGGCAAATTCAACAATGTGGTTGCCTGCGGCACGGCCAAACACCAAAAGGTCGAGCAGGGAATTGGTACCCAGGCGGTTGGCTCCGTGCACGCTGACGCAAGAGCATTCGCCTACCGCGTACAGACCGTTGACAACCTGGCTCTTGTTGTTGGCGTCTTGCACCACCACCTGGCCGTTGATGTTGGTAGGAATGCCGCCCATCTGGTAATGGATGGTGGGCACCACAGGAATGGGCTCTTTGGTGATGTCGACGTTGGCGAAGTTGTGGCCAATCTCCAACACCGAAGGCAGGCGCTTCATGATGGTCTCGGCGCCCAAGTGGGTCATGTCGAGGTTGATGTAGTCCTTGTTGGGGCCGCAGCCGCGGCCTTCCTTGATTTCTTGGTCCATGCAGCGTGACACGTAGTCGCGCGGTGCCAGGTCTTTGTAGGCCGGGGCGTAACGCTCCATAAAGCGCTCGCCATTGCTGTTGCGCAAAATCGCGCCTTCGCCGCGGCAGCCTTCGGTCAGCAACACCCCTGCACCGTGCACGCCGGTGGGGTGGAACTGCCAAAACTCCATGTCTTCGAGTGGAATGCCCGCGCGCGCTGCCATGCCCAGGCCGTCGCCGGTGTTGATGAAGGCATTGGTCGATGCCGCAAAAATGCGCCCAGCGCCGCCGGTGGCCAAGAGGGTGGTTTTGGCTTCCAGAATGTGGACGTCGCCGGTTTCCATCTCAATAGCGGTCACGCCAAGCACGTCGCCGTCGGCATCGCGGATCAGGTCCATGGCCAGCCATTCAACAAAGAAGCTGGTCTTGGCCGCCACGTTTTGCTGGTACAGCGTGTGCAACATGGCGTGGCCAGTGCGGTCGGCGGCAGCGCAGGCGCGCTCGACCGCTTTTTCGCCGTAGTTGGCGGTGTGGCCGCCAAAGGGACGCTGGTAAATCGTGCCGTCGGGGTTGCGGTCAAAAGGCATGCCCATGTGTTCCAGGTCGTAAACGACCTTGGGCGCTTCGCGGCACATGAATTCAATGGCGTCCTGGTCGCCCAGCCAGTCCGAACCCTTGACGGTGTCGTAGAAGTGGTAGTGCCAGTTGTCTTCGTTCATATTGCCCAGCGAGGCGCCAATGCCGCCTTGGGCCGCCACCGTGTGCGAACGGGTGGGGAACACCTTGGACAGGACGGCCACATTCAGGCCGGCGCGTGCGAGTTGCAAAGAGGCGCGCATGCCGGAGCCGCCGGCCCCCACGATGACGACGTCGAATTTACGTTTGGATACTGGATAGGACATGGGGTAATTATTCTGAGTAGGAGACGCTTAGACGCGCCACAAGACCTGAACAGCCCAACCGGCACAGGCGACCAGCCAGACGATGGAAAAAACCTGGAGCGACAGGCGAATGCCGACGGGCTTGATGTAGTCCATCCAGATGTCGCGCATGCCGATCCACACGTGGTAAAGCAGCGCCACGATGATGGCAAAGGTCAGCGCTTTCATCCACTGGGCAGAAAAAATGCCGGCCCATTTGTCGTAGCCCACGGGGCCTTTGGAGAAGATGAACTGGGCCAGAACGACCAGCGTGAACAAGGCCATCAGTGCGGCGGTGACGCGCTGGGCCAGCCAGTCGCGCAGGCCATAGTGGGCGCCTACGACAATGCGTTTGGAACCGTAATTAACTGCCATGGTGTGTGTCTTTCGGTGGGTTGGAGGCTAAAAAGCGAAGCAGGTGGCGCGCGGCAGGTACTTAGTTAGTACAGGCCAAACAGCTTGGCGCCCAGCACCACGGTCAGGCCGACGCTCAACGCAAGGGTAAAAATGGCAGAAGACTTGCCAAATTCCTTGCTCACGGCGTGGCGCATGTCCATCCACAGGTGGCGCAGACCGGCGATCAGGTGGTGCAAAAACGCCCACAGGATGGCCAGTGCCATCAGCTTGAAGAACCAGCCCGGCACAAAGCCCGCGCCGATGTTGAAAACGCTGGTAAAGCGGGCAAAAGACAGCTCCGAGGAAATGGAGGTGTCAAACATCCAGATGATGAAAGGCATGAGCAAGAACATCACGGCGCCGCTGACGCGGTGCAGGATGGACACGATGCCGGCTACCGGGAGACGGTAGGTGGGCAAATCGGTAAATGCGTTGATATTGCGAAATTCGGGCCGCTTGGGGCGAGTGCTGGGGGAGGGCGCAGACATGGGCGGGTGCTTTCTAAGAGGTAACCGTTGTGTAACTCAGGCTGGGTGCAACGCAAATTCTATTGCACTGCACCAATCTGACGGGCGCCTTGCAGGGCGTTTGGGCGAAATAGGTAAATTCAGTGCAATTCATTGCGGTAGTAATGCGTGTTTGTCAGGTACAGGCACTGGCGCATCTCTATGGGCGCGTCGTTGTAGGTATAGGCAATCCGCTCCACGTTGAGCAAAGGTGTGCTGGAGGTGACACCCAGCAGCTCCGTTTGCGTTGCATCGGGCAGCACCGCGCGGATTTTTTCTTCGGCACGCACCATGCGTACGCCAAATTCACGCTCAAACAGGGCGTACATAGGGCCGTTGTCGTTGCGCAGGCGCTCGGCCGTCAGACCCTTGAAGGGTGTACCAGGCAGCCAGATGTCTTCCAGAATCGTGGGCGTGGTGCCAAAAGACAGCACCCGGCGCACCTGCAGCACGGCGTCGCCGGGGCGCAGCCCCAAGCCCCGGGCCACGTCGGCCGAGGCGCGGGCGCGCTTGCAGTCGATGATCTGGCGCTTCGCGGGGCCTTGGCTGCTGGCGTCGCCGTCGTCGGGCACGAGTTTCAAAAACCGGTATTGCACCTGGCGCTCGGCGTGCGTGGCGACAAAAGTGCCCTTGCCCTGGCGGCGCACCAGCAGGTTGTCAAAGGAGAGTTCGTCGATGGCCTTGCGCACCGTGCCCTGGCTGACTTTGTAGCGTGCAGCGAGTTCTTGCTCGCTGGGGATGGCGGCGCCCGATTTCCATTCGCCGGCTTCGAGGCTTTGCAGCAGTAAGGCCTTGATTTGCTGGTACAGCGGGCTGAAGGCCGGCGTGGCCGGCGTGGCCGACGGTGCTGGTGCTGGCAGGGTGGCGTTTGGCTGCTGGCTGGCGCCCTCGGGTGCCACGGACACGGCGCCAGAGTCGCTTGCAAGAGGGTACGGAGCAGCCATAAATGGGGTGATTTTGTCAGCGCGAAGTCAGTATCGAATCTGGGTTAATCATATCTTATATAAGACATAAGACAAGTTGACTTTGTCAAACAAATAAGGGTAAACTCTTAGCCATTCTGCGCAGCCATCGGCCCTTGGGCCGGTACGGGCAGTCCACGCTTTCACAACACTTCCTGGAGTTTTCCTATGAGCAAGAAGCCCGTCCGCGTTGCCGTTACCGGCGCAGCAGGTCAAATCGGTTACGCAATTTTGTTCCGCATCGCCTCGGGCGAAATGCTGGGCAAAGACCAGCCCGTCATCCTGAGCTTGCTCGAAGTCCCTTTTGAGAAGCCCCAGCAAGCCCTGCAAGGCGTGATGATGGAGTTGCAAGACTGCGCATTCCCCCTGCTGGTGGGCATGGAAGCCCATAGCGACCCCATGACCGCATTCAAAGACGTGGACTACGCCATGTTGATCGGTTCGCGTCCCCGTGGCCCTGGCATGGAGCGCGCTGAGCTGCTCGCCGTCAACGCCGAAATCTTTACTGCCCAGGGCAAGGCCCTGAACGCTGTGGCCAGCCGCGACGTGCGCGTGCTGGTGGTGGGCAACCCCGCCAACACCAACGCCTACATCGCCATGAAGAGCGCGCCCGACCTGCCACGCAAGAACTTCACCGCCATGCTGCGCCTGGACCACAACCGTGCCCTTAGCCAACTCGCCGCCAAAACCGGCAAGGCCGTGGCCGACATCGAAAAATTGGCCGTGTGGGGCAACCATTCGCCCACCATGTACGCGGACTACCGCTTCGCCACCGTCGGCGGCCAAAGCGTCAAGGACATGATCAACGACCACGACTGGAATGCCAACACCTTCTTGCCCACCGTGGGCAAGCGTGGCGCGGCCATCATCGCCGCACGCGGCGT
This sequence comes from Comamonadaceae bacterium, assembly GCA_947378275.1. Lineage (GTDB taxonomy): Bacteria > Pseudomonadota > Gammaproteobacteria > Burkholderiales > Burkholderiaceae_C > Allorhodoferax. The sequence goes on from CANCJD010000079.1 coordinate 5,630, forward strand.
GTCGTCGGCAGCCTCTGCTGCCAACGCCGCCATTGACCACATGCGCGACTGGGCGCTGGGCACCAACGGCAAGTGGGTCACCATGGGCATCCCTTCGGACGGCCAATACGGCATTCCCAAAGACACCATGTTTGGCTTTGCCGTGACCTGCGAAGGCGGCGAATACAAGCTGGTCGAAGGCTTGGCCATTGACGCATTCAGCCAGGAATGCATCAACAAGACGCTCAAAGAGCTGCAGGACGAGCAAGCCGGCGTCGCCCACCTGCTCTGATCCCGTTCCTGCCCACGCACCGCTTGGGTGCATGGGCGGACGCCAACGATCCATGCAACACCCCCGTGACATTCTTTTAGGTGCCCAGGCGCGCCCCGGAGTGTTGCCGGTATGTGACCACTACAGCGGCGCGCCCGCGCGCATGCACAAGAGCTTGGTCTTGCAGGCCGAACTGCTGCAAGAGTTCGGTGCCTGCGTGCTGGACGTCACCCTGGACTGCGAAGACGGCGCCCCGGCGGGCGGCGAGGTCGAGCAGGCGCACACCGTGCGTGAGCTGCTTACGCGTTTCAGCGCTCTGTCAGATGTCCAGTCTGCTTTAGTCCGCCCCCGCATCGGTGCGCGGGTGCACGCGGTGGACCATGCGTATTTCGAGTCGGATGTGGCCATCGTCGTGGGTGGGGCTGCGGCTGCCTTGAGTTACCTCATGGTGCCCAAAGTCGAGTCTGTGAACGATGTAAACCAGGCTGTGGAGGCGATGGACGCCGCAGCGGGCGGCGTGATGGTTCCCTTGCACGTGCTGATTGAGTCCCCGGCGGCGGTGCAGCAGGCTTTTGCCATTGCGGCCCATCCTCGGGTGCAGTCTTTGAGCTTTGGCCTGATGGATTTCGTATCAGCCCACGGCGGCGCCATTCCTGCTGCGGCCATGGGTTTGCGTGTTGCAGATGACGCCGTTACCTTGGACCAGTTTCATCACCCGTTAGTGGTGCGGGCCAAGCTGGAAATCGCCAGCGCCTGCCAAGCCTATGGCAAAGTGCCTTCGCACTGCGTGGTCACCGAGCTGCGCGATGCGCAGGCCTTGGAGCGCGCGGCCCGCTACGCAGCTACCGCCTTGGGTTACACCCGCATGTGGAGCATTCACCCCGACCAGATTCGCCCCATTTTGCGGGGCTTCGCGCCAATGGCCTCCGAGGTGGATTTGGCGGCACGCATCGTGCATGCGGCTTCCCAGTCCGAATGGGCGCCCATAGCGGTCGATGGCAAATTGCATGACCGGGCCAGTTACCGTTATTTTTGGCAGGTCTTGGAGCGTGCGCACCAGACTGGCCAAGCGATTCCTGCAGAGTTGCAGCATTATTTTGTTTGATTAAAGAAGGAGAAAAAACCATGTTGAACGCCTACCGAGCCCATGTTGCCGAGCGCGCCGCGCTGGGAATCCCCCCGCTGCCCCTGGACGCCAAACAAACGGCCGAACTGATTGAGCTGATCAAGGCGCCCGCCGCTGGCGACGAAGCCTTTTTGCTGGACATGCTGACCCACCGCGTGCCACCGGGCGTGGACGACGCTGCCAAGGTCAAGGCCTCGTTCCTGGCCGCCGTGGCGCATGGCGACCTGGCCGTGGCCCTGATCTCCAAGGCCAAAGCCACCGAGCTGCTGGGCACCATGGTGGGTGGCTACAACGTCAAGCCCCTGATCGATTTACTCGACCAGGCCGATGTGGCCGCCGTGGCTGCCGCCGCGCTCAAGAAGACGCTGCTGATGTTTGACTTCTTCCACGACGTCGAAGTTAAGGCCAAGGCGGGTAACGCCCACGCCAAGGAAGTGATCCAGAGCTGGGCCGACGCCGAGTGGTTCACCAGCCGCCCCGAAGTGCCCCATACCATCACCGTGACCGTGTTCAAGGTGCCTGGCGAGACCAATACCGACGATTTGTCGCCCGCCCCTGACGCCTGGAGCCGCCCCGACATCCCGCTGCACTACCTGGCGATGCTGAAAAACACGCGTGAAGGCGCCGCCTTCAAGCCCGAAGACGACGGCAAGCGCGGCCCCATGCAGTTCATTGACGACCTGAAGAAAAAAGGCCATCTGGTGGCCTATGTGGGCGACGTGGTGGGAACTGGTTCGAGCCGCAAGTCTGCCACCAACAGCGTGATCTGGGCCACTGGCCAGGACATTCCTTTTGTGCCCAACAAGCGCTTTGGCGGCGTCACCCTGGGCGGCAAGATTGCCCCCATCTTCTTTAACACGCAAGAAGACTCTGGCGCACTGCCGATTGAAGTGGACGTGACCAAGCTGGAAATGGGCGACGTCATTGACGTGCTGCCCTACGAAGGCAAGTTGCTGCGCAACGGCGAATTGGTCGAAAAATTTGCCCTCAAAAGCGATGTGCTGCTGGACGAAGTGCGCGCTGGCGGCCGTATTAACCTCATCATCGGCCGCTCGCTTACCGCCAAGGCGCGTGAGTCTTTGGGCTTGCCTGCATCCACCACTTTCCGCTTGCCCACAGCGCCCATCAGCACCAAGGCTGGCTTTACGCTGGCACAAAAAATGGTGGGCCGCGCCGTTGGTTTGCCTGAAGGGCAGGGCGTGCGCCCCGGCACCTACTGCGAACCCAAGATGACCACCGTCGGTTCGCAAGACACGACCGGCCCCATGACCCGCGACGAACTCAAAGACCTGGCTTGCCTGGGCTTTAGCGCCGATTTGGTGATGCAGTCCTTCTGCCACACTGCCGCGTATCCCAAGCCCGTGGACGTGAAAACCCACCGCGAACTGCCCGCCTTCATCAGCAACCGTGGCGGCGTGGCCCTGCGCCCGGGCGACGGCGTGATCCACTCGTGGCTCAATCGCCTGCTCTTGCCCGACACCGTGGGCACCGGTGGCGACAGCCACACGCGTTTCCCCATCGGCATTTCCTTCCCCGCAGGCTCTGGCCTGGTGGCGTTTGGTGCGGCCACGGGCGTCATGCCCCTGGACATGCCTGAGTCGGTGCTGGTGCGCTTTAAAGGCCAGATGCAGCCCGGCATCACCTTGCGCGACCTGGTGCACGCCATTCCGCTGTACGCCATCAAGGCCGGCTTGCTGACCGTGGCCAAGGCCGGCAAGATCAACGCCTTCTCGGGCCGCATTCTGGAAATCGAAGGCTTGCCCGACCTCAAAGTCGAGCAAGCGTTTGAGTTGTCCGACGCATCGGCCGAGCGTTCTGCTGCCGGTTGCACCGTCAAGCTCAATCCCGCGCCCATCAAGGAATACCTCACCAGCAACGTCGTGCTCATGAAAAACATGATCGCCGACGGCTACGCCGACAAGCGCACCCTGGAGCGCCGCATCCAAAAGGTCGAAGCCTGGCTGGCCAACCCCAGCTTGCTCGAAGCCGACAAGGACGCCGAGTACGCCGAAGTCATCGAGATCGATCTCAACGACCTCAAAGAGCCCGTTCTGTGCTGCCCCAACGACCCGGACGACGCCAAGCTGCTGTCCGACGTGGCCGGCGCCAAGATCGACGAAGTGTTTATCGGTTCGTGCATGACCAATATCGGCCACTTCCGCGCAGCTTCCAAGCTGCTCGAAGGCAAGCGCGATATCCCGGTCAAGCTGTGGATTGCGCCGCCCACCAAGATGGATGCCGCTGAATTGACGCGTGAAGGCCATTACGGCGTGTTTGGCGCGGCTGGCGCGCGCACCGAAATGCCGGGCTGCTCGCTGTGCATGGGCAACCAGGCGCAGGTACGCGAAGGTGCGACTGTGGTGTCCACCTCGACCCGCAACTTCCCCAACCGCTTGGGCAAGAACACCAACGTCTATCTGGCTTCTGCCGAACTGGCGGCGATTGCGTCCAAGCTGGGCCGCATTCCCACGGTGGCCGAATACCAGGCCGACATGGGCGTGATCAACAAGGATGGAAGCAAAATCTACCAGTACCTGAACTTCGACCAGATCGAAGAGTACGCAGATGTTGCCAAAGGCGTGACGGCCTAAGGTGCGAAGACCCAAGCCTTCGGGCTTGGGTCTATACCACTGGCGCCCACAAAACGGGCGCCCACAAAAAAGCCCGCATAAGCGGGCTTTTTTGTGGGGAAAAGTGCCGAATTACTTCAGCTTCATTTCCTTGTAATCCACATGCTTGCGAGCTTTGGGATCAAATTTCTTGATCAACATTTTCTCGGGCATGGTTTTCTTGTTTTTGCTGGTCGTGTAGAAGTGACCGGTGCCGGCTGTCGATTCCAGCTTGATTTTTTCGCGTCCGCCTTTGGTTGCCATGGTGTGTTCCTTAAATATTAAGCTTGACCACGTGCGCGCAAATCGGCGAGCACGACATCAATACCTTTTTTGTCGATCAAACGCAGACCGGCGTTG
>CANCJD010000080.1 GCA_947378275.1 Comamonadaceae bacterium
GGGCGCAGCAGATCATGGATACGGCGGTAGCCAAATCTGCGGCGTACGTGGGCAATGTCCACGATGCGTTCGCCCAGGGCCTGCGTCAGCGCATCACGCTTAGGCGGGTGGCGAAAGCTGTCTCGGCTTAGCCCCACAAGGCAGCACGCGTGGCGCTCAGACAGAAGATGGGTCTGGATCATCTGGGTGACGGCCTCGCGTTTGACCTGTGGGGCTAGCGCTTTACGCCGAAGACGCTTTTGAGCGCATGAATGTCCAGGTGCGCCTCGGCCAGCAGTTTCTTGAGCTTGTTGTTCTCAGCTTCCAGGTCGCGCAGCTTGGCCGCATCAGAGGCCTCCATGCCGCCAAAGCGCGAGCGCCATTTGTAAAAGGTCGGCTGGCTAAAGCCGCCAGAGCGGCAAATGTCCTTGATGGCCATGCCCGCTTCAGCTTGCTTGAGGAATCCGATGATCTGCTCATCGGTAAATCGTGTGGTCTTCATATCCGCCATTCTCCAAAATTTGCGGACTTTGTTCCATCACTTTGGTATGGCTCAGAGGGGGCAGGTCAGTTGCATTGCAATACGACCCTTAGGCGCGGAGAGATTGCCGCTTGGAACCATTCCGTTCACTTCCTTCTCAAGAATATTTTTCCTGACAATCCCGCGCCTTTTCAGGTGCAACTCGGGGCGGCCCTTCTCGGTCTTGTTGAGCATTTCGTCCACGGCATCGTTAACGAAGCCCGCGCTGTGGCCGGCTTGTGTGATGTTGCGATGAAGCGAGCCCTGGCGTTCAGCCCGCGAAAGTCGTTTCCGGCAACCCGCGCACGCCAGGCACTTCCAGCGCAAACAAGGAGCCCGAAAGCGGCGCACTGGCCAGCGCTCGAGCACCGAGGCGCACCGAAGCGCTGGTCACGTAAATCGTGCCGAGATCTGCACCGCCGAAACAGCAGCTAGAGGGGCGCGGCACTGGCAGGCGCACGCGCATCAGCTCGCGGCCGTCGGGTGCGAAGCGCGCAAGTTCCCAGCCATCCCACACCGCCACCCACAGGCAGCCGTCGGCGTCCACCGTGAGGCCGTCCGGCTTGCCTTCGGCCGCGCCGAACACCACCAGCGGACGGCGGTTGGCGATGGTGCCGGCGGCGAGGTCGAAGTCGTATTCGTAGATGGTCTTGCGAAAGGTGTCGGTAAAGTACATCCGTGTGTTGTCCGGGCTAAAGCCCAGGCCGTTGGGCACGGTGAAGCCGCCGTCGACTTTCTCCCAGCTGCCGTCCGGATCCACGCGGAATAGGTTGCCCCGGTTGGCCATGGCGCCCATGTCCATCGAGCTGATCCACAGGCGACCGCGCCGGTCGCATTTGCCGTCGTTATAGCGGTTGCCGGGGCGGATGGATTCGGGGTGGGCGAAGAGCGTCATGCGGCCCGTGTCGGGCGCCATGGTCATGAGGCCCGCGGGCGTGGCGATCAGCAGACCGCCCGAGGCCATGGGCACGACCATGCTCACCATCGAGCCGAGCCGGGTCTCCTGTTGAGCGCCGCTGGCCGCGTCGAGGCGGTAGATGGCGGGCGCGAGGATGTCGACCCAGTACAGCGCGTTGTCGCGCGGCGACCAGACTGGCCCCTCGCCCAGCAGCGCATGTGCTTCACCAATTGCGCGCACTTCGGGCGCGGGCGCGGCGGGGGGGTCGGGGTGCTCCAGCAACGACATCGACTGACCGTCCGCGCTGTGCGTGATGGCCCGAGCCGCACCGATGAGTTCGGCCGATAGGCTGTGCGCGCGCCGTGCGTCCAGTCGCGCGGCGTTGGCCGTGACCGCGACCGCGCCGATGGCGCGGCCTTCGTAATCGAACACGGGCGCGGCCACGCTCACGCGTTCGGCGTCGTACTCGCCGATTTCCAAGGCATACCCGCGCGCGCGGGTGAGGTCGAGTTCGGCGCGCAAGGCTTGGGCGTCGACGATGGTGTGTGGCGTGAAGCGCTCCAATGTCAGAGCCGCAAGCAACTCGTTTTGCTGCGAGGGTGTGAGGTGGGCCGCAATCGCCTTGCCGGCGGCGCTGGCGTGCATCGGCAGACGCAGGCCCACCTTCGATGCGGCCTGCGGTTCGCGGCTGGCGTCTTCGCCGGCCACGACCACCATCTGCTGGCCGCTGAGCACCACTAGTTGCACGCTCTCGTCGAACGCATTGCGCAGGCGCACAATCTCGTCTTGGGCGGCCACGCGCAGGTCGAAGTCACTCCAAACTTCGTGGGCCAGTTCCAGTAAACGGAACCCGAGCTGGAAAGTTTTGCTGTAGCTGTCGTGGCGCAGTAAGCCTTCGCGTACCAATGTGCCGAGCATGCGGTGCAGTGTCGCTTTAGGCAGGGCCGAGGCGTGCAACAGTTCGGTAAAGGTCATGGGCGCACGAGCGGCCGAGACGAGATTCAGCAAGGACATGGCCTTTTCCAGCACCCCCAGTCCAGGGACGGTGGTGGTGGCGTTTGGGTCGTTGGATACGGCGTTTGACATATTGGGATACCGGAATTCTAGGGGAAGGCTGTCTCAGGGTAATTACCATTGAATGGAACTTGCTTGGATAAATCTTTCTGATCTACAATAAAAGTTCCATTCAATGGAAAAATAAATGCAACATACTAGATTGACGACATGACATCTGCTGCTTCCCTATCGGGGGTCTACCCCGTGCTACCCACCCCTTTCGATGCCGCTGGCCAGCCGGATGAAAAGGCGCTGCGCGGTCTGGTGCGCTACCTGCTGGAAGCTGGCGTGGACGGGATCACCTACCCCGGCGTGGCCAGTGAAGTCGGCCAGTTGAGCGTGGCCGAGCGATTGTTGCTGACTGCCGCGGTGCTTGACGAAGTGGCGGGCCGTGTGCCGGTGGTAGCGGGTGTCTCCAGCGCGCAAGCGGCGACCACCATCGAACTGGCCAAGGCCGCGATCGCGCAAGGCGCAGCAGGCCTGATGTTGGCCGTGCCACCAGACCGCCCTACCGCTGCGCAGCAGATCGAGTACTTCAGCGAGGTGTCGGCCGCCGTACCGAGCGCCGTGCTGGTGCTGCAAAACGTGCCCATGCCGGTGGGCGCCGGGCTCGACCCGGAAGCCATCGTGCAAGTGGCGACCGCCGTGCCCGCGATCCGGTATGTGAAGGAAGAAACCTTGCCAAGTGGCCAGCGCCTCACGGTGTTGCGTAAGCAAGGCCCGGCCACGCTGGTAGGTGTCTTCGGTGGTGCGGGCGGGCGTTACATCACCGACGAACTGCGTCGCGGCGCGGCCGGCACCATGCCTGCGATCGAGCTGGCCGAGGTGCACGTGGCGCTGTTCAAGGCCCACCGCGCGGGCGATGAAGCGCGGGTGCGCGAACTGTTCACGCGCATGCTGCCGATCCTCAATGTGCAGGCGGTGTTCCGCTGGTCGCTCACCAAGTACGTTTTGAGCGCCCGTGGCCTGTTGAAGAGCCAAAACCAGCGCGCGGCCGGCCCGCGCCTGGACGCGCTGGACAAGGCCGACGTGGACGCCTTCCTGGCCGACGTCCAAGACCTGTTGCTGCCGACGCACCCGCTGCGCCGGAACGCCTGATGCGTGCCGCGCGCATCGCGTTGGTGGAGACCTTCATCGTCTCGCTGCCGCGCGACACCCCTTACCTGGGTCCGCTCGACGCGGATGAACAGGTCAATGCGCGCGGGTACTTGGTGCGCCAGGGCAACCGCACCATTTACCCAAGCACCGACATGTCGGTGCTGATCAAAGTGACGGCCGAAGACGGCACGGTGGGCTGGGGTGAGACCTACGGCATTGTCGCGCCCGACGCGGTCACCGCCATGATCGACGACGTGCTCGGCCCGGTGATCGTCGGGCGCGATCCGCGCGACGCTACCGCCATCAACGAAGACCTTTACGACCTCATGCGCGTGCGCGGCGCTTCAGGCGGTTTCTGGGGCGACGCCATCGCCGGCATCGACATCGCGTTGTGGGACCTTGCTGGCAAACTCGCCGGCTTGCCGGTGGCCAAGCTGTTGGGCGGCCAGCGCAGCTCGCGTTTGCCGGCCTACATCTCGGGCTTGCCAGGCAAGACGCTGGACGACAAGGTGAAGCTGGCGCGCGATTTCGCGGCGCGCGGGTTCACCGCATTCAAGTATGCCGCCGCGGTGTCGTTAGACGGCATCGTCGAAGAAATGCGCGTGCTGCGCGAAGCGCTCGGCCCGCACGCCAAGCTCATGGTCGATCTGCACTGGAAGTTCGACGCGGGCGAGGCCATTCAGTTGATTGACCAGCTCGCGCCGTTCAACCCGTACTTCGTGGAAGCGCCGTGCGCGGCCGAAGACATCGAAGGCCAAGCGCGCGTAGCGGCTGCCGTGCGTGTGCCGGTGGCGCTGGGTGAAGAGTGGCATTCGGTGCACGAGGCGCTGCCGCGTTTCGAGCGCCGTGCAATGTCCATCGTTCAGCCCGAGATGGGCCATACCGGCATCAGCCAGTTCATGCAGATCGGCCGCATGGCCCACGCGTTTCACATGCGCGTGATTCCGCACGCCAGCATCGGCATCGGCATCTTCCAGGCCGCGAGCCTGCACGCCTCGGCCTCGCTGCCCAACGTGCAGAAACACGAGTACCAACATTCGGTGTTCGACCGCAACCTGCAATTTGTCCACACCACCATGCGCTGCGAGAACGGCGCTTTCACCGTTCCCGATGCACCCGGGCTGGGCATCGAGCCCAACGCCTCGCTCTGGTCCTATCTGCGCAAGAAAGCTGAAGTTCAATGACCGCTGCGCACTCTGCCCTGATCGCCATCGATTGGGGCACATCCAATCTGCGCGCCAGCCTGCTTGACGCGAACGGTAACGCGATCGAAACACGCTCCGCACCCGGCGGCGTCATGTCGGTGAAAGACGGCTTGTTTGCCGACGCACTGCTGTCCTTGTGTGGCGATTGGATCCACGAGCGCTCGGGCGCGCTCATCGCCAGTGGCATGGTCGGCAGCCGTCAGGGCTGGAAAGAAGCCGCGTACCTTAATTGCCCAGCGGGCGTGGAAGAAGCCGCCGCGCAACTCACCCGCGTCGACGTGCGCCCCGGTGTCATCCTGCACATCTTGCCCGGCCTGACCTGCCGCAATACCGATGGGCAAGACGACGTGATGCGCGGCAAAGAAACGCAGATGTTGGGCGCCGACCTTGCGCCCGGCAGCATCTCAAGCACGCGCGCCCCCGATGGCGCAACCACGCGCGGCCAGTGGCTAGTGGCGCAAAAGGCCGGGCTGCTGGAGCACACGGCATGACCCATGAAAGCGATGTGAGCGTTCGAGTGGCGAAGGCCCTGGCGGCGTGCCCGCTGGTGGCGATCCTGCGCGGCATCACGCCAGTCGAGGCTGTCGATGTGGGCCTTGCGTTGCACGCGGCCGGTATGGGTGTGATCGAGGTGCCGCTCAACTCGCCCTTGCCACTGGAGAGCATCCGCCTGCTGGCTGACGCACTCAAAGGCAAGGCCGTGATTGGCGCGGGAACAGTGCTGCGCGAACTCAATGTAGACGCTGTGGCAGCCGCCGGTGCCGAGATCGTGCTGTCGCCCAACTTCAGCGCGTCGGTGGTACGTCGTACCAAGGCGCATGGCTTGTATGCAATACCCGGTGTGGCGACCGCCAGCGAAGGCTACAACGCGCTGGAAGAGGGCGCCGACGCGCTCAAGCTGTTCCCGGGCGATCTGCTCGGCCCGCCCGTCATCAAGGCTTGGCGAGCGGTGTTTCCGCTCTAGACGCCGATGTTCAGCGTGGGCGGCGTGAGTCTGGAAAACCTGCAGACCTTCAAGGCGGCGGGCGCAAGTGGTGCGGGCATCGGCTCTGCCCTCTACGCGCCGGGCAGATCGGCCGCAGATACCGCCAGCCGCGCGCGCGAATTCATCGCGCGTTGGCAGGCTTAGCGCCTTGCGACGAGCGCCCATCGATTTTTTTCAGATGTCCGATGACCACAACAGGATACAAGACATGACAGCCAAAATGACCCGCCGTACCCTTGCCGCAGCCCTCGCGCTCGGCGCCACCGTGTTCGCGAGCGGGGCCCACGCCCAGACTGCCAACGCCGAGCAGAGCTACCCCACGCGCGCCGTGAAGTTCATCGTGCCGGTGCCCGCGGGCGGCGCGGCCGACATGATGTCGCGCATGATTGCCAACCACCTGCAGGCCAAGTACGGCCAGCCTTTCGTGGTCGAGAACCGACCGGGCGCAGGCTCCAGCCTGGGCATGGACGTGGTCGCCAAGGCGCCGGCTGACGGATACACCATCGGCATGGGCAACATCGCGGCGAATGCCATCAACCCGGCGGTCAAGCCGGCCGCGTTCCCTTACCAACCGGTGAAAGACTTCGCGGCCATCTCCATGGTGGGCGTCACGCCGCTCATTCTTGTGGTCAATGCCGAGAAGGTACAGGCCACAAGCGTATCGGCCTTCATAACCTACCTCAAGGCCAACCCGGACAAGCTGAGCTACGGTTCTTCGGGCGTGGGCTCGTCGCTACACCTGGCCATGGAACTATTCCTGTTGAGCACCGGCACCAAGATGATCCACGTGCCGTACAAAGGCTCGGCGCCGATGGTCACTGAGTTGATCGGCGGTCAGATTGAAGCTTCGATCGACGCGGCCGCCACCTCGTTGCAGCAGGTGAAAGCCGGCAAGTTGCGCGCGCTGGGCGTGTCGACCAAAGACCGCGCCTTCTTTGCACCCGATGTGCCGCCAATTGCCGACACCGTATCCGGCTTCGACGTGAGCCCGTGGCACGGTGTGGTGGCACCCGCTCGCACACCGCAGGCCATTGTCGACAAACTGTCGACCGAGATCCAAGCCTTCTTGCGCCAGCCCGACACCGAGACCAAACTGCGCGCTGCAGGCGTGGTGCGCGTGGGGTCTTCGGCGAAGGACTTCAGGCAAGCGATGCAGACCGACTTCGACCTCTACACTAAAGTGGTGAAGGACGCTGGCGTCAAGGCGGACTAAGCCAAACGTAAACAGACACCAAAACAATTTTTCGATTTGGAGATGAAACAGATGAACGCACGCTTAAACCGCCGCACACTCCTCGCTGCCTCGGCCTGCGCAGTTGCCTCTGGCGCGCTACCCAGCGCCTTTGCGCAGGGCACCTGGCCCACCAAGAACATCACCGTCATTGTTCCCTTCGCGCCCGGTGGCGCGGGCAACGGCTCGGTGCGCATTCTGGCCGAAATCATTGGCCCGAAGATAGGACAGCCGCTGGTGGTGGAAAACCGCGCAGGTGGCGGCGGCATCCCCGGCACGCAGTACGTCACCAACAGCAACGACGACCATATGCTGCTGATGGGCAGTACGTCTATGACGATCCTGCCCGCCTTGCGCAACGACCTCGGCTTTGATGTGCAGCGCGATCTGAAGCCCATCGGCATGATTTCATCGCAGCCTGTGGTCTTCGCCGTGCCCGTGAACTCGCCCATCAAATCCCTCGACGATCTAGTGGCGCGTGCCAAGACCAGCGAAATCTCGGCCGGCAACAGCGGTGTGGGCACGCTCTCGCACCTGACGACCGAACTACTCAACCGCAAGCTCGGCCTGAAGCTGCTGGCTGTGCCGTACAAGGGCGATGCGCAGCTGATTCCTGACCTGGTAGGCGGGACTATTCAGTTGGCAGTGATGAACCTGCCGGTGGCGCTGCCGTTGATCCAGGACGGCCGTTTGCGCGCTGTCGCCGTGACGTCCAAGAAGTCGGTGGCCTCGCTGCCTGGCGTAAAGACCCTCAACACCCTCGGCCCCGAGTTTGTGATCTCTGGCTGGGCTGCGCTGTTTGCGGGGCGCAACGTGCCGGCTGCCGGCGTGGAGCGCTTCGCTACAGAACTGCGCGCTGCGCTGCAGCTGGAAAGCGTACAAGAGCGCTTCGCCGGTTTCGGCGTGACAGCCGAGATTGCCACGCCTGCGCAAACGCGCGATTACGTGGCGGCGGAAATGGCGCGTTGGGCCGATGTGGTAAGAAGCCGAGGAATTAAGCTGGAGTGAGGCTCGGCTCGCTTCTGACCTGCTACCCAAGCAGCATCATGAGGTCAGCATCGTGCGCTTAATTTATAAAAGTTAAAGTTATCAAAAAAATCAGTAGTGTCCGGTTAAAAAGTGAATAAATTCAATTGGTTACCATCGTCTGGGCTATCGTTTGTGTTGCTATCGAGCTGCAAGTCGCTTGAAATCTCGGTTTTCTCGAATATCGAGACCGACAAGATCTGTAGCAATGTGTAGAGCGAGGCGTTCAATTGAAGTTCTTTCTTAACAGTGGCAATAAGCACATGGGTGAACACGGCGCAACAGATTTGCGTCTTCACCGCGTTCTTGCTGTTGCCCAGAAACTTCTTGATGCGCAGGTGCTGCTTGATCCATTTGAAGAACAACTCGACCTGCCAGCGGCGCTTGTACAAAGCGGCAATGGTCAAGGGCGGCAAGGCCGTGTTGTTGAATGGCATCCAAAACTGAGCCACTGGGGGTGCGGCGTAAAACTTGGACAGGTTTACGCCGCACCCCCGGTGGTCAATATTGGATCGGCGCCAACACGCCCACTGATTTCATTGCGAAAATTTTCAACTGCTTATACATACTGAGCGCTTGCCCCCTATGGGTGGCTGCGCTGCCTAAATATCAGAACCCGAATGCCTGAGCCGGATTGTCCACCAGGATAGCTTTGCGTATGGCCGCTTCTGGAGCCCAGTCGGATAGCAACTCCAGCAGCGCCGAATTGGAAGGCGGTGGTACGCGGTTAGGATGAGGCCAGTTGCTGGCCCACAGGCAGCGGTCGGGGTGGGCGCGCACTAAGGCGCGTGACAATGCCGACACGTCGTCGTAAGCGGGGGGACCCCGCTTTGAGGTTTCATAAGGTGCAGACAGCTTGATCCAGCGGCCTTCTCGCTCCAGCACGCGCAACAGCGCCAGAAACGCCGGGTCGTCTGGCGTCACAGGCTCTAGGAATTTACCGTTATGGTCGATGACCACCTTGGAGGGTAAACGCTCGATCATTTCCAACCGCTGAGGAAAATCGCGCCCGTCCAGTTGCAGGTTGATGACCCACCCCAGCGGCGCAATGCGCGCGGATATGGTTTCAATCGAGTCCCACGACACCAGGCCGCCTGAGTTGGGAATTGTCATGTAGCGCACGCCCCGCACGCCAGCCGCGTGAAGGTGCTCGAGCTGCGCATCGCTGATGTCTGGGCTGACAATGGCCACACCGCGCGCCGAATCAGCGAGCTTACCGAGCGCCTCAAGCATGCAGCCGTTGTCAAAACCATAGGCGGTGGCTTGGACCAGTACGACACGCTCCAAGCCAAGCTGCGTCTGAACCGCTCGGTAGTCCGACAAGGCTCCTTTAGGCGGCGTAAAAGTCGCACTGGCTGCAAGCTGGAAACGATCTTCGTAAACGTGCACGTGGCAGTCGCACGCTAGGTGGGGCAACAAGTTCTGGATCATGGGGTGCTTGTTTTGAGTGGAAAGCGGGTATGCAGGCGACTTGCTTGATCAGCATTGACGGAGCCCAGCGGAAACTGCCCGCTGACAATAGCAGTCACCTGAGCCACTGTCTCCATCGACTGATGCTCAATGGCGGGGGTCGTGAGGCCGCCGATATGGGGCGTCGCGCGAAGGCGGGGATGCCGCGCCAAATCGGAACTGGGCATTTGGTCAGGCGCGCGCCCTACATCCAGCGCGCAGCCGGCGATCTGGCCAGCATCTAGAGCCCTCAACAAGGCCGCCTCGTCGACGAGGTTGCCGCGTGAAGCATTGATGAAATAGGCCGTCTGTTGCATCGCAGCGAAGGCTGCCTCGTCCATGAGGTTTTCAGTATGCGGCGTGGCAACGGCCAGGCACACCACGAAATCGGACTGCGCCAACAGCTCGCGCATCGGGACCTGATGGACGTCAGAGTTTTGGATGTTGACAAACGGGTCAGACACACAGACCCGCATGCCAAAGGCGAGCGCCAGGTCAGTCAGGTGGCGGGCAATTTGG
>CANCJD010000081.1 GCA_947378275.1 Comamonadaceae bacterium
TCATCGCGCAGATCGCGCAAGAAATCCGTGTTCGCCCTAAGCAAGTCGAGGCCGCTGTGGCTTTGTTGGACGGTGGCGCCACCGTGCCTTTTATCGCCCGTTACCGCAAAGAGGTGACCGATGGGCTGGACGACATTCAGTTGCGCGAGCTAGAGGCCCGTTTGTCCTATCTGCGCGAACTGCGCGACCGCCGCTTGGTGGTGGCCAAGGCGATTGACGAGCAGGGCAAGCTGACCCCGGCGCTGCGCGCGGCCATCGAGGCCGCCGCCACCAAGCAAGAACTCGAGGACATTTACCTTCCCTTCAAGCTCAAGCGCCGCACCAAGGGCCAGTTGGCGCGCGAAGCCGGGCTCGAACCCTTGGCCGACGCCTTGTTTGCCAACCCGCACCTGGTGCCCGCCGACGAGGCGCTGGCCTATGTGGTGCCCATGCGCCCGGTGGTGGAGGGCGAAGACAAACAGACCGATTTCTCAACCGTGGCTTTGGTGCTGGACGGCGTACGCGATTTGCTCAGCGAGCGCTGGGCCGAGGCGCCGGCCGTGGTGCAAGACCTGCGCGCCTGGCTGTGGGACCAGGGTCTGCTGCAAAGCAAGCGCATTGAGGGCAAAGACGAAAACCAGCCCGAGGTGGCCAAGTTTCGTGACTATTTTGCCTATGACGAGCCGATTGGCCGCGTGCCTTCGCACCGGGCGCTGGCCGTGTTTCGGGGCCGTGCGCTGGAAGTTTTGGACGCCAAGCTGGTGCTGCCCGACGCTGCGTTTGCGCTGGCCGCGCCCGAAGCCGCACCCAAAGCCAAAGGCCCGGTGGTGTCGCTGGCCGAGGCGCGCATTGCGCTGCGCCTGGACTGGAGCCATCAGGGCCGCGCGGCAGACGATTTGATCCGTAAATGCGTGGCCTGGACTTGGCGCGTCAAGCTCAGCCTGTCCACCGAGCGCGACTTGTTTGCCCGCCTGCGCGAAGATGCCGAGGGCGTGGCCATCAAGGTGTTTGCCGACAACGTGCGCGATTTGCTGCTGGCCGCCCCGGCTGGCCCGCGCGTGGTGATGGGCCTGGACCCGGGCATCCGCACCGGTGTGAAAGTGGCGGTGGTGGACGCCACCGGCAAGCTGGTGGAAACCGCCACCGTCTTCCCCCACGAGCCGCGCAAAGATTGGGAAGGCTCCCTGCACGCGCTGGGCGCCTTGTGCCTGCGCCACGGCGTGAACCTGATTGCCATTGGCAACGGTACCGCCAGCCGCGAGACCGACAAGCTGGCGGGCGACCTGATCAAACAACTGTCCAAAGGCGGCGGCGTAGCTATAGACAAAGTGGTGGTGAGCGAGGCCGGTGCCTCGGTCTACAGCGCCAGCGAATACGCCAGCCAAGAAATGCCCGACGTGGACGTGAGCCTGCGCGGCGCCGCCAGCATTGCCAGGCGTCTGCAAGACCCGCTGGCCGAACTCGTCAAGATTGATCCCAAATCCATCGGCGTGGGCCAGTACCAGCACGACGTCAACCAAAGCGAGCTGGCCAAAACCCTGGCCACCGTGGTGGAAGACTGCGTGAACTCGGTGGGCGTGGACCTGAACACCGCCAGCGTGCCGCTGCTTTCGCGCGTGTCGGGCCTCTCAGGCACCGTGGCCAAGGCGGTGGTGCGCTGGCGCGAGGCCAATGGCGCTTTTGCCAACCGCCAGCAGTTGCTGCAAGTGGCTGGCCTGGGCGCCAAGACCTTTGAGCAAAGCGCGGGCTTTTTGCGCATTCGCGGGGGCGACAACCCGCTGGACATGACCGGCGTGCACCCAGAAACGTATCCGGTGGTGGAACAGATCATGGCCAAAGCCGGCAAGCCCGTGGCCGAACTGATGGGCCGCGCCGACATGCTCAAAACCCTGCGCCCCGAGCTGTTTGCCAATGAAAAGTTTGGCGTCATCACGGTGCAAGACATTTTGGGAGAGCTGGAAAAACCCGGCCGCGACCCGCGCCCGGACTTCAAGGTGGCACGCCTGCAAGACGGCGTGAACGACATCAAAGACCTGGTTGAAGGCATGATTTTGGAAGGCACCGTGAGCAACGTGGCCGCCTTTGGCGCTTTTGTGGACCTGGGCGTGCACCAAGACGGCCTGGTGCATGTGAGCCAGTTGGCCCACAAGTTTGTGAACGACGCGCGCGAGGTGGTCAAAACCGGCGACATCGTCAAAGTGCAGGTGGTGGAAGTGGACGTGGCGCGCAAGCGCATTGCGCTGACCATGAAGCTGGGCGAGGCCCCACGCGGCGCAGGTGGCGCCGACCGCAACGCGCCGCGCGACAACCGCTTTGAAGGCGCAGCCCGCGGCCAACGCCCCCAGCAGCGCGCGCCCGAACCGCAAGGCCCCAGCGCCATGGCGTCGGCGTTTTCCAAGCTACAAGGTTTGCGCAAATAAAGGGAGGGCCAGGCCATGCGCGCGCTCAATATCTACGCCGGGCCCCGCGCCCGCGCCCATGTGCAGGCGCACGGCCTGCAGCCCGCGCACGTGGGCGTGATTCCGGCGGCCGCTGGTGGCCCCAAGGGTTTGATATTGGGGCCCTTGGACCGTTTTATCTTTGGCCAGTGGCTGCCGCAAAGCAGCCAAAACGTGGCGCTGGTGGGCGCGTCCATTGGCGCCTGGCGCATGGCTACCGCCTGCCTGAACCAGCCAGTAGCTGCCTTTGAGCGCCTGGAGCACGACTACATCCACCAGCACTACGAGCTGCCCGAGGGCCAAAAGCGCGTGAGCGCGCAGCAGGTGAGCGACGAGTTTGGCAAAAACCTGCACGCCTTTTATGGCGGACGCATTGCCGAGGTGCTGAGCCACCCGCGTTACCAGTTGCACATCATGACCTCGCACGGGCAGCGCTTGCTGCGCCGCGAGCACCCGTGGTGGACGCCCGTGGGCTACGCGGCGGCTTTTGTGAGCAACGCGGTGCAGCGCCGCGCTTTAGGCGGCTGGCTGGAGCGGGTGGTGTTTTCTGCCCAAGGCGCAGCGCTGCCCTTTGACGCGGGCGACTACCAAACCCTGCAATGCGCGCTGCTTGAGGGCAACTTTATGGACGCGCTGCAGGCGAGCTGCTCGATTCCTTTTGTTTTAAAGGCGGTGCACGACATTGCCGGCGCGCCGCCCGGTGCCTATTGGGACGGTGGCATTACCGACTACCACCTGCATCTGAATTACCCCGATGCGGCACAAGCACAGGCGCCCCTCGTGCTGTACCCGCATTTTCAGCAAGCGGTGGTGCCGGGATGGCTGGACAAGGGCTTGAAGTCCCGCCACCGGGCCACGTCGGCGCTGGACTCGATGGTGCTGCTGGCGCCCAACCCAGCCTGGCTGCAAACCCTGCCCAACGGCAAACTGCCCGACCGCACCGACTTTGCCCGTTACGGCAACGACTTGGCCAGCCGCGTGAAGGCCTGGACCGGCGCTGCCAGCGCGGCGCAGCAAATGGCCGATGAGTTTGCAGAGTGGCTGGAGCGGCCAGACATGGGGCAGGTGTTGCCGATCTAAGACCGCCGATCCGTTAGTGCGGCGTATTCCAAGGGTTGATTACCGTCAGGCCAGCGGCTTCAAACGGAGCAGTGTCGCGCGTTGCAACGATCAAACTGTGGCTTGCGGCCGTTGCGGCGATATAGCCGTCTGCGGGTGCAATGGCTTTTCCCTGGGTTCGCGCACGGGCACGAAGCACTGCGTAGGCTTCGGCGGCGGCGACATCAAAGGGCAGGATTCGGCCGGCGAACAAAGGCACGACGCGTTGCTCAAGACTGGCGCGTAGCGTGTCTCGTCGTTTGCCGGGCGCCAGTGCTGCAATCCCAAAGCGCAACTCTGCCAAGCTGATCGCTGAAAGGTAAAGTGTTTCGAGGATTTGCGCGTCGATCCACCTCAACACGCCCACGTCACCCGTGAGCCTCAATGGTTCAGAAACGACGTTGGTATCGAGAAGAATCATTCGAAGCTGATCGGTTCTGTGGGTGACTTGTCGCGCTCGATCGCCAGATCGAAGCCCCCAGCCTGCTGGCCTATTTCAGCCAGCAAGGAGCCTAGCTTGATGCGGCCCTCGGGTCTTGCGATGCTTTCAAGAATGGCGCGGACTTCTGCCTCGGTGCTTCGGCCGGCCAGCGCGGCGCGCGCGCGCAAAGCACGGTGCGTCTCCTCCGGTAAATTACGTACGGTAATAGATGACATTGACACTCCTTTTGCTCGGCTGACTGCAATGATTGCATTGTAGGGTAAATGCAATCATTTTGCGCAATCTCGGCATCTTCGCGCCGTGGTGGCAAGCGCGGCTTGCAGGCTTATGCTGCCCAAGCAATCACACGAACCAAGCTCTCTAAAAAAAGAAGACTGAAGGTTCGCAGCCAGACAGGCCCAGCTAAACGAGGGGCGCGTGCGCCGGTAGAAAATAGGCCACGGTGCGCAGGCCCGCCACCGTCAGCACCAGGGAGCCCAGCAAATGCAGGGCCGAGGTGCCCAAGGCCAGTGCGTACTTTTGCTGCCCCAGCATGGCCACCACTTCGGCCGAAAAGCTGGAAAAGGTGGTGAGCGCACCCAAGAAGCCGGTAACCAAGGCCAGGCGCCAAGCCGGGTCAAGGTGGGGCAGGGCCTGGAAAACAGCCACCGCTATGCCCACCAAATAACCGCCAATCCAGTTGGCCGCCAGCGTGCCCAAGGGTAGGGCGGCGGCAGGAATGACCAAGGGGTTGAGCCACAGCCCGAGCTGCCAGCGCGCCAAGGCACCTACGCAGGCGCCGGTACAAATCGCAACGATGGACAGCATATGGGGGTCTCCTTGCGCGCTTGTTGGGCTGGGGTGGGCGGCGGCTCAGGGCGCGGCTTTGGCCTGGGTCGGGGCTTCAAACGACTGGCCGTTGACGGTTAACCCAGCCTCAGACAGGCGCGCGGCGCTGCTGTTTTTGAAACCTTTGACGCGGCGCAAAAAGTCGGCCCAGTCTTTGAACGGGTTTTGTTCCCGCGCCTGCAAAATGCGCGCGGTACTGGCTGGGCCCAGGCCTTTGATGGCGTCTAGCTCGGCCTCGGTGGCCTGGTTGGCGTCGGTCGCGCCAAGGCTTAAACCCACCGTCAGCGCGGCTGCAGCAGCGGTCAAAAACCGGTGCAGGCGGCGAGGGCGGTGCAGGCTGCGCATAGCGATCAAGTTCAGGCTTGCGCGGCCAGCCACTGCACGTATTTGCCCACGCCGGTGGCCACGTCAGCAAAGGCGTGGTCGCAGCCGCTGGCGCGCAAGGCGCCTAGGTCGGCCTGGGTGTAGCACTGGTATTTGCCACGCAGCGCGTCGGGGAAGGCGATGTATTCAATCAGGCCCATGGAGGCAATGGTGTCCAGGGCCAGGGGCACGTGGCCGTCGGCGGCGCGCAAGGTGTTGACCACGGCGCATGCCACGTCGTTAAAAGCCTGGGCGCGGCCCGAGCCGAGGTTAAAGATGCCGCTTATTCCGGGGTGGTCGAAGTACCACAGATTGACCGCAACCACGTCGTCCACAAACACAAAGTCGCGCATTTGCGCGCCGGGGGCGTAGCCGCCGTATTCACCAAACAGCTTGACCCGGCCCTCGGCCCGAAACTGGTGGAACTGGTGGTAGGCCACGCTGGCCATGCGTCCCTTGTGTTGCTCATGTGGGCCGTAGACGTTGAAGTATCGAAAACCCACCACCTGCGTGCTGGCGTTTTGCAACTGGGCACCGAGCTCACGGCGCATTACCTGGTCAAACAGCAGTTTGGAGTAGCCGTAGACGTTGAGCGGGGCTTCAAAAGCCGGGTCTTCTTTGAAGGTGGCCGAGCCGCCATAGGTGGCGGCAGACGAAGCGTACAAAAGCCGCGTGCCTTGTGCCTGCGCGGCGTGAAAGAGCTGCTTGGTCGTCTCGAAGTTGTTTTGCATCATGTACTTGCCGTCCAATTCCATGGTGTCGCTGCAAGCGCCTTCGTGGAAGACGGCTTCCACATGGCCGTAGCGCTGGGCGGCAAAGGCGCCATAAAAAGCGTCGGCGTCTACGTAGTCGGCAATCTTCAAGCCGGCCAGGTTGCGAAACTTGTCGCCTTGGGTGAGTTCGTCCACCGCAATGATGTTGTCAATGCCACGGGCGTTGAGCCCGGCAATGATCTGGCTGCCAATAAAGCCGGCGGCGCCGGTAACCACAATGCGCGTCATGCAAACAACTCCTGGTAGGACACCGTCGCGGTGCCAAATTTGCCGACCACAATGCCGCCGGCCCGGTTGGCCCAAGGCAGGGCCTGGCGCAGCGTAAAGCCGGCACCCAAAAGCGAGGCCATGGTGGCAATCACCGTGTCGCCCGCGCCGGTCACGTCAAACACCTCGCGCGCCTGGGCGCTCACATGCAGCTCGCCATCGGCGTCAAACAGTGTCATGCCTTCTTCGCTGCGGGTCAGCAGCACGGCGTCCAACTGCAGCGTGGTGCGCAGCGCGTGCGCCTTGGTGCGCAGCTCGTCTTCGCTGTGCCAGGGGCCTATCACTTCTTGCATTTCTGCGCGGTTGGGGGTGATGACGGTGGCGTGCTGGTAGCGTGAATAGTCGCTGCCTTTGGGGTCAATCAATATGGGTTTGCCCGCCACGCGGGCCTGGGCGATCATGTCGCCCACATGCGCCAGCCCGCCTTTGCCGTAGTCGGAAAACAGCACGGCGTCGCACGCGGGCAGCAATTGGCCAAAGCGCGCGGTCTGTCCGGCCAGCACTTCATTTTTTGGGGTGTTCTCAAAATCCAGGCGCAGCAGCTGCTGCTGGCGGCCAATGATGCGCAGTTTGACCGTGGTTTTGAGGTCTGCGTCGCGGCCAAAGTGGGTCTGAATACCGGTTTGGGCCAGCAGCGCTTCGAGCTTGTGGCTGGCGTCGTCGTCACCCACCACGGTAAGCAGTGCGGCTTGCGCGCCCAGGGCGGCAATGTTGCCGGCCACGTTGGCTGCGCCGCCGCCGCGTTCTTCTTCACGGGTCACGCGCACCACGGGCACTGGTGCCTCGGGCGAAATGCGGTCTACCGCGCCGTACCAGTAGCGGTCCAGCATCACGTCACCCACCACCAGCACGCGGGCGCGGGCCAGTTGTTCGGGGGTAATGGGGGCTAATGTTTCTTGGTTCATGGCGGTCATGCGGGTTCGGTTCAGAGCTCTTCTACGCGCCGGGGCGGGTAGCTGTCCCAGGCCTGGCAGCCGGGGCAGTGCCAAAAATGTTGTTGCGCCTCAAAGCCGCAGGCCGCGCAGCGGTAGCGCTTGAGCGGTTTGACGGCGTGGTCCAAGGCACGTTGCACCTGGGGGTGAAATTGTTCGTGTTCGAGCTTTTCGCCTGCAATCCACTGCGCTGCAGCCACGAGCGAGGGTTGCTTTTCCAGGTGGCGCACATACCAGTCGCGGGCGGTTTCTTCCGAGGCGGCGCGGTTGCGCTCAATGGCCACGATGGCGTCGAGTACATCCAGCGAGGGCAAGGCGGCGTACGCAGCCTTCAGGGGCACAAGCGCGGCGTCGGGCGTGCCGCAGGCCTGGGCGTAGAGGCGCAGGGGCTGGGCCATGAGCGCCACGGCGGCGGGCGCAGCCACCATGGCATCGAGCAGCGTGGCCAGGGCCTGGGCGGGCTCGCCGCTACTGAACTGCAGGTGCGCCAGGTCAAGCCGGGCGCGCGCCATGCCGGGCGCAAGCGCAATGGCCTGGGCCAGCACCTGCTGCGCTTGCACGCGGTCGTCAGTGGCGGCCAGGGCGGCCGCTTGTTCGCACAGGTAATGTGCGCGCCGCCCGGCAAAGCTGCCTTGGTCGGCAAGTTCGAGCTTTTGCGCCACTTCGGCGGCCAGCACCCAGTCGCGTGAACGTTCGTAGTTGGCCAGCAGCGCTAGGCGGGCTTCAGCCTCAAAGCGCGTGCCTTCGAGTTGCAGCAAGGCCACTTCGGCACGGTCGAGCAAGCCGGCTTTAAGGTAGTCCAGCGCCAAACCGTGCTGGGCACGGTGGCGGTCGTCGGCGCTGATGTCGCCGCGCGAGAGCAGGTGCTGGTGCACGCGCACGGCGCGCTGGTATTCGCCCCGACGGCGAAACAGGTTGCCTAGCGCGAAATGCAGCTCCGAGGTGTCGGGGTCGTTTTGCACTGCCTCAATAAAGGCGTCAATGGCCTGGTCTTGCTGCTCGTTGAGCAAGAAGTTCAGGCCGCGGAAATAGGCTTTGGGCGCCTGGCGGTTTTCCAGGCGCAACTGGCGCAAGTCCAGGCGCGACGCGAACCAACCCAGCACAAAGGCCACGGGCAGGCCCATCAATATCAGCGAGGCGTCAAAGTCCATGGGGTACCGAACTGGTGGCGGCGTCGGCGGCGGGCGAGTTTGGCAGCACTTGTGAAGCGCTGGCCTCAGACAGTTTGCGCGCGTGGGCGGCTGCGCGGCGTTGGCGCCACCAGCGTGGCACCATGCCTAAGACCCCGAGCAAGAGCCCGGCGGCAAAGGTGATCAGCACCACCAGCACCAAGGGGGCGGTCCACTGGTAGCCAAAAAAGAAACGCACGGTCACGTCTGCCTGGTTGTTCAGCGCAAAGGCAAACAAGGTAAAAAAAATGGCTGCCTTAAGCAACCACTGGAGAATTGAGACGAGTGATGTCATTCAGTTCCTAAAGGGCTGGCCGATTCTATCGGGCAGCCCGGGGCTTAGCGCGGGTTTTGCACCGCCTGTAATTGCGCGGTTTGGGCGTCCACCGATTCGCGCAAGGCCTTGCCCGGTTTGAAGTGCGGCACGCGCCGCTCGGGGATGGCGACACTCTCGCCACTGCGGGGGTTGCGGCCCATACGGGGCGGGCGGTGGTTGACAGAAAAGCTGCCAAAACCGCGAATTTCGATGCGTTGGCCACGCACCAAGGCGTCGTTCATGGCGTCCAGAATCGCCTTCACCGCGAACTCAGCGTCGTGGTGGGTCAGTTGGACGAACCGGTTTGCCAGTTCTTCTACAAGGTCAGAGCGGGTCATGGATCAGGATAGGGAGAGACAAAAAAACGACCGGTGCACAAGGCAACCGGCCGTTCCTGGAGTTCAACTCAGCGGTTTAAATGCTTAGTTGTTGTCCAACTTGGCACGCAACAAAGCGCCCAGGCTGGTGGTGCCAGCGTTTTCGCGGGCAGACGACTGGCTCAGGCTCGCCATGGCTTCGTTTTGGTCCGCAGCGTCCTTGGCTTTGATGGACAACTGGATGTTGCGGGTCTTGCGATCCACATTGACAACCACAGCGGTCACTTCGTCGCCTTCTTTCAACACGCTACGGGCATCTTCCACGCGGTCGCGGCTGATTTCCGAGGCGCGCAGGTAGCCGATGATGTCTTCACCCAGGTCGATTTCAGCGCCCTTGGCATCCACGGTCTTGACCTTGCCGGTCACAACCTGGCCCTTGTCGTTGATCGACGTGAAGGTGGTGAAAGGATCAGAGTCGAGCTGTTTGATGCCCAGAGAGATGCGTTCGCGGTCCACGTCCACGGCCAAGACCAAAGCCTCGACTTCCTGGCCCTTCTTGAACTCACGCACAGCGGCTTCGCCGGTTTCGTTCCAAGACAGGTCAGACAGGTGCACCAGACCGTCGATGCCAGCGGCCAGACCAACGAACACACCAAAGTCGGTGATCGACTTGATCGGGCCCTTGACGCGGTCGCCGCGCTTGGTGTTTTGCGCAAATTCTTGCCAAGGGTTGGCTTTGCACTGCTTCATGCCCAGGGAAATGCGGCGCTTGTCTTCGTCGATTTCCAGAACCATGACTTCGACTTCGTCGCCCAAAGACACGAGCTTGGAAGGTGCAATGTTCTTGTTAGTCCAGTCCATTTCGGACACGTGGACCAGACCTTCGATGCCTGGCTCGAGTTCCACAAACGCGCCGTAGTCGGCGATG
>CANCJD010000082.1 GCA_947378275.1 Comamonadaceae bacterium
GTTTGCAGGCCCAGGGCCAAAAACTTTTTGCTGTTGTGCATGCCCGCGTCGGTGGTGTAGCTCACCACCACGCCGGGCGCCTTAAAGCCCTCGGCCGCCACGCTGACCAGGCCACGGCTTTCCATCAGTGCGCGCACCTTGTGGCCCAATTCAAGCTGTTCGGCGCGCACTTTCTCGAAGCCGTAGTCTTGGGTTTCCATCATCACTTCGCGCAGGCGGGTGAGCGCGTCGGTGGGCATGGTGGTGTGGTACATGTGGGTGCCGGCCTCATAGGATTCCATCACCTGCAGCCACTTTTTCAGGTCGCAGGCAAAGCTGCTGCTGGTGGTGCTGTCAATGGCGGTGCGGGCGCGCTCGCTGAGCATCACCATGGCGCAGCAGGGTGATCCGCTCCAGCCTTTTTGCGGTGCGGTCACCAACACGTCCACGCCGGTGGCTTCCATGTCCACCCAAATGGTGCCCGAGGCAATGCAGTCCAGCACAAACAAGCCGCCCACCTGGTGCACCGCGTCGGCCACGGCGCGCAGGTAGTCGTCGGGCAAGATCATGCCGGCCGATGTTTCTACATGCGGCGCAAACACCACGTCGGGCTTCTCCGCCAAGATGGTGGCGACCACTTCGTCAATGGGGCAGGGCACCCAGGGCGACTGCGATGCGTCAGACGTGCGCCGTGCCTTGAGCACGATGGACTGGGCCGGGATGTGGCCCATGTCAAAAATCTGCGTCCAGCGGTAGCTAAACCAGCCGTTGCGGATGACCAGCGCTTTTTTGCCGGTGGCAAATTGGCGCGCCACGGCTTCCATGCCAAACGTGCCGCTGCCGGGCACCAGCACGCTCGAAGGCGCGTGGTAGACCGATTTCAGGATGGCCGAGATATCGCGCATGACGCCCTGAAAGCGCTGCGACATGTGGTTGAGTGCGCGGTCGGTGTAGACCACCGAAAACTCTAGCAAACCGTCGGGATCGATTTCTTTTACCAGTCCGGCCATGGCGGTCTCCTTGTGCGTTGGTTTTGATTAAGAGCTAAACAAGAAATTCATCACATCGCCGTCTTTGACGACGTAGTCTTTGCCTTCGGCGCGCATCTTGCCCGCGTCTTTGGCGCCTTGTTCGCCCTTGAAGGTGATGAAGTCTTCAAATGCGATGGTCTGGGCGCGAATGTAGCCCTTCTCAAAGTCGGTATGAATCACACCAGCCGCCTGCGGCCCGGTGTCGCCCACGTGGATAGTCCAAGCGCGCACTTCTTTCACACCGGCCGTGAAATAGGTTTGCAAGCCCAAGAGGCTGTAGGCAGAACGCACCAGGCGGTTCAGGCCGGGCTCGGTCTGGCCGAGTTCTTCCAGGAACATCTGGCGGTCCTCGTCGCTCATCTCGCTCATTTCCGCTTCCATCTTGGCGGAGATCGCCACCACGGGTGCGTTTTGCGCGGTGGCAAAGGCCGTCAGGCGGTCGAGCATGGGGTTGTTCATAAACCCGTCTTCGGCCACATTGGCCACAAACATGGCGGGCTTGGCGGTAATCAAAAAGAACTGCTTCAAGAGCGGCTGCTCTTCTTTGCTGAAATCCAGCGTGCGCACCGGCTTGGCTTCGTTGAGCGCGGCCTGGCATTTTTCCAAGATGGCCACCAGCTTGATCGACTCTTTGTCGCCCGAGCGCGCCAGCTTGGTGACGCGGTGCAGGGCTTTTTCTACGGCGCTCAGGTCGGCCAGGCAGAGTTCGGTCTGGATCACTTCAATGTCAGCAATCGGGTCCACCCTGCCTGCCACGTGGATCACGTTGTCGTCTTCAAAGCAGCGCACCACGTTGATGGTGGCGTCGGTTTCGCGGATGTGGGCCAAAAACTTGTTGCCCAGGCCTTCGCCGGTGCTGGCACCGGCCACCAGGCCCGCAATGTCCACAAATTCCACAATGGCCGGGACGATGCGCTCGGGGTCAATGATTTTGGCGAGCTGCTGCAGGCGCGGATCGGGCACCTCGACCACGCCCACATTGGGCTCGATGGTGCAAAAGGGGTAGTTCTCAGCCGCAATGCCGGCTTTGGTCAGCGCGTTGAACAGGGTCGATTTACCGACGTTGGGCAGGCCTACGATGCCGCATTTCATGGAGTTGTCCTTTTGGATTGATCAGGGTGCCCGCAGTTTGGGCGTTCGCGCCCGGCGGGGGCTGGCTTGGCCAGCGAGCCGCTGATTGTAGATAGGCCGAGCCACGCGCCCTCTGGGGCCTACCGCCCCAGGCGCCCGGCAGCGGTCTCGTGCTTGCCGCGCACCGGCTCGAGCTTGCCCGCCCGGCCCATGCCAAAGGGCGGCATATTGGCGTAAATGTTTTCGTAGCTGCCTTCGGTGACGGCATAGGTTTCATGCCAGATGCCCACCGAGCCGTTACCTGCAATGGCTTTGTTAAACGCCCGCCAGGCGGGCAGGTGCTGGGAATCGCGGTTTTTGGCATAAGCCAGCAAATGGTCCATGGAGCGCCAGTACTGCACCTGCATGATGGTGCGTGACAACCAAATGTCCTGGTGCAACAGCCCCAAGTCCGGCTGCGATTGCAACTCGCGCAACATACGGCCCATGGATGACACCACCGGCAGCCACTTGTGCACTTTCCAGGGCTGGTTAAAGCGCATGCCGATCAAGAACAGCACAAAGTCGCCTTCGATGCGTGCCGTCATTCGCTCTGTGTGAATCATTGCTGGGGCCTTTGCGTTGGTAGAAGCGTGCATGCTAGCGGGGCGTGGCGCGGCCCAAGCAAGACCGCGCCCATCGCGGTTAATTTCCCGGTTAATTGCACGGGTAGACGGTGCCCAGTGCGTTGAGCAGCACCAGTTGTACGGGCATGTCGGCCTCATACAGATCGGCGTGGCGTTTGAGTTCGGTGTCAAACAGCTCGCGGGCCATGCGCGGCTCCAGACGGCGCCCGAGCGGGCAGATGCTGGGTTTGGCCCCTTGGCGCACGGCTTTGGCCTGTGCTTCCAGGCTCCCTTCCAGCACGCCCACCAAATAGTAGAGGGCGTACACATCGCCTTGCTTTTCGTTCTTTTCCAGCGTACGCAGCTCGCGCAGGCTCATGGCGCTGACGCTTTGGGCCATTAGCAAACCAAAGGCCAGGGTGAGTGCAAGGGGGAAACGTCGGAACATTGTTTTTCTCCTGGGTTGGGATGCGGTGCGCGTGCCAACTGTGCCAGAAGCCCAATCCCCCAGGGCGGCTCCTACAATGCCTGCCATGGCACGACCTTTTGACGTATGTATCCGTGGCGCCGGCATTGTGGGCCGCGCGCTGGCCCTGCAACTGGCGTCCCAACGCCTGAAGGTGGCCCTCGTTGACCATCGCCTGGGCGGGTCTACCCCGGCTCCGGACGGCCACAGCGACGTGCGCGCCTATGCGCTCAACCCGGCCTCGCGCAAGTTGCTGCAAGGCCTGCGCTGCTGGCCCGACGCGCTGCATGCCACGCCGGTGGTGGCCATGGAAGTGTTTGGCGACGCCGGGGGTGAGACCCGTTTTGACGCGCTGGACTCATTGTCGGAGGCCCTGAACTGGATCGTGGACGTGCCCGAGCTGGAAAAGCTGCTGGGCGCAGCCCTGGGTTTTCAGAGCCTGATTGAAGTGGTCAGCACTCCGCAGCCCGCGCCGCTGACTGTGGTGTGCGAAGGCAAAGCCAGCCGCACCCGTGAAGAATTTGGCGTGGAGTTCATCGCCCAGCCCTATGCCCAATGGGCGCTGGCCGCGCGGGTGGATTGCGCCGTGCCGCACGGACAGGTGGCGCGCCAGTGGTTTTCGCAGCCTGATGGCCAGGGCGAAATTGTGGCGCTGCTGCCGCTCGGTGGCGCCAACGGCCACCAATGCGCACTGGTCTGGTCCGCGCCGCCCGAGCGCGCGCAGGCCTTGCAAGCGCTGGACGCGCAAGAGTTTTGCCTGCAACTGCAAGCCGCCAGCCACCACGCCCTGGGCGACATGCAACTCACGAACGAGCGCCAGACTTGGCCCTTGCAGCATTCGCAGGCCGCGCACTGGTGCGGCGCAGGCGCAGAACCCGGATCTGGCGCCTGGGTGCTGGCCGGCGACGCAGCGCACGCGGTGCACCCGCTGGCCGGTCAGGGCCTGAACCTGGGCCTGGGCGACGTGGCCGAACTCGCCGCCGTGCTCGAAGCCCGCCCCTACTGGCGCAGCGTGGGCGACATGCGCCTGCTGCGCACCTACGAGCGCGCCCGCAAGGCCGAACTGGCCCTGATAGGCGGCGCGGGCGACGCGCTGCAACAGCTTTTTTCGCGCGACAGCGCCTGGGCGCGCAGCCTGCGCAACGCCGGCATGCGCGCGTTTGAGCGCAGCGGTTCCCTCAAAGCCTGGGTTGCCCAGCGCGCCATGGGCTTGCGCGGCCACTGAGGTCTGCGCCCCGCTTTTTCCCTATTTATTACTCCGACCTGTGATGCAACAAATTTTCAAATCCCTGCTGCTTGCGCTGCTCGCTGCCCTGAGCCTGGGCGCGCTGGCGCAAGAAGCCGCCATCCGCAAAAACATCGCCACACGACTGCCCCAGCTCAAGGCGATTGACGAGGTACGCAAGACCGATATGCCTGGCCTGTTTGAAGTGCGCGTCAACGGCACCGAGATTTATTACACCGACGCCCAGGCCAACTACCTTATTGAGGGCAATTTGATTGATACCCGCAACCGGCGCAACCTGACCGACGAGCGGGTAGAAAAACTCACCGCCATCAAGTTTGAGAGCCTGCCTTTGAAAGACGCGTTCACCATCGTGCGCGGCACGGGCGAGCGCAAGATTGCCGTGTTTGAAGACCCCAACTGCGGCTACTGCAAGCGCTTTGAGCGCGACCTGCAAAAGGTGGACAACGTCACGATTTACCTGTTTTTATATCCCATCTTGGGCGCTGATTCCACCGAAAAATCCAAGGCCATCTGGTGCGCCAAAGACCGCGCGCTGGCCTGGCAAGACTGGATGCTGCGCGACCAAAGCGCCTCTGCCGCGTCTGCCAAGTGCGACACCGGCGCCCTGGAGCGCAATGTGGAGATGGGCCACAAGCACAAGATCACCGGCACGCCCACTTTGCTGTTTACCAACGGTGCCCGCGTGCCCGGCGCGGTAGACAACAAAAAGGTCGAGCAAATGCTGGCCGAAGCCGCCAAAGGCTGATGCGCAGCGCACCCGCAGCACCCTGGGCGGTGCACTACCACGTAGAAGTTGCCAGCCTGCACGCCCACCTGTGGCGCGTGACCATGACGATAGCCCAGCCCGCCGCCGCGCAAACCCTGCGCTTGCCGGTGTGGATTCCGGGCAGCTACATGGTGCGCGAGTTTTCCAAGCACCTGCAAAACCTGCAATGCCGCCAAGACAATCGTGCCCTGACTGCAACGCAGCTCGATAAAGCCACCTGGCAAGTGCAGTGCGACAGCGCCCAGTCCCTGCAAGTGCAGTACGAGGTGTATGCCCTGGACAACTCGGTGCGCACCAGTTGGCTCGATAGCGCGCGCGGCTTTTTTAACGCCACCAGCCTGTGCCTGATGGCCGACGGCGCCACCGACCAGCCCCACGCGCTGGACATCGTCCGCCACCCCGACATGCAAGGCTGGAACGTAGCCACGGGCTTGCCCGCGATGGAGGTGGATAAGAGTGGCTTTGGCCGCTACCAGGCAGCGCATTACGACGAACTCGCCGACTGCCCGGTGGAAATGGGCGCGTTTTGGAGCGGCACTTTTAGCGCCGGCGGCGTGCCGCACCGTTTGGTGGTGGCGGGGGCCTTGCCTTCGTTTGACGGCGCGCGCCTGCTGCGCGACACCCAAAAAATCTGCGAAACCCAGTTGCAGTTTTGGCACGCCGAGGGTGACCCTGCCGCCAAGCACCTGGCCGACAAAGCGCCGTTTGCCCACTATGTGTTTTTTTTGAACGCCGTGGACGACAGCTACGGCGGCCTGGAGCACCGCAATTCCACCGCGCTGATCGCCGCCCGGCGCGACCTGCCGCGCCGCAATGACGCCAAAACCAGCGACGGCTACACCACGCTCTTGGGCCTGATCAGCCACGAATACTTTCACACCTGGAATGTCAAGCGCCTGCGCCCAGCCGAATTTGCGCGCTACGACTACGCCCAAGAAAACTACACCGAGCTGCTCTGGTTTTTTGAAGGCTTTACCAGCTACTACGACGACTTGCTGCTGCGCCGCGCAGGGCTGATTGACGACGCGGGCTATTTCAAACTGCTCACCAAGACCGCCAACCAGGTGCTGCAAACCCCGGGCCGCGCGCTGCAAACCGTGGCCCAGGCCAGCTTTGACGCCTGGGTCAAGTACTACCGCCAAGACGAAAACACCCCCAACGCTACGGTGAGCTACTACACCAAAGGCGCGCTGGTAGCCCTGTGCCTGGACCTGAGCCTGCGCGCCGAGGGTAAGGCCACGCTGGACGCGGTGATGCGCGGCCTGTGGCAGCGCTGCGCGGGCGGCCCTATGGCAGAGGCCGATTTGCTGGCCGTGCTGCAAGATTTGAGCAGCCGCAGTTGGGCCAAAGAGATCAAAACCTGGGTCCACAGCACGCGCGAACTGCCGCTCAAAACCCTGCTGCAAGCCCAAGGCCTGCAAGTCCACGAAGACCCGGCCCCAATGGCCCAGCGCCTGGGCCTGCGCGTGAGTGATGCCAACGGCACGGTGACCATCAAAACCGTATTGCGTGGCGGCGCGGCCGAGAACGCGGGCTTTGCGGCGGGCGACGAATGGCTGGGCGTGGACGTGGGCGCGCGCGGGCAGGGTGGATCGTGGCGGCTCAACAAGCTCGATGACCTGGCGCTGCTCTTGGGCCCTGAGCGTCGCGCTGCCGCCTTGGTGTCGCGCGACAAGCGCCTTTTGCGCCTGCCGTTGGTGTTGCCGCAAGGGGTGACGACTTGGCGCATCGCCAACGCTGGGCGCGCTGCGGGGCGCTGGCCCTCTTAGGCGCCAGCCTTCTTAATTAAGCCGGTTGGCTTTGAGGCCCCGCGCAATGGCGCAATAGCCGTCGCGCAGCAGTGAATCGTTCCACTGCTCTTTGGTCATGAACTTGTCGGCAAACTCCTGCGCCGCCTTGTCGCCCATCGCTTTGCGCAAGGCTTCCAGGTTCTTTTGGTAGGCCATCACATCGCGTTTGCACTGGTCCAAGATGAACGTGGGCGTGCCCGTGGCGGCCGAATTGCCCTGGGCCAAGGCAGCGCCTGCAAACAAGGCGAACACCGCGCCAAGCAAGATCAGCCCGGGCAGGTTGCGCCGCAACAAGCGGCTCGGGAAGGGGGGCAGGCGCACGGCAACTCCAAACAAAAACATGGGCGCCATTCAAGCACACTGTTTTAAAAATGGCAATGAAAGCACGGGCTGTTTTATTGAAGAAATAATTCTTAAAAAAAGAATTATTTGTAAATTTTTGGTAAAGTTTGCGCTCACGTAACACAAATTCAATAAATGCCGGAGCGGCCGGGTGAGCGCTCGAAGGCCTTGAGACTCTGGGAGGTGAGGATGCACGGCACGTTCTTCTACATTTGCTTGACCGCTTGGGCGGGCCTAACCCACCGCATGGTCCGTGGGCAGCTCGCGCTTGCATCGGCATTGCTTCACCTATACGCACTGGCGAGTGCCCAAGTGCTGGACCCAGGTCAACTCCTGACTGTCGATGGTGCAAACCCTCGAAGGACTGAAGCACTGGAGCCATATGGCTGACGCCACGCGCTTTGGCAGCTTAGTGGGCCTGCCTGGCAGCTACAGCACCGGGAGCGGCGGCTCCTTGGACGGCCTGGGCAAGTTCGGTGCAGCGGTCAGCGCGTTGAGTCCGCTCCAAGCGGCGCAAGACGGCAAGATGGTTGGCCTCGTCGCGGTATCGGACAAGGCCATTGACGGCGCGATCAATAGCGCCTTTGGTACGGCAGGCGCCAATACCAGGCTAATTACACGTGGACTTAACGCCGGAAATGACGGTGGTGGGAGGCTCGAAGTATGAGGGCAAAAACAAAAAATACAAATCAAGAAAAATCGAATTTTTCAAGGCGTATTGCGGCAAGGTTGGCTGTTATTTTATTGGTCGTAACCACCGCTTCATTTGCCAATAGCGACGATACGGAAATTGCACACCTGTGCAAGGAGGGCGAGGAAGTTGTGTTCTCCTGCATGACAGGGCAGAAAAACATTTCCTTTTGTGCGACGCCGCGTTACACCGCAGATAAGGGGTATTTGATTTACCGCTTTGGTGTCGCAGGACAACCGCTCGAGATGGAGTACCCAAGCAGTCCTTCGCCAGTGGTTAAAGCTTTTCGGGTTTCCGGACTTAATGTAGAGAAGCCTAAACAATTGGAAACAACACCAAGTTCGATGTATTGGCGGCAGCGAGCGGCGATTGAGTTTCAGAGAAAGCATGCGATTTCTCTTGCTGAGGGGTCATACACAGAGATTGCCTTTCAAAAGGGAGCATATACCTACACGTTTTTTCACCAGATTACAAATGGTATCAATATGGGGCGTTACGACGGTGCAGGTTTGGTAGTCGAGCGCGCCGGGCGAAAACCTGTGGAACTAATTTGCAATGACCCTGCGCAAGCCGTTGGGCTCAGGGGCACTGATTCCCACTTCAGATTTTTCCCCAAGCGCTTGGACTACTTGAACAATCAGTTCCACATGAAGACCAAATTTGAACATGAGGCCCTAGGGTTTCGTGGTGTTTCACCTTTGAACCGTGACCGCAGCACCGAGTTACAGCAGCTAAGGAGCGAGTGATGGCGCGCAATTTTTCTGATTCACAAAAGCAACTGTTGGTGCAGCAATTGCGCACGGTGTTGATGCAAACAGAGCTTTCTGGCAACACCAATTACTTGTACAAGTTCAGCCAAGCAGGCGGCCAAAGTACTTATTCGTTTGGTCTGTTGCAGTTTGATCTGGGCAAGAATAGCAAAACTCCGACAGAAGCAGAGATTTTTTTAAAAGGCGAATTGGGCTTTACGTCTTCAGAAATTACAGCCCTTAAAGGTTCATCCATACCGGCGTCTACGTTAGCTGAATTCAATCAGCGTCTGACGAGCAACCAAGACAAAATCGATGCCTTCACTGATAAGGCCTTGGCCAAGGACGTTAACAAACTAGACAATCTGATCTCCGAGGTGGCGCAGACCCGTACCGACGTAGCGGCGTCGATCTTAAATAACCCGCACTTGCAACTGCGCTTGCTGGATTATCAAAACCAATTCGGCCTCAGCGGCATCGACGATGGCCGAGTGCAAGCTGATGGGTTCATGATGTCCTATCTCAAGGGCAATAGCGTCAAGATGGTGGGTGCTCCCATTCAACTGTCTGCCGACGGGGGACTCACTGAAGCAGATCTACAGATTTTCAGAGGACACACACTACAGGCAGACACAAACAAGCGTGACGCAGAGCGTCGTGAAGAGAGCCTGCTAACAGCATTCAACAGTATTGACTCTGAATTGCCCTCCGGCGAATTAGTCAACGCAGATCATCCCAGGGGCACCTCATCCTCCCCTTCCGTCGGCGGTACCGGCCATTGGGAATCCCCCACCCAGTTTGACGAAATGGGCAACGTCATCCAATCCAGCGCGCCGGTCTGGGTCTCGGACACCCCATCTACAAGCGCCACCATAGGTGCAGGCGCCGGTCGGGGCCAAGTAAATCCTGCGCTCGCCGGC
>CANCJD010000083.1 GCA_947378275.1 Comamonadaceae bacterium
ACGCGGCTTTGAACCAAAGACAAACCCATGTGACAACTCCCTGAAACGGTGCGTGAATAGAAATTCCAACGTCCGCCGCCGCACTATTTGTGTGCATGCTGTTTATTTGTACAGTAACGATACCGCAATTTGCAAGCTTTGAACAGGGGTGCGCTGGCTGGAGAAGGAACTATTTCGCACCGCACTTGGCACGGCTTCTGCTAAGCAAGACCATCTCCCACATCCGTGGAGAGGGCAGCGCAGTAATCCGGTGTGCCTGCAAACCACTCTTTTGAAGCTGAGGTGAACACATGAAGTTAGTTACGGCCATCATTAAACCGTTCAAGCTCGACGAGGTGCGCGAAGCCTTGTCCAGCATTGGCGTTCAGGGCATCACTGTGACCGAAGTCAAAGGCTTTGGCCGCCAAAAAGGCCACACCGAGTTGTACCGGGGTGCCGAATACGTGGTCGATTTCTTGCCCAAGGTCAAGATTGAAGCCGCTATCGATTCCGCGCTCCTGGACCGCGTCATTGAAGCCATCGAAGGCGCAGCCCGCACCGGCAAGATCGGTGACGGCAAGATTTTCGTGTACGACCTCGAACAGGTCGTGCGTATCCGTACGGGTGAAACCGGCAAAGAAGCGCTGTAAAGCCCCGCACCGAAAGGAATCCATAATGAAAAAACTACTCCTCTCCCTCGCGCTTGGTCTGGGTCTGCTGACCGCAGGCTCGTTCGCGCTGGCCCAAACCGAGGCGCCCGCAGCGGCCGCCTCTGAAACCAAAGCTGCGGCTCCTGCCCCAGCTGCCGCGCCTGCTGCGGCTGCTGCCGAAGCCGCCCCTGCGGCCGCTGACGCGTCGGCTCCCGTGGCCGTGCCCAACAAGGGCGACACCGCCTGGATGATGGTCTCCACCCTCTTGGTGATTTTGATGACAGTGCCTGGCCTGGCGCTGTTCTACGGCGGCTTGGTGCGCAGCAAAAACATGCTGTCGGTGCTGATGCAGGTCATGGTCACCTTCTCGCTGATCGTGGTGCTGTGGTTCATTTACGGCTACAGCTTGGCTTTCACCGAAGGCGGCGCCTTCTTTGGTGGCTGGGACCGCTTGTTCATGAAGGGCATTTGGGACAACGCGGCTGGCACTTTCGCCAACGCTGCGACCTTCAGCAAGGGCGTGGTCATTCCTGAGATCGTGTTTGCCGCCTTCCAGGCCACGTTTGCCGGTATCACTGGTGCCTTGATCGTCGGCGCTTTTGCCGAACGCATGAAGTTCTCCGCCGTGTTGGCTTTCATGGTGCTGTGGTTCACTTTCAGCTACGCCCCCATTGCCCACATGGTGTGGTTCTGGATGGGACCTGACGCTTACACCGGCAAGGAAGTGGTTGACGCCATGAACGCCAAAGCCGGTTACCTGTGGCAGAGTGGCGCGCTGGACTTTGCCGGCGGCACCGTGGTGCATATCAACGCCGCTGTGGCTGGCCTGGTTGGCGCCTATATGGTGGGCAAGCGCATTGGTTACGGCAGAGAGTCCATGGCGCCTCACAGCCTGACTTTGACCATGGTAGGCGCGTCCTTGCTGTGGGTGGGTTGGTTTGGTTTCAACGCTGGCTCCGCTCTGGAAGCCAACGGTTTTGCTGCTCTGGCCTTCATCAACACCTTTGGTGCGACTGCTGCTGCGGTGCTGGCCTGGTGCGTCGGTGAAACACTGATGCGTGGCAAGGCTTCCATGCTGGGTGCCGCTTCTGGCGCTGTGGCCGGTCTGGTGGCTATCACGCCTGCTGCAGGTAACGTCGGCATCGGCGGCGCTTTGGTGATCGGTTTCCTGTCGGGCTTTGCCGGACTGTGGGGCGTGAACGGTTTGAAGAAAGTGCTGGGTGCGGATGACACGCTCGACGTGTTTGGCGTGCACGGCGTCTGCGGCATCTTGGGTGCCATCCTGACGGGCGTGTTCAACTCGCCAGCCCTGGGTGGACCTGGCTACGTGGCCGACTGGGTGACTGCTACTGGCATCACCACGGCGGACTATTCGATCGCCGCCCAAGTCTGGATCCAGGCCAAGGCCGTGTTCATGACGGTAGTCTGGTCCGGCGTGGTGTCCTTCGTGTCCTTCAAACTGGTGGACATGACCATCGGTCTGCGTGTCAGCGAAGAAGACGAGCGCGAAGGCCTGGACATCAGCTCCCACGGCGAGACGGCTTACCACCGCTAAACCGGTGCTGGCATCCAGGGGCCTGGTCCCTGGTGTGCTGCACACACCGCCCGGCAAGACTTCGGTTTTGCCGGGCGGTTTTGTTTGTGCACCGGGCGCGCGTCACAATGCGCCCCATTCCTGTTGATTCCATCGCTGTCCCACCATGATCCATCCCGCCTGGCAAACCCTGCATCCTGCGCCCTACGAACTGGGTGAATCCCCGTTTTGGCACCCGCAAGAGCAACTGCTGTATTGGGTAGACATTCCGGGTAAAAAAGTCTTGCGCGCGCAGGCTGACGGCAGCGCCTTACAGGCCTGGGACATGCCCACCGAGCCTGGTTGCATTGCCCCGGCGCACACAGGTGGCCTGGTGCTGGCGTTGCGCCACGGCGTGTTTCGCGCCCGCACCTGGGGCGGCGCACTCGAAGCACTCACCATGCTGCCTTACGACACCGCCACGGTGCGTGCCAATGACGGCAAATGCGATGCACTCGGGCGCTTTTGGGTTGGTACGATTGACGAACCCAAGGCCAGCCATGCCGCCGCACTGTTCAGCATTGACGCGCGCGCCTCGGGTGCGCCGGTGGTCCAGCGGCAGGCGGCAGACGCGCTCACTGGCAACGGCCTGGCCTGGACGCCTGACAAGCGCACCGTCTATTGGTCTGACACGCCAAACCACATCGTTCACGCCTGGGACTACGCTTTGGATGCCAATGCCTTGAGCGCACACCGCACGCACCTGCAGTTCGCGCCCAAGCCGGCCGGTTGGACATTTCAGGATGCCAGCTACCAAGGCCGCCCCGACGGCGCGGCCGTGGACGTGCAGGGCAATTACTGGGTGTCGATGTTTGAGGGCGCGCGCATCTGCCAGTTCGCCCCGGACGGCACGCTGCTGGCGCAGTACGCCACGCCAGCCCAATGCCCGACCATGCCGTGTTTTGGCGGCCCCGATCTGCAAACCCTGTTTGTCACCACCGCCCGCCATGGCCGCAGCGACGCCGAGCTGGCGCAGTATCCGCAGTCGGGTTGCGTATTTTTTATGCGGGTGGATGTGCCGGGTCTGCCAGTGAATTTTTTCGCGGGCGCCTGAGCGCGGCGCGCCTTTCCCGCTTGACCGCCTTTAGGCCAAGCGCTGGCGGGCTTCTTCCAAGGCTTGGGGCGTGTCCACGTCGTGCACGCAACCTGCGTCGTCTACCGGCAGCAGGTGAGGGCCATAACGCTGCACCACCGCGCGGGCGCCCAGGTCACCGGTCAGCGCCAGTAACGCGTCCCGGCAACTGGCGGCAAACCCCACCGGGTGGCCACGCGCTCCTTGCCAAGTCGGCACCACTACCGCGTTCGTTTGCAGCGCCTGCGCCACTTGTAGCAAGGTCGCGGACTGGACCAGGGGCAGGTCGGCGGGCAGCACCAGCCAGCCTTGGGCCTGTGCCGTGGCGGCCACGCCGCAGGCAATGCTGTCGCCCATGCCGGGCCTATCCAAATGCGCGGTGTGGCTGCGTTCCACCACGTGCCAGGGCAGGCCGCTGTGTTGCACCGCCGCCAGCACCCAGTCGCGCACCCGGCGCCCCTGCAGCGGAGCTTCCAACTTGTCGATGCCGCCACTGGCGGCGCGAAAGCGCGCACTGCGGCCGGCGGCCAGCAGGATGACCGTAGGGGCGTGAGACAGGCTGGGTAAAAGCGGCATGGTGGGGCGGTTGGTAATGCAATACGCGCACCCATTGTCCTGTGTGGCGAACCGCTGTGGCGCGGGGCGACGCAAGTTTTCAACCAGCGCATGTTCAAAAAATTCACGGCCCGGGCCTGTGGGGCCATTTACCATGCGGGCTATGTCATCTTCCCCTACTGCGCTTGCCGCACTTATTGACCAAGTCCGCCACGCGCGCACCCTGGCCCGCCCCGAAGACCGGCTGCTGCGCCTGCGTGGCGGTGGCAGCAAAGACTTTGTGGGCGCTAGCCTGCAAGGCACGGTGGTGGACACCGGCGCCTTGCGCGGCATCCTGAGCTACGAGCCCACCGAACTGGTGGTGACGGTGCAGGCCGGTACGCCGCTGGCCGAACTCGAAGCCGCGCTCTTGGAAAAAAACCAGTGCCTGCCCTTTGACCCCCCGCACTTTGGCGCCACCCAGGCCAGCGTAGCCACGGTCGGTGGCATGGTGGCGACGGGCTTGAGCGGCCCGGCCCGCGCCAGCGCCGGTGCGGTCAAGGACTTTGTCTTGGGCCTGCGCTGCGTCAATGGCCGCGGCGAACACCTCACCTTTGGCGGCCAGGTGATGAAAAACGTGGCTGGCTACGACGTGAGCCGCCTGCTGGCGGGCAGCTGGGGGACGCTTGGGCTGATCACCGAGGTGTCGCTCAAAGTGCTGGCTTTTGCCCCTTGCGAGGCCACGCTGGTGTGCGACCTGGCCCAGGCGCCGGCGCTAGACCTGTTGCAGCGCTGGGGCGGTCAGCCCTTGCCCCTGAACGCCAGTTGCTGGGTGCATGACCCAGCGGATGGTGCGGCCGGCGGCGACAAACTCTTTGTACGCCTGCGTGGCGCCGTGGCGGCGGTGCAGGCAGCGCTGCCACGCATGCGCGCCGACGTGCTGGCGCTAGGCGGTGACGCTGCGGTGATGGACAACACCCAGGCCGGCCCCGACTGGGCCGCCGCGCGCGACCAGCGTTTGCCCTTTTTCAGCGTGCCGCCAGCGCCCGATTTGTGCCTGTGGCGTCTGTCGGTGGCGCAGACCACGCCGGTGCTGGACTTGCCCTATTCACCGTTTATCGAATGGCATGGTGGCCAGCGCTGGCTGTGGGCACCTGCTGCAGCAGCGGCGCAGTTGCATGCGCTGGCGCAGCGCGCGGGTGGCCATGCCACGCTGTTTCGCCGCCCAGCAGGCGCGCTGGCCGATGCCGATGCAGGCGCGCCCGTGTTTGCCGTCCTGGACGCGACGCAAACCCGTATCCAAACCGCCTTGCAACACCAATTTGACCCAGACGGCGTGTTCAACACGCGCCGCCTGCATTCCGTGGTTTGAGCCGCGACACCTGACACCTGCCATGCAAACCACGCTTTCCCCTGAGTACCAAAACACAGCTGACGGCCAGGCGGCTGAGGCCATTGTGCGCAACTGTGTGCACTGCGGTTTTTGCACCGCCACCTGCCCCACCTACCAGTTGCTGGGCGACGAGCTTGACGGCCCGCGCGGGCGCATTTACCTGATCAAGCAAGTGCTTGAAGGCGCCGAGCCCACCCGCAAAACCCAGCAACACCTGGACCGCTGCCTGACCTGCCGCAACTGCGAATCCACCTGCCCCAGCGGCGTGGAATACGGCCATTTGATCGATCTGGGCCGCAAGCTGGTGGACGCCAAAGTGCCGCGCCCCTTGCCCGAGCGCGCAGTGCGCTGGGCGCTGAAAGAAGGCCTGCCTTCGCCTCTGTTTGGTGTGGCCATGCAACTCGGACAGGCGGTGCGCGGCGTGTTGCCGCAGGCCATTCGCTCTAAGGTGCCAGCCAAGCAGGACGCTGGGGTCACACCCGTAGCCGTGCATGCGCGCAAGGTGCTGATGCTCGCCGGTTGCGTGCAGCCCTCCATGTCGCCCAATATCAACAGCGCCACCGCACGCGTGCTCGACGCCGCTGGCATCCAGACCGTGGTGGCACCCAAGGCCGGCTGCTGTGGCGCGGTCAAGTTCCACCTGAACGACCAGGACGGCGCCAAGGCATCCATGCGCGCCAACATCGACGCCTGGTGGCCGCACATTGCGCCGGCATCGGGTGCCGGGGTCGAGGCGATTGTGATGAACGCCTCGGGCTGCGGCGTGATGGTCAAGGACTACGGCCACGTGCTGCACGACGACCCGGTATATGCCGCCAAAGCGCAGCGCGTGAGCGAACTCACCCGCGACCTCAGCGAGCTGCTGCCCGCGCTGGTGGAAGCGCTCAAGCCCCGCATCAGCGCACAAGCGGCGCACGCGGCCGGTGTACAGGCGTTTCATCCGCCGTGCACCTTGCAGCATGGCCAAAAATTGCGCGGCGGGGTGGAAACCCATATGGCCGCCTTGGGCTTTGCGGTGCAGGTGGCCAATACCGAGGCGCACCTGTGCTGTGGCTCGGCCGGCACCTACTCGGTACTCAATCCCAAGATCGCCTACGAGTTGCGCGACCGCAAACTCGGCAATCTACAGGCGCTGCAGCCCAAAGGCATTTGCAGCGCCAACATTGGCTGCATCACCCACCTGCAAAGCGGCACGGACACCCCAGTGCGCCACTGGGTGGAAGTGCTGGACACAGCCCTTAGTTCGTCCCTAAACGCGGGCTGATACCGGGCGGGCGCCTGCGCGCTTGCGCAGCACACCCGGGCTTTGGCCGTAGGCGGCGCGAAAGCTGCGCGTGAAATGCGAGGGGTTGGTAAAGCCGCACTGGCGCGCCACCTCCGAGAGCGTGGCCTGGCTGTGGCTGATTTGCTGGTGCGCGTGGGCCAGGCGCAGCTTGAGGGCAAATTCTGTCGGCCCCATGCCGAGCTCCAGCTTGAACAAGCGCTGCAACTGGCGCACGCTCAAGCCCACGTGCCGCGCCAGGTATTCGGTGGGCAGGGGCCGGCTCAGGTTGCGCTCTAACAGCAGCATCACCTTGCGCACCCGCGCCTCTTGGGTTTGCACGCCCACCAGCGGCTGGGGCTGGGTGGCTTTGGACGGCAGCGGTGTTTCGGCAATCATGATGCGCAAGGCCTTTTGCGCCCGCGCTGCGCCGTCGTGCTGGCCCAGCAGGTGCGCGGCCAGGTGCACCACGCTGGTTCCGCCCGCGCAGGTGAGGCGCTTGCGGTCCACCAAGTACAGCGTTTCGGCGCTGGCGGCAATATGCGGATGGCGGCGCTGAAACTCAGCCACGTGGAACCAACTCACGCAGGCGCGGTAGCCCTGCAGCAAACCGAGCTGCGCCAGCACAAAGCTGCCGGTGCAAACCCCTACCAGCGGCACGCCAAAGGTGTCGCAGTGCGCCAAGTAGTGCTGCAGTTGCATGGGCAAATGCAGCGCGTCCAAGAGGCCCCCCACCACGACCAGGTAGTCCAGCTCGGACGGATCCAGCAAACCGCCGGTGGGATGCACCAACACGCCGCAGCTCGACGCAATGGGCAGCATGTCGTGGCTGACCACCGTCCAGGTGCATTCGATGGGGCGACTGCGGTCGCCGTCGTCGGCGGCCAAGCGCAAAGTGTCCACAAAGGCAGCAAAGGCCACCAGGGTAAATTTGGGCGCAAGCACAAAGCCAAAGCGCAGCGCCTGCGCCGCTTGGGCGCTTGGGCTGTCAGCCGGGGCGGCGACCGTGGCGCCGTGGCTTATTCCACGACCCCGCGCAAGGCTACGCTACGTCGGCGCAGCAGCTCCAACAGCAAGAGCATGCTGATGGCAAACAAAATCAGCATAAAAGCCGCAGACAGGATGGTGGGCGAGAGCTGCTCGCGCAGGCCGGTCCACATCTGGCGCGGCAAGGTGGTTTGCTCTGGCCCGCCCAGAAACAAGACCACC
The DNA here is from genome assembly GCA_947378275.1 of Comamonadaceae bacterium. Taxonomy (GTDB): domain Bacteria; phylum Pseudomonadota; class Gammaproteobacteria; order Burkholderiales; family Burkholderiaceae_C; genus Allorhodoferax. The sequence continues at coordinate 7,672 of CANCJD010000083.1, forward strand.
ACCACTTCGTCAAACGAGGTGGCAAAGGCAAACAATGCGCCCGAGAGCACGCCCGGCCATACGATGGGCAGCATCACCTTGCGAAACGCCAAAAACTGCGAGGCGCCCAGGCTGCGCGCGGCGCGCATCAGGTTCATGTCAAAGCCGCCCAACGTTGCGGTAACGGTAATCACCACGAAAGGCATGCCCAAGACGGCATGCACAAGCACAATGCCCAGCAAGTTGTTGGCAATGCCCAGCTTGGAGAAGAAGAAATACGAGCCCACCGCCAGCACCACCACCGGCACGATCATGGGTGACACCAGCACCGCCATGATGAAACGCTTGCCCGGCAGGTTGTTGTGGTTCAGGCCCACAGCCGCCAGCGTGCCCAGCGAGGTGGCCAGCAGCGTGGCAAGTACCGCGGTGACCACGCTGTTGTAGATGGCGTGCAGCCACACCGGGTTGCCAAACAAATCACGAAACCAGCGCAGGCTGTATTCCTGGATGGGGAAGTGGAAATAGGGCTCGCTGTTAAAGGCCAACGGCACCACCACCAACACGGGTGCAATCAGGAACAGCAAGACCGCTGCGCAAAAAATCTGCAGGGTCCAGTGCCCGATGCGCTGCACCGGGGTGGTGTAGAGGGGAAGGGAGGAGTGGCTCATCCGAGTTTCAGGTTTCCGGGGCCGGCAATGCGGTCATACAGCGCGTACAGCACCAAAACCGCGCCCAGCAAAATGGCGGCCAGCGCCGAGGCCAGGCCCCAGTTCAGCGAACGGCCCATGTTGTCAGCGACAAAGTAGCTGATCATCTGGTCGGTCGAGCCGCCCAAGAGCGCCGGGGTGATGTAGTAGCCCAGCGCCAAAATGAACACCAGCAAGGCACCAGCGCCCACACCTGGCACGCACTGGGGCAAATACACCCGCAAAAACGCGGTGCTGGGGCTCGCGCCAAGCGAGCGCGCCGCGCGCACATAGGACGGTGGGATTTGCCGCATTACCGAGTACATCGGCAATATCATGAAGGGCAGCAGGATGTGCGTCATGGCCGCCACCACGCCAAAGCGGTTGAACACCAGTGGCAGCGGCTCGGCAATCAGGCCCAGCGCCTGCAGCACCGAGTTGATGACGCCTTCTTTTTGCAGAACCACCATCCAGGCGGTGGTGCGCACCAAGAGCGAGGTCCAAAAAGGCAGCAGCACCAAAATCAGCAACAAATTTGCGGTCTTATCACGCAGATGCGCCAGCAGGTAGGACAGTGGAAAGCCCAACAAAATGCACATCACCGTGACGGTAAGCGCCACACCCAAGGTGCGCAGATAGATGGTGATATGAATGCGCTGGTCTTCGGGTTGCGCAGTGATGCTGCCGTCAGGCAGGCGCCGTGCATCAAGCGCGGACAAGAAAAACAGGGAATGGGTGGGGGAGGACAGGTTGCGGATCGTGCCCCAGATGGGCGTTTGCGCCCAGGCGGGATCGGCGTCTTCAAAAAACGGGGCCCAGGGGCCTTCTTCCTGGCTGGCCACGCGGCGCGCAGCATGCATGAAGACGGTGCGCAGGCCAGACTCTTCAATATTCAGACGGTTGGCAATCGAGCCGGCTTTTTGCTCTTGCACCGCCTCTTTCATGTCCATGGCCAGGGCGGCGAATACCGGCTCTGGCGGAATCTCAGACCGCGGACCATTCCAGGCATCGAGAGCGCGCACTGTGCGCGCCAGGTTGTCTGGAACGATCGGGTCATAGACGCTGTTAAGCAATACCGTGCCCAGGGGCAAGAGAAAGCTCAAGGCGACAAAAATGAACAGGGGCGCAATCAGCGCGTAGGCCCACAGATGGCCACGGCGCTCTGCTTTGCGCAGGCGTCGCCCCAGGTCTGACGTGCTGATTGCTGTCATGTTCTTACTTCGCCAACCAGGCTGCGAACTTCTTGTTCAGGTCATCCTGGTTTTCCATCCAGAACTGTGCGTTGGTGGGCACCA
>CANCJD010000084.1 GCA_947378275.1 Comamonadaceae bacterium
GCGGCCACCAGGGTCTCCAAATTGCGACGGCCGATTTCGGGGTTGGCGTATTTGGAGCCAATCACTTCGCCCTGCTCGGTCAGGCGAATCTGGCCGCGCACCGTGCCCGGGGGCTGGGCCAGAATGGCCTGGTAGCTCGGGCCGCCGCCACGCCCCACCGTGCCGCCGCGGCCGTGGAACATGCGCAACTGGATGGGGTGCTTGGCCGCCAGCGTGTCAAACAGCTCGACCAGCGCGATTTCTGCGCGGTACAGCTCCCAGTTGCTGGTGAAGATGCCGCCGTCCTTGTTGCTGTCCGAGTAGCCCAGCATGATGTCTTGCTCGGCGCCGCTGCGCTGCACCAGCGCGGCCACGCCGGGCAGGGCGTAAAACTCGCGCATGATGGGTGCGGCATTGCGCAGGTCTTCAATGGTTTCAAACAGCGGCACCACGATCAGGTCGCACACGGCTTCACCGTCGAGCGTGCCGCGCAGCAGGCCCGCTTCTTTTTGCAAGAGCAGCACTTCCAGCAAATCGCTCACCGACTCGGTGTGGCTGATGATGTAGTGGCGAATTGCCTCGCGCCCAAAGCGCTCGCGCATCACCTTGGCCATGTCAAAGATCGCCATTTCGCTCTGCGCATGGGCGCTGTAGCTGGCGCCGGCCACCTTCAGTGCGCGGGCGTCGTTCAGTAGGCCCAGCAAAAGTGTGCGTTTGTGTGCTTCGTCCAGCGCGCTGTAGTCGGCTTCCAGGCGCGCGGTGCGCAGCAGCTCGGCCACCACGGCCTCGTGCTTGTCCGAGCTTTGGCGCAAGTCCACCGTCGCCAGGTGAAAGCCAAACACTTCTACTGCCCGAATCAAGGGGTGCAGGCGCTGCGCCGTGAGCGCCTGGCCGTGGTTGCCCACCAGCGACGCCTCAATGGTGCGCAAGTCGGCTACGAGTTCTTCGGCCAAGCGGTAGGGGTTTTGCGGCGGCACGGCGTGGCGTGCGGCGTCGGTGCCGGTGAGTTCGTGCAGCGTGGCAGCCAAGCGCGCATAGGTGCCGATCAGGGCGCGGCGGTAGGGTTCGTCTTGACGGTGCGGGTTTTGGTCTGGGCTGCGCGCGGCCAGGGCCTGCATGTCGGCGCTGCAGTCGCTGAGCATGGTGGAAATGGACAGCTCGCCACCCAGCAAATGCACCTCGGTCAGGTAGTGGCGCAGCGCCACTTCGCTTTGGCGGCGCAGAGCGTATTCCAGGGTCTGGGCGCTGACGTTGGGGTTGCCGTCGCGGTCACCGCCAATCCACTGGCCCATGCGCAAAAAGGAATGCACTGGCTGCGCGCCCAGCAGTTGTTCTAAGTCGCCATAAATCTTGGGAATCTCGCGCAAGAACGTGGATTCGTAATAGCTCAGCGCGTTTTCCACCTCGTCGGCCACGGTGAGCTTGTTGTAGCGCAAGAGCCGGGTTTGCCAAAGCTGGGCCACGCGGGCGCGAATTTGGGCGTCAATGGCGGCGAGTTCGCGCTGGGTGAGCGCGTTGCGCGGCTGTGCCTCGCCCCGGGATAGCACCTCGTCGCGGGCGGTCAGCAATTGGGCGATGGCGCGCTCTGCGTCCAGAATGCTTTTGCGTTGCACCTCGGTCGGGTGGGCGGTGAGCACCGGCGAGACAAAGCTGTGCGCCAGCGACTGCGCAATCGTGTGCTGGGTAATGCCGGCCCAGCGCAGGCGCGAGATGGCGACGTCGATGCTTCCTTCTTGCGTTTCGCCCGCGCGCTCATGCACCGCGCGACGGCGGATGTGGTGGCGATCTTCGGCCAGGTTAGCCAGATGGCTGAAATAGGTGAAAGCGCGGATAACGCTCACGGTCTGGTCCGCGCTTAAAGCCTTGAGCAGTTTTTTCAGGGCCCGGTCCGCCTCCTGGTCGGCATCGCGCCGAAAGGCCACCGACAAGGTGCGAATCTGTTCCACTAGCTCAAAGGCTTCCACACCGTCTTGTTCGCGAATCACGTCGCCCAGCATGCGGCCCAAAAGGCGAATGTCTTCGACCAGGGGGCGCTCGTTGCTCTTGGCGTTTTTGGGCAGGCTGGCGGGCGAGGGTGCAGAAGCGGCGGTTTTCATCGGGCAATCGGGTCGCAAAAAGGTGAAAAACAAAGGGTGGCAGGCGGGGCGGATGCGGCGCGGACACGGGGCTTGCGACCGCCCTTGAGGGTGGCACAAGCCATGCTAGCATTCCATACGGCCTTTGGCCCTCCTTCTAATTACCAACTGCGAACAACTTTGCAACACTTCACTATCGCCACCCGTGAGAGCCGTCTGGCCCTTTGGCAAGCCCGCCACGTGCAATCTTTACTCACTGCGCAGGGCCACCAGGTCACGCTTTTGGGCATGACCACCAAGGGCGACCAGATTCTGGACCGGTCGCTGAGCAAAGTCGGCGGCAAGGGCCTTTTTGTCAAAGAGCTCGAAACCGCACTCGAAGAAGGCCGCGCCGACCTGGCCGTGCATTCGCTCAAAGACGTGCCCATGGAGCTGCCCGCAGGCTTTGCGCTGGCCTGCGTCATGGAGCGTGAAGACCCGCGCGACGCCTGGGTCTCCAACCGCTACGCCAGTCTGGCCGACCTGCCGCAAGGCGCCGTGGTCGGTACTTCTAGCTTGCGCCGCGTGGCTTTGCTGCGCGCCTTGCGCCCTGATTTGCGCATTGAGCCCCTGCGCGGCAACCTTGACACCCGCCTGAAAAAGCTCGACGACGGCCTGTACGACGGCATCGTGCTGGCCGCAGCCGGTCTGATACGCCTGGAGCTGGGAGCGCGCATCGCGCAGGTGTTTGAACCTACCCAGATGCTGCCTGCGGCTGGACAAGGCGCTTTGGGCATTGAAATTCCCGAAGGGCGCGCGGACGTGGCGCAGGCCCTGGCCGGTCTGGTGCATTTGCCCACCTTGCTGGCCGTGTCGGCCGAACGCGCGGTGAGCCGGGTGATGGGCGGCAGCTGCTCCATGCCGCTGGCGGCGCACGCTACTTTTTCGGGCGACGTGCTGGGCTTGCAAGCCGCTTGGGGCGACCCGGAGGGCGTGAACCCGTTGGTGCAGGTCAGCGGCCAGGCGGCCGTGCAAGACCTGGCATCCGCCGTGCGTCTGGGCGAACAGGTGGCCAAAGCGCTGCAGGACGCCGTGGCTGCCCAAGCCCGCTAAACCCCTTGACCACCCGCAGCGGGTGCAGCCACTGTGCTGCGGCGCCTGCCCCGGGTGGATGTGCTGACCCGAACCGGGGCTTTTGTATGCATCCCTTGCCACGCGCCATCGTCACCCGACCGGCCAAAGAGGCACAGGCCTGGGTGGAAGGTTTACGCGTTTTGGGCGTGGACGCCACCGCCTTGCCGCTCATCACCATTGGCCCCGTGGCCGACCCAACCGCGCTGGTGGATGCTTGGCACAGCCTGGCGCACTACGACGCCGTCATGTTTGTCAGCGGCAACGCGGTAGCGCATTTTTTTGCCCAGCGACCGGCTGATGTCGCCCTTCTCTTTGCTGCACTTGGCAGTGCGCCGCGCGCCTGGGTCACTGGTCCGGCCAGCCAAAGTGCGCTGCAGGCTTGCGGCGTGCTGCCCGCCGCCATTGATGCCCCGGCGATGGATGGCGCGCAATTCGATTCCGAGGCGCTGTGGCGCACGGTGCGCCCGCGCGTGGTGCCCGGTTACCGCGTGCTGATCGTGCGCGGAAACGCGTCCAGTGCAAGCCATGCCGACCCGGCGTCCCAGGGCGTGGGTCGCGACTGGTTTGCGCAGCAGGTGCAGGCTGCTGGCGGCGTGGTGGACTTTGTGGTCGCCTATGAACGCCGCGCGCCCGTCTGGGACGCCTCCCAGGCGGCCTGGATTGCCCAGGCCGCCTGCGACGGATCGGTCTGGATTTTCAGCAGCGCCGAAGCGGTGGGCTACCTTGGCGCTTCGCTGCCACAACAGGCGTGGACGCAGGCCCGCGCCGTGGCCACGCATCCGCGCATTGCACAGGCGGCACGTGAGATTGGTTTTGGCCGGGTGTTGCAGTCGCGTCCCTTGCTGGCTGAAGTGGTGGCATCGATAGAATCCTCTCTATGACTACAGCCTCAGCCGAAGCGCCCGAACCCAGCCCTGCCGCCGTTCCAACAGCACCACCCGCAGCCCCTGAACGCAGCTCATCCCGTGCTTGGTTCCTGTATGCCAGCGCAGTCGTGGCCGTTGCGGCCCTGCTGGCTTGCGTGCTTTTATGGCAAAAAGTCAGCTCCATGCAAGAGCTACTGGCGCGCCAAAGTGGTGACGCCATTGGCCAGTCCAGCGATGCCAAAAGCAGTGCCCGCCAGGCCCAAGACCTGGCGCTGGAGACCGCCGCCAAGCTGGCCGTGACCGACGCCAAACTCAGCGAAGTGGCCTTGCAGCGTACCCAGGTGGAAGAGTTGATTCAAAGCCTGTCACGCTCACGCGACGAAAACCTGGTGGTAGACATCGAATCGGCGATTCGCCTGGCCCAGCAACAGGCGCAGCTCACCGGCAGCGTGGACCCCTTGCTGTCCGCCCTTAAAACGGCCGATACCCGCCTGACCCGCACCGCCCAGCCCCGTTTGGCACCCTTGCAGCGCGCCATTGCGCGCGATGTAGCGCGCATCCAAGCCACGCCGCTGTCGGACACACCCACCTTGCTGCTGCAGCTCGACGAGCTGACGTTGTTGGCCGACGACCTGCCCGTGGCCAACGCCGTGGCGCTGCCCCCGCCGAGCGAGACGCTGGCCCGCAAGCCCCAAGAAGCCATGTCGGTTTGGTGGCTGCGCATCTGGGCCGGCTTGCAGTCCGACCTCAAAGACCTGGTGCGTGTGAGCAAAATATCGGAACCCGAAGCGGCGCTGTTGTCGCCCGAGCAATCCTTCTTTTTGCGCGAAAACTTCAAGCTGCGCATCCTCAACGCCCGGTTGGGGCTGATGTCGCGCCAGATTGAGCCCGCTCGCGCCGACCTGGCCACGGCGTCCGCAGTGCTGGGGCGCTACTTTGCCCCCGCCTCACGCAAGACCCAAACCGCCGCGGCTTTGTTGTTACAAGTGCAGGGCAAGATGCGCCTGCTGGAAGTGCCCCGCGTGGACGAGACGCTGGCGGCGCTGTCCACCGCAGCGGCGGGGCGTTAAGGCCATGCGCGCAGTTTTTTGGCTCATGGCACTGTTTGGTGTGGCTGCGGCCAGCGCCTTGTTTGCGGCCGGCAATCCCGGCACCGTCACGCTGTTTTGGCCGCCTTATCGGGTTGATGTGTCGTTGAATCTGGCGCTGCTGGTGATCGCTGCGGGTTTTGTGCTGTTGCACCTGGCGCTGCGCGGGTTTTCGGCCTTTGCCAGCATTCCAGCCCAGGCCCGGCGCTGGCGCCTGCAGCACCGCGAACGTTTGGTCCATGCCTCCCTGGTGGATTCTTTGGTTCACTTGGTGGCCGGGCGTTTTGTGCGCTCGCGCAAGGCAGCCGAACACGCATTGGCCCTGCAAGTGGCCCCCGACGGTGAAGAGGATGCCGTGCGCAGCAGCGCACGCCTGCAGGCCATGCTGCACCTGGTGGCGGCCGAAAGCGCCCACGCCTTGCAAGACCGCATCGTGCGTGATGGCCACTTCCAGCAGGCCAGTGAGGCCCTGCGCAACCCGGATGTTGCAGGCACGCAAGAAGGCTTTTTCCTGCGCGCAGCCCGCTGGGCGCTCGACGACCACGACGCGGGCTCGGCCATGCAATGGTTGGACCGCCTGCCCCAGGGCGCGGCGCGGCGCACCGTGGCGCTGCGCTTGCGTTTTCGGGTGGCGCGCATGCAGGGCAAAACCGCGCTGGCGCTGGAAACCGTGCGCCTGCTGGTCAAACACCATGCAATTGCCAAGGCCAATGGCCTGAGCATTTCCAGGGCGCTTGCGCTGGAGTTGCTGTTTGCGGCCAAAGACCCGGCGCAAATCGCCCAGGCCTGGAGCACCCTGGAGGCGTCGGAGCGCGCCATGACCGACGTTGCCCTGGGCGCCGCGCGCCACTGGCTGGCCCTGGGCGGGGATGCGCCGCAGTCGCGCCTGTGGCTGCTGCCGGTGTGGGAGCGCATGGTGCAGCAGCCCAAAGAACTGACACCCGCACAGCGCCTGCAACTGGTGCGAACGATTGAAACGGGCTTCATCCAGCAAGACGGAACGCCAGACGCCGCCTGGCTCGCCCGCATCGAGGCGGCGCAAATGGCCGACCCACGGGACGCTTTGCTCCAGTACCTGGCCGGGGTGATGTGCGCACGCCTGGGTCTTTGGGGCAAGGCCCAGCATTTGTTTCGCCAGTCGGTGGCCGTCGCTACCGATCTGGAGCTCAAGCGCGACGCACAGCGTGCGTTGGACACGGTGGTGCAAAGGCGGGATTAGAAAACGCCTTCAGGGGATCAAGCTACTACGGGGCAGCAGCCAACAATACAGAGGCAAAGAAAAAGGGCACCGAGGTGCCCTTTTTCATGCGCTGGCAGTGCCCAAGCACTGCGCAGACTTACTCGCCCAGGGGCAGATCCATCTTGGTCAGATCCCGCTTGGTTTCCACCAGGACCAGAGGCCCTTCCTGGATGGTCACAGCAGCGGGACGCTCACGGGGGACGTGCACCACGGCTGCCTCAGCCGCAATCGCCGCTTGCACTGCAGCGATACGCGCCGGGTCAGAGTTGACCCACTGCAGACCCGAGGTTTGGGCCACGGCTTGCAGGCTGTCCATGGGCAGGGCAAAGCCCGATACCTTGGGCATGCCGTTGCCAGCGGGCGCTGCGCTTACTGCCACAGGTGCCGGTGCGGCCACCTTCACGGCGGCTACCGGTGCTGCCACCGGAGCGGGCGCTGGTGCAGCAACCACTGGCGCGGCCTGCGCCACCACAGCAGCAGCTTCAACCGGCGCCGCTTGTACCGCCATGGCGGGCGCTTGTGCGGTAACCGGGGCTTGCGCAGCCACCTCGGTGACTACGGGTGCTGGTGCGGCCGCGGGCTGGGTAAAGTAAGAAGCGCGCACGACGTGCTCGACTTCCTGGCCTTCTTCGCCTTGGGCTGCGCCGGCTTGGGGCGCCGCGCCGTTGCGTTCGCCGCGCTCACCACGGCCACCGCGCTCGCCACGGTCACGGCCATAGCGGTCGCGTGAGCGGCGCTGACCAGGTTCGCGGCCGTCCGAGCCTTCGCTGGTGTTGCCGTCAGCAGCAGCTTCTGGATTGCCCGATGCCTCTGGCGCGGCTGCGCCATTGGCGTCAACGCCTTCTTCGGCGCGAGGGCCACGGTCATTGCGGCGACCACGTCCACCGCGTGAGCGGCCTTCGCGCGGCTCGCGCTCGGTGCTTACGCCTTCAGGGCCAGCGGCTTCGCCGGTGTTTTCCGCGTTGCGTTCCTGGCGGGGCGCGCTGTCCTGGCGTTCGCCAGATTCGTTGCGCTCGCCGCCACGTTCACCGCCACGGCCACGGCCGCCGCGCTCACCGCGTTCACCACGCTCGGTGCGGGGTGCGCGCTCTTGGCGGGGTGCTTCACCTTCGGCGGACACGGACACCGCGTCCACTTCGGCGCTCATGGGCTTGCCTTCTTGGTCGAAGCGATCGCGCTGGGGGCTGCGTTCGCCAGCGCCTGCGCGCTCGCCGTTGCGGCCACGGCCGCCCCGTCCGCCACGTTCACCATTGCGTTCACCACCACGGCCTTCGCCGCGTCCGTCCGGGCGCGCTTCGCCACGGCTGGCGTCGCTGCGGGGGCCACGGCCCTCGCCGCCACGTCCGCCACGGCCACCGTCGCGTCCACCTTCACGGTTGCCACGGCCATCGCGACGCTCGTCGGTTTTGGCTGCGGGTGCGGCCACCACGGGCGCGGGCGCGCTGGCGGGTGCTGCAAACAGGCCTTTGATCCAGCCCATCAGGCCCGCGGGAGCAGTCGCTGCTGCCACGGGTGCTGCCGGTTTAGCTGCCACAGGTGCGGGCTTGGGTGCTTCGACCTTGACTGGCGCCTGGGGCGCGGGTGCGTCGGGCAACACGCCTTTGATGATGGGCGTTTGCTTGTTGGTTGGCTCTTGCGAACGGCGGGTCACGCCGGTGGCCTCTTCCATGTCGTCGGCCATTTTGTAGCTGGCTTCGATGTGGTCCAGGCGCGGGTCGTCGTGCTTCAGGCGTTCGAGCTTGTAGTTAGGCGTTTCGAGCGTCTTGTTGGGCACCATCAGCACGTTGATGCGCTGCTTGAGCTCGATCTTGGCGATCTCGGTACGCTTTTCGTTCAGCAGGAAGGACGCCACGTCGACTGGAACTTGGCACAGTACGGATGCCGTGTTGTCCTTGAGGGACTCTTCTTGGATGATCCGCAGAATCTGCAGCGCGCTGGATTCGGTGTCACGGATGTGGCCGGAACCGCCGCAACGCGGGCAAGGGATGGACGCACCTTCGGAGAGGGCCGGGCGCAGACGCTGGCGGCTCATTTCCATCAGGCCGAATTTGCTGATGGTGCCAAATTGCACACGGGCACGGTCCTGGCGCAGGGCGTCGCGCAGGCGGCTTTCCACGTCGCGGCGGTTGCGGCTTTCTTCCATGTCGATAAAGTCGATCACGATCAGGCCGCCCAAGTCACGCAGGCGCATCTGGCGTGCCACTTCGTCAGCGGCTTCCAGGTTGGTGCGAGTGGCGGTTTCTTCGATGTCGCCGCCCTTGATGGCACGGGCCGAGTTCACGTCCACTGAAACCAAAGCCTCAGTGTGGTCGATCACGATGGCGCCGCCGGACGGCAGTTGCACGGTGCGGGCGTAGGCCGATTCAATCTGGTGCTCGATCTGGAAGCGGCTGAACAGCGGCGCGTCGTCGCGGTAGCGCTTTACACGGGCGGCGTGCTCGGGCATGACGTGGGCCATGAACTGCTGTGCTTGCTCGTACACGTCGTCGGTGTCGATCAGGATGTCGCCGATGTCATGGTTGAAATAGTCACGAATGGCACGAATCACCAGGCTTGATTCCTGGTAAATCAGGTACGCGCCCTTGCCGCCTTTGGAGGCGCCGTCGATGGCGTTCCAGAGTTTGAGCAGGTAGTTCAGGTCCCATTGCAGCTCAGGCGCGCTGCGGCCAATGCCGGCGGTGCGGGCAATGATGGACATACCGTTGGGGTATTCGAGCTGGTCGAGCGCTTCTTTCAGGTCAGCGCGGTCGTCGCCCTCGATGCGGCGGCTCACGCCACCGCCACGGGGGTTGTTGGGCATGAGCACCACATAGCGGCCGGCCAGCGACACAAAAGTGGTCAGTGCCGCGCCTTTGTTGCCGCGTTCTTCTTTTTCCACTTGCACCAGCAGTTCCTGGCCTTCGCGGATGGCGTCCTGGATGCGGGCGTTGTTGACGGCCACACCTTGCTGGAAATACTGCTTGGAGATTTCCTTGAAGGGCAAAAAGCCATGGCGGTCTTCGCCGTAGTCGACAAAACAGGCTTCGAGCGATGGCTCGACGCGGGTGACCACAGCCTTGTAGATGTTGCCCTTGCGCTGTTCGCGCCCTTCGATTTCGATTTCGTAGTCGAGGAGTTTTTGTCCGTCGACGATGGCCAGGCGGCGTTCTTCAGCCTGCGTGGCGTTGATTAGCATCCGTTTCATGGAGTGCGTCCTTTTCAG
>CANCJD010000085.1 GCA_947378275.1 Comamonadaceae bacterium
GGCAAACCGGGCTACTACACCGTCAAACAAGGCGACACCCTGATCCGCATCGGCCTGGAATCGGGCCAAAGCCACCGCGATATTGCGCGTTGGAACGCGCTGGACAACCCCAACCGCATTGAAATTGGCCAGGTATTGCGCGTGGCGCCGCCCGAAGAGGCGGTGGTGGCCAAACCGGTGGCCGCAGCCAAAGTGACATCGACGGCCCTGCCACCTGCAGGCGCTGCGTCGGCTCCAGCCAAAGCCGCTTCGGCCCCTGTGTCTGCCCCTGCTGCCAACAATGCCAACTCCAGTTCGGAGGACGACATCAGCTTTGCTTGGCCGTCCAAGGGCGAGTTGCTCGATGGTTTTGACGAGGCCAAAAACCGCAAAGGCGTGGACATTGGCGGCGCCAGTGGCGACGCGGTGTGGGCGGCAGCGGACGGCAAGGTGGTTTACGCCGACGCGGGCCTGCGTGGCTACGGCAAGCTCATCATCCTCAAGCACAACAGCATGTACCTGACGGCCTATGCGCACAACCAGACCCTGCTGGTCAAAGAAGACCAGATGGTGAAAAAAGGCCAAAAAATCGCCGAAATGGGCAACACCGACGCCGACCGCGTAAAGCTGCACTTTGAGGTGCGCAAGCAGGGCAAACCGGTAGATCCAAGCAAGTATTTGCCCGCGCGCTGACCTGAGACAATCGGGGCATGCACGATGCCCCACTTTCTGAACCCTCTACCGCCGCCGCCTTGCCCGAAGGCTGGCTGGCCGTCAAGTCCCTCGATCTTGAAGCCCAAGGCGTCGCCCACCGCAGCGACGGCAAGGTGGTATTCATTGACGGCGCGCTCCCTTTCGAGGTGGTCAGCGCCCATATCCACCGCAGCAAAAGCAGCTTTGAGAAGGGCACGCTGACCGAAATCCATGTCGAGTCGTCCCAGCGCGTGCGCCCGGCCTGCCCGCATTTCGGCCTGCAACCCAATTCTTGCGGCGGCTGCAAGATGCAGCACTTGCACGCCAGCGCCCAGGTGGCCGTCAAGCAGCGCGTGCTGGAAGACAACCTCTGGCACATCGGCAAGGTCAAACCCGAGACCGTGATGCGCCCCATCGAGGGTCCGACCTGGGGCTACCGCTACCGGGCGCGCCTGTCGGTGCGCTTTGTGCGCAAAAAAGGCGCGGTGCTGATTGGTTTTCATGAGCGCAAAAGCCACTTTGTGGCAGATATTAAAGAGTGCCATGTCCTAGCGCCCCATGTAAGCGCCATGCTGCTGCCCCTGCGCGCCTTGGTGGCGTCCATGGACGCGGTCGAACAACTGCCGCAAATCGAACTCGCTGTGGGTGATATGGCCGACACCGCGGCTGGCGCCGCACAGGGCGACGTAACCGCGCTGGTGTTACGCCACATGGTTCCCTTGAGCGACGGTGACTTGGCCAAGCTGCGCGACTTTGCCGCCGCCCACCCCGGTGTGCAATGGTGGCTTCAGGCCAAGGGCCCCGACACCATCGTGCGCCTGGACGAGCTGCCCGGCCACGCCACAGCCGAGCTGGCCTACCGGCTGCCGCAATACGGCATCACCATGCCGTTTCGCCCCACTGATTTCACCCAGGTTAACCCGCACATCAACCGCGTGCTGGTGTCGCGCGCCTTGGGCCTCTTAAAGGTCCAGCCGTCCGAGCGCGTGATTGACTGGTTTTGCGGCCTGGGTAATTTCACCCTGCCGCTGGCCACCCAAGCGCGCGAAGTGCTGGGAATTGAGGGCGCCGAGTCGCTGGTGGCGCGTTCGCGCGACAACCTGGCGCTCAATGCGAGCCGCGCGGGCGGACCCAAGCTCGCGCCCACCACCTTTGCGGCGCGCAATCTGTTTGAGATGACGCCGGCCTTGTTAATGGCCGACGGCAGCGCCGACAAATGGCTGATCGATCCGCCGCGCGAAGGCGCTTTTGCCCTGGTGCAAGCCCTGGCTGAACTGCACGCCACGCCCGAGCTGCGCCAAGACTGGACGCCGCCCCAGCGCATCGTCTACGTCAGTTGCAACCCTGCCACCCTGGCGCGCGACGCCGGTGTGCTGGTGGAGCAGGCGGGCTACCGTTGCACGGCTGCAGGTGTGGTGAATATGTTTCCGCACACGGCGCACGTGGAAAGCATTGCGGTGTTTGAGCGGGCGTAAACCCGCGCTATTGCCAAACGGCAGGCAATAAAAAAGGCCCTCGCGGGCCTTTTTTATTAGGTGGTGGGAGTCGCTTATTCGCGCTCGCCGCCAAAAATGCCCAAGAGCGCCAAGAGGCTCTGGAACACATTGATGATGTCCAGGTACAGCGCCAGCGTAGCCGAGATGTAGTTGGTCTCGCCGCCGTCGATGATTTGCTTGATGTCATACAGCATGTAGGCGCTGAAAATGCCAATCGCCACCATGGACATCACCACCATGCCGGTGGACGAGCCGACAAACATATTGATGATGCCGCCCACCAGCAGCACGATGGTGCCGACAAACAGCCACTGGCCCATGCCAGAAATATCGCGCTTAATGACGGACGCCACACTGGCCATCAGGAAAAACACGCCCGCCGTGCCGCCAAACGCGGTCATGATCAGTTCGGGGCCGTTCTTGAAGCCCAGGGTGGACTCAATCAGGCGCGAGAGCATCAGGCCCATAAAGAAGGTGAAACCCAGTAAGACGGGCACGCCGGTGGCCGAATTCTTGGTTTTTTCGATGGCGTAAATAAAGCCAAATGCGCCGCCCAAAAAGAGTACCAGACCCAGGCCGCCGCTAAACACCTGGCCCAGCCCCAAGGCCACGCCCATCCAGGCGCCCAACACGGTAGGTACCAGGCTCAGGGCCAGCAGCCAGTAGGTATTGCGCAGAACTTTGTTGCGTTCTTGGGCCGACAGGCCGTAGCCCGCGCGGTAGTCCATCATTGTTGTGTGTTCATTCATGGTCAAACTCCTTGAAAACCTGTAGTGCAGGTGGGCGGATTTTAGGCATTTGCAAGCGCCGGTCCCAAATATTGTGGAATTTGGCCTGATTTTGTATGGGGTTGGCTGACCAAGGGCCGGTTTTGGCCACCCGCGGCGAACGGGTATGCTCGCGCGTTCCCTATTTTTTGAGCCCTAAAGTATGAAAAACAAACTCTTTCTCGAACTCTCCGACATCAAGGCCATTGCCGCCGCTGCCGAGGCCGAAGCACTGGCACACGCTTGGGCGGTGACCATTGCCATCGTGGACGATGGTGGCAATATGCTGTGGCTGCAGCGCCTGGACGGCGCCGCGCCCATCTCCGCCTTGATTGCACCTTCCAAAGCGCGCACCTCGGCCATCGGTCGGCGCGAAACCAAGATGTACGAAGACATGATCAACGGCGGGCGCTTCTCGTTCCTGAGCGCCCCCACGCTCGACGGCATGTTGGAGGGCGGCGTGCCTATCATCAAAGACGGCCAATGCCTGGGCGCGGTGGGCGTCAGCGGCGTCAAATCGAGCGAAGACGCGCAAATTGCCCGCGCCGGTTTGGCGGCCTTGGGCCTGTAAGCCTGTTGCGCTAGTAGACCAGCCGTTCGGGGTGCAACTCCTGCAATATGGTGGTTGCGATTTCCTCGATCGACTTGGTCGTGGTCGATAGCCAGCGGATGCCCGCGCGGCGCATCATGCTTTCGGCCTCGCTCACCTCCATGCGGCAGTTCGCCAGGGACGCGTACTTGGAGTCGGGGCGCCGCTCATTGCGGATTTCGCTCAAGCGCTCAGCCTGAATGCTCAGGCCAAAGATTTTTTTCTTGTGTGCCAAAAGCGCTGCGGGCAGCTGCCGACGCTCAAAATCTTCTGGAATGAGCGGGTAGTTGGACGCTTTCAGGCCGTATTGCATCGCCAGGTAAAGCGAAGTCGGCGTTTTTCCGCTGCGGCTCACGCCCACCAAAATCACGTCAGACTGCTCCAAGTCGCGGTTGCTTTGGCCGTCGTCATGGGCCAGCGAAAAGTTGATCGCCTCGATGCGGTCGTGGTATTCCTGGCTTTTGCTGGCGTCGCTAAAGCGTCCAATGCGGTGGTTGGACTTGAGGTTGAGCTCTTGCTCCAGCGGATGCACGAACATGCCAAACATGTCTAGCAGCATGCCCTGGCAACCGGCTTGAATGACCTGCAGCACTTCCATATTCACCAGCGTGGTGAAAACAATCGGTTTCGCGCCGTCCACCACCCCGGCGTGGTTGATTTGGCGCACCGCTTGGTGGGCCTTGTCTACCGTGTCGATAAAGGGCATGCGGTTGTGGCGCGCCTTGGTTTCAAACTGGGCCAATATGGCGTTGCCAAAAGTCTCGGCGGTGATGCCGGTGCCGTCGGAGACAAAAAATACGCTGCGTTGGGGCATGGTGGGACAAAGCAAAGAAGTAGAAAAACGGGGCGGCGCCAGCCATGGCTTGGCCCCAGCCCGCATTGTGGTCCAGTTTGCGGGTGGCGCTTTCTCGGTCTGAGGGCAGGGCCGCGTCCTACAATTCGCCCTGTGGTCCACCTGGGTGATGCAAGCAGACCGACAGAACAACAAATACAAAGGCGCTCCGTTTACCACCCTCTGCCGCCGCCAGCCCTGGCCCGATTTTTAACTTTGGAGTCTTGTAATGTCTGATCTTTTTAGTGACACGGATTGGGTCGTGCCTTTTGAGCACCTGCGCATGAGCGACGTCGAGTCCGTGGGTGGCAAAAACGCCAGCCTGGGCGAGATGATTTCTCAGTTGCCTCAGGGCGTGAAAGTGCCCACCGGTTTTGCCACCACGGCGCACGCGTTCCGCGCCTTTTTGGCCTACCAGGACCTGAGTGGCCGCATCAACGCGCGCCTGGGTGCACTCGATATCGAGGATGTGCGGGCCCTGGCCGTGGCCGGCGCTGAAATCCGCGCCATGGTGGAAGTGCAGCCGTTTCCGGCCGATCTGGAGCAGGGTATCCGCAGTGCCTTTGCGACGCTCAGTTCGGGCAACCCGGCCGCGTCCTTTGCCGTGCGCTCGTCGGCCACCGCCGAAGACCTGCCCGACGCCTCGTTTGCCGGCCAGCAAGAAACGTTTTTGAACGTGGTGGGCATTGAAGACGTGCTGCACAAGATCCGCGAAGTATTTGCTTCGCTGTACAACGACCGCGCCATCAGCTACCGGGTGCACAAGGGCTTTGCCCATGAGCATGTGGCTTTGAGCGCCGGCATTCAGCGTATGGTGCGCTCGGACCTGGGTGCGGCCGGGGTCATGTTTACCATCGACACCGAATCGGGTTTCTCGGACGTGGTGTTCATCACGTCGAGCTACGGCCTGGGCGAAACCGTGGTGCAGGGCGCCGTCAACCCCGACGAGTTTTACGTGCACAAACCCATGCTGCGCGCAGGCAAACGCGCTGTGATTCGCCGCAGCCTGGGCTCCAAGCTGCTGCAAATGGAGTTCACCAGCCTGCAAGAACAGGCCGCTGGCGCCAAGCTGGTTAAAACCACCGACGTGCCCACCGAACTGCGCAACCGCTATTCGCTGACCGATGCTGACGTCGAGCAACTCGCCCGCTACGCGCTGGTGATTGAAGACCATTACGGCCGGCCCATGGACATCGAATGGGGCAAAGACGGCATTGACGGCGAGCTCTACATCTTGCAAGCGCGCCCCGAGACCGTCAAAAGCCAGGCCGCCAACGCGGTGGAATACCGCTACAAGCTCAAGGGCCGCGCCGCCGTGCTGGTCGAAGGCCGCGCCATTGGCCAAAAAATCGGCACCGGCCCGGTGCGCATCGTCCACAACATCAGCGAGATGGACACCGTGCAGGCGGGTGACGTGCTGGTGACCGATATGACCGATCCCAACTGGGAGCCGGTCATGAAACGGGCATCTGCCATCGTGACCAACCGCGGCGGGCGCACCTGCCACGCCGCCATCATTGCGCGCGAGTTGGGCATTCCGGCCGTGGTCGGTTGCGGCCACGCCACCGAGGCGCTCAAAGAAGGCATGCTGGTGACGGTGAGTTGCGCCGAGGGCGACACCGGCTTTATTTACGACGGCCTGCTCGAGACAGAAGTTTCGGAAGTGCAGCGCGGCCTGATGCCCGAGATTCCCGTCAAGATCATGATGAACGTGGGCAACCCCCAGCTCGCTTTTGACTTTTGTCAGCTGCCTAACCAGGGCGTGGGCCTGGCGCGGCTGGAGTTCATCATCAACAACAACATTGGCGTGCACCCCAAAGCGATTTTGGACTACCCCAATATCGACGCCGACCTGAAAAAAGCGGTCGAATCGGTGGCGCGCGGCCATGCTTCACCCCGTGCGTTCTACGTAGACCGCGTGGCCGAAGGCGTTGCCACCATTGCGGCGGCTTTCTGGCCTAAGCCCGTGATCGTGCGCCTGTCGGACTTCAAGAGCAATGAATACCGCAAGCTCATTGGCGGCAGCCGCTACGAGCCCGAAGAAGAAAACCCCATGCTCGGATTCCGAGGCGCGGCGCGCTATGTGAGCGCCGATTTTGGCGAAGCGTTCGCCATGGAGTGCGAGGCTTTGAAGCGCGTTCGCAAAGACATGGGCCTAGACAACGTGCAGGTCATGGTGCCTTTTGTGCGCACGCTGGAGCAGGCCCGCAAGGTGACCGAGCTGCTGGCGCGCCACGGCCTGGAGCGCGGCAAAGACGGCCTGAAGCTCATCATGATGTGCGAGATTCCGAGCAACGCGATTCTGGCCAACGAGTTTTTGGCCTACTTTGACGGATTCTCGATTGGGTCGAACGACCTGACCCAGCTCACCCTGGGTCTTGACCGCGACTCGGGCATGGAGCTGCTGGCCGCCGACTTTGACGAGCGCGACCCGGCGGTCAAAGCCCTCATCAGCATGGCGATTACGGCTTGCAAGGCGCAAGGCAAGTACATCGGCATCTGCGGCCAGGGCCCCAGCGATCATCCGGATTTCGCACTTTGGCTTGATGAGCAAGGCATTTCGTCCATCTCGCTCAACCCGGACTCGGTGATCGCCACCTGGCAGCAACTCGCAGCCCGATGAAAGCGACGCAGGCCCAGGGCGCGTGGCGGCTGCATGCCGTCTTGCTGGCCCTGTGGTTTGCGGCGTCTTTTGGGGTGGTGTTTTTTGTTCGCGATTTACAAGCCGTGGTGGCCGGCTGGCCCGTGGGATTTTGGTTTGCCGCGCAGGGCTCGGTGGCGGTGTTCATTGCCATCGTGGTGTTTTTCGCCTGGCGCAAGAGCCGCCAGGGAGACGCCCCAAGCCCTGAAGCGGCGGCCACGCTGGCCGCATACGCAATGCGTATCCACCGCCGCTTTGGCACCTATGTAGCCGTTTTGTTGGCGTCCCTCATTGGCCTGGGTCTGGCGGAACAGGCTGGCATGCCCAAGGTTTGGATCGCCGGCATCTTTTTGTCGGTCACCTTGGTGCTCTACGCTGGCATCGGGGTCTATGGCCGCACCGCCAACGCGCAAGAGTATTACGTCGCCGGGCGGCGCATACCGGCCATGTACAACGGCATGGCCACAGCCGCCGACTGGATGAGCGCCGCGTCTTTCATCAGTCTATCGGGGGGCTTGTACCTGCAAGGCTTCACGGGCATTGGCGACCAGCCCGGCGGTTTGGCCTATGTGCTGGGCTGGACGGGGGGCTTTTGCCTGGTGGCTTTGTTGGTGGCGCCTTACCTGCGCCAGCTCAATTTGTACACCTTGCCCGACTATTTTGCGCTGCGCTTTGGCGGACGCTGGCCGCGTCGCATTGCTGCCGGAGCGGCCATTTTGTGTTCGTTTACCTACGTGGTGGCGCAGATTTACGGCGTCGGTCTGATCACTTCGCGCCTGACCGGCTTGCATTTTGAAATCGGCATCCTGCTTGGCCTCGGTGGCGTGCTGGTGTGTTCCTTTTTGGGTGGCATGCGCGCGGTCACTTGGACGCAAGTGGCGCAATACGTGGTCATCATCCTGGCCTTTACTTTGCCAGTGTCATGGTTGTCCTACCAGCAGATGGGCAATCCTTTTGCCGCCTTGGCCTACGGCCAGCAGCTGCCCAAGATTGCTGAGATGGAGCGCCAGATCCAGGCGTCACCCGCCGAAAAGCAGGTGCTGGCTATTTACGCCCAGCGCGCCGATGCGCTGGAGCAAAAGCTACAGGATGTGGACACGGCCATGCGCCTTGAGCGCATGGAGCTGCGCCGCCAGTTGCGCGAACTGGGCGAAACCGTGGCCGACGATAGCCGCGCCATGGCCTTGCGCCGCCAGATCGCGGCTGTGCCCAAAGATGCAGCTGCAGCCCGCGAACTTTGGTCCCGCCAGTTGACCGATAACCGCAGCCGTGCTCAGCCTCTGGGAGGTATGCCGCCCCATGCCCAGGCATTTGCCGGCGATCCAGAAGGCTCAGCGGCTGACAAGGAAGTTTTTAACAACTCCCGTGCCAACTTTCTGGCCCTGATGTTTTGCCTGATGGTGGGCACGGCCGGATTGCCGCACCTGCTGACGCGCTACTTCACCACGCCCAATGTGGCGCAGGCGCGCGAATCGGTGGCATGGTCCTTGTTTTTCATCGCCTTGTTGTACTTGGCCGCGCCGGCCTTGGCTGTCTTGGTCAAATATGAAATCATGGCCCATCTGGTCGGCCAGCCCATAGACAGCCTGCCGACTTGGATTGCGCAATGGTCGCGTGACCCCTCGCTCTTGTCGGTGGCTGACGTCAACGGCGACGGAATCCTCCAGTTTTCCGAGTTAAAGGTGGGAGCGGACCTGGTGATGTTGGCCAGTCCGGAAATTGGCGGTTTGCCCGCCATCTTCTCGATTTTGGTGGCCGCTGGTGGCCTGGCCGCCGCGCTGTCCACCGCCGACGGCCTGCTGCTGACCATCGGCAACGCCTTGGCCCACGACCTGGTGTTTGAAGGCGAGGGCGATAAGGCCCAAGCGATGCGGCCTGTGATGTGGTCCAAGTTTGCGCTGCTGGTGGTGGCTTTGCTGGCGGCCTATGCGGCAGCGCAGCGACCGGCAGGAATTTTGTACTTGGTGGCGGCTTCGTTCTCGTTGGCCGCAGCTGGTCTGGTGCCGGCCATGGTGCTGGGCATCTTCTGGTCGGGCGCCACCCGCGCGGGTGCGGTTGTGGGGATGTTGACGGGGCTGGGCGTCACCTTGTATTACATGGCCACCCATCTGCCGGGGCTCCAAGGCCTATTTTCCGGTTGGGGCGCTACGCTGTGGTGGGGCATTCAGCCCGTCTCGGCCGGAGTGTTTGGCGTGCCTGCAGGCATTGCCGCTACGGTGCTGATCAGCCTATGGACTCGCACCGGACAGCGGCGTTCCGGCGTTGACTAAGCGTGGTGTTGGGCGGCGGCCTAGTACCAGGCTATAATCGAGGGCTTCGCCTTGCCGCACTCCACTTAGACGCTGGGGGCGGCTTTTTCTGGCCCCACTGTGGGCTTATCCAAAAGGAGTATCAATGCGTCACTACGAAATCATTCTCATGATCCACCCGGATCAGAGCGAGCAAGTTCCAGCCATGCTGGAGCGTTACAAGGGCATGATCACTGCCGGCGGCGGAAAAATCCACCGCGTGGAAGA